>NZ_CP021255.1:2240000-2540000 GCF_002952055.1 Desulfobulbus oralis | reverse complement strand
GGGGACGGCAGGTACAAACATTGATTCCTGGAGTGTGACCAACCTGAGCCAAGGAAGGACGGGGACCAGCAACACGCCACTGACGCTGGCCAATTCGGGCAGCAAGACGTTTACGGTCACGCCGAAACTGGCCTGGTTGGCGGCAGGCGATGTGGTGCAGGCTGCCAGCTATGAATCCATACCCATCAATTCTGAGAATGTCAGCTACATCTGGAACGCCGAGAAACAGCTCTACCTGGATGGCGTGACCGTGACCACCAACCGCACATGGAATACCACCGCCAAAACGGGCCGTTACATCATGACCTGGGTGGACAGCAACAGGAACGGCAAGGTGGACAGCGGCGAGTACCTGCCTTTTGAAACCGGACTGCTGACTAGCGCCTCAGACGCGCTCAAGTTCTTCGATGTGGCTGATCTGCAGGAAGCCAAAGACGTTATCAACTATGTGCGCGGCGAGGAGATCAGTGGCACCAGAACCAGAACCATACCAGCTGCGGCGGACGGTACCAGCCCCAGCCACATCCTGAGATTGGGCGACGTTATGCACTCCTCACCGGCGGTTGTCGGTACGCCGCGGGAAAATATTGACATCATTTACGGTGACAGGACATACCGCGCCTTCCGCACCCGTTACCTGGACCGGCGTACGGTGGTCTATGCAGGGGCGAACGACGGCCTGCTGCATGCCTTCAACGGTGGTTTCTATACGACCGAGACCCTTGAGGCAGGCACTGATAAGGAACAGACGTTGATGAAGTATTCGGTCAGCGGCACTACGCCTGACGGCACGGCAGCGGTCGAGCACCCGCTGGGTGCCGAGCTCTGGGCCTATGCGCCGGGCAATCTGCTGCCGCACCTGCAGTGGTTGAAAGCCCCTGAGTACGGTGCCAACACTACCCATGTTTCGTATGTGGATGGCCAGCCGCGTATCTTTGACGCCCGGATTTTCTCCGAAGATACGGATCACCCTAATGGCTGGGGCACGCTGCTGGTCGTGGGCATGGGGCGGGGCGGAGGCAGCATGGAGCTGACCGGCTTTTCGCCCTCGTACTATACCCATTCGGCCTATGTAGTCTTTGACGTGACCAATCCGGAAAAGCCACCGGTCCTGCTGGGCGAGATCCCTCTGCCCGACGCCACCTTTACCACGATGTATCCGGCAGCGGTAGCTTTCCAGGATCGGGGCAGCGCCACCACCTGCAACGGCTCGGCCTGCAACGATTGGTATCTGCTTCTGGGCAGTGGGCCGACCGGAATTGACTATACCAGCAGCCAGAATGCCCATGTGTATCTGTTTGATTTGAGTCAGCTCCGCACGCAGACCGGAGTGACGCCTTCGACAGTGCCCAACGGCTGTTCGGTGCAGCCCATCAGGAACGGAGCCGACTTCAAGGTACTGGCTTGCGATACCCGGATTGCCAACAGCTTTGTCGGCAATCCCTCGGTCGTGGACTGGCAGCTCGATTTCAAGAGCGATGCAGCCTATATAGGTGTGGTGGCCTCTGACGCCAGCAAAAAGAATGCAACCAACAACAGCGCGGACAGCGGCGCACTGCTGAAGCTGGACTTCAACAACAGGGCCGACATGTCGGGCTGGACGCTGAACACTTTCCTGAAAACGAACCTGCCCGTATCTGCTCAGCCTTTGGCCGGCATCGACAAGAAGCGCCACAAGTGGATCTACTTCGGCACAGGCCGTTACTGGAATATGCTGGACAAGCTGACGGCAGACGAGCATTATCTCTATGGCATCAAGGACCCGCTGGCCACGGCGGAAGACAAAGCCAACGCGGCTAGCACTGGCGCTGCGCTGCCGGTACTGGATGCCGATCTGCTGGATGTTTCCGGGGTCGATGTCTACAGCGACGGTGCACTGACTTCGACAGTCGTGGGTTCATCCGGCACACTGACTACCTTTAACGAGCTGCTGGGTGAAGCGGTGAACAAGGCGGCGGGATGGAAACGCAAAATTCCAGGCCTGATCAGCCATGCAGCCGGGGCGCCAAGTACCAGAAATCTGACCCGCTCGGCGCTGGCCGGCGGCGTGCTCTTCTCCACAGTCTTTCAGCCAAGTAGTGACCCCTGCAAAGGTCTGGGCCAGAGCGCACTGTACGGTCTGGATTACCGTACCGGCACCGCCAACCCGAAAACACTCACATTGGGTGCCAAGACTGTTAATGTACACGGGGTGGTGCGTTATTTGGCGAAAACCTTTGTACTGCTGGGCTCGGGTAGCGCAGGAGGCATATCGATCTCTGCCGGCAAGGATGGCGGTAACAACACGGTTACAGTCAACACCCAACTTTCAACCGGCAGCATCGAGGCCGTCAAGGCAAAGACTACGGAGGGAGTACGCTCCGGGCGTATTTCCTGGGAGGAAGACAATATGGACTAGCGGTGTCCTGAGCAGCGACCCGCCAGGGGCACAGCTCTGTCGAAGCCGCCTTTTTGCCCGCAGCGCAAGCTGACCAATGGCATGCATCAGAAAGACTGATGCATGCCATTGGTTTTTCTGCTTGACTTTATTTCCGGCTCAGACTAGCCTCTCCCCCCATTATGCGATTTGTGTTTATCGGCTGCCTTTGGGGCCACTGGAGGCGGCTCTCACAAACTCACCACTAGAGAGGACATCACATGAGCAAGTTGGTTGCACCACACGGGGGAAAGGGTCTGGTTTGCGCATTGCTTGAGGGCAGCGCCCGCGAGGCCGAACTGAAGAAGGCCAAGGGTCTGAAGCAGGTGGAGATCAGCCCGCGCGCCAAGGGCGACCTGATCATGATGGGCATCGGCGGTTTTTCCCCGCTGACCGGCTTCATGGGCAAGGCCGACTGGAAGGGCGTTTGCGAAAAATTCCAGATGGACGACGGAACCTTCTGGCCGGTGCCCATTACACTGGATGTCTCCAAAGCCGACGCCGATGCCATCAAGGTCGGCGACGAGATCGCCCTGGTTCGCGAAGGCGAGACCTACGCCACCATGAAGGTCGAAGAGAAGTATGAAATGACCGAGGCCGACAAGAAATGGGAATGCGAGCAGGTCTTCAAGGGTCATGGTGAAGATTCCGCTGACGACAAGTTCTGGAAGGTTGCCCTGGAAGATCATCCTGGCGTCAAGATGGTCATGGCCCAGAAGGACGTCAATCTGGCCGGCCCGGTCAAGGTTTTGTCCGAAGGCGAGTACCCGAAAGAGTATCCGGGCGTGTATCTGCGGCCTGCCGAGACCCGCAAGATGTTCGACGAGCGCGGCTGGGCCAATGTCGCCGCCCTGCAGCTCCGCAACCCGATGCACCGTTCCCACGAGTTCCTGGCCAAGATTGCGGTGGAGGTCTGCGACGGCGTGCTGATTCACTCCCTGATCGGCAACCTGAAAAAAGGCGACATCCCGGCCAAAGTGCGCATCCAGGCCATTGAAACCCTGATCGATCACTATTTTGTCAAGGAAAACGTGTACAGCGCCGGCTATCCTCTGGACATGCGCTATGCCGGCCCGCGCGAGGCCCTGCTCCACGCCACCTTCCGTCAGAACTACGGCGTCAACAAGATGATCATCGGTCGTGACCATGCCGGAGTCGGCGACTTCTACGGCCTGTTCGAGGCGCAGGAAATCTTCGATCGCATTCCGAAAACCGGCAAGCCGGGTCAGGATCTGCTCTGCGAGCCGCTGAAGATCGACTGGACCTTCTACTGCAAGAAATGCGACGGCATGGCCTCCATGCGCACCTGCCCGCATACCAAGGAAGATCGGGTCATCCTGTCGGGCACCAAGCTGCGCAAGATGCTCTCCGAAGGTCTGGAAGTGCCGGATCACTTTGGCCGCGACGAAGTTCTGGTCATTCTGCGCAAGTACTATGAAGGCCTGACCGAGAAGGTCGAGATCAAGATGCAGCATGCCGCTTCCGGCGACAAGATGCAGTAAGTGTTCCTGTCCCGAGAACAAAAGGGATTCCGCCATCTGGCGGAATCCCTTTTTTTTGTGTACTTTCCAGACCGGATGACGTGACCTGCGCATCGTGCGGAACAGCGCGCCGGTTTGGGCTCCAGGGCCTGATCCGGCAGGCATTGGGAGGAGCTATGGAAGAGACGCTTACCGTGGGCCTTCAGGAGAGGGCCTATCCCATTCATATTGGCAGCGGCATTCTGCCCAGGCTGGGGGCCTACCTGCGCGCCCGGCTCCAGTCCCTGCGCTATGCTGTCATCAGCGACGATCAGGTGGCAGCCCTCTACGGCGGGAAAGTGCTGGCCGCCTTGCAGGCGGCCGGGCTCTCCGGCGAGCTCTTCACCTTTCCGGCGGGCGAGGCCGGCAAGCGCCTTGCGACCATAGAAGCGCTGGCCGGCCATATGCTCCAGAAAGGCTTTGACCGCAGCCACGCCATCCTGGCCCTGGGCGGTGGCGTGAGCGGCGATATGGCCGGTTTTCTGGCCGCCATCTACATGCGCGGCATCCCCTTTGTGCAGGTGCCAACCTCACTGCTGGCCCAGGTGGACAGTTCGGTGGGCGGCAAGACCGGGGTGGATATCGCCCTGGGCAAGAACATCCTGGGCGCCTTTTACCAGCCCCGCCTGGTGCTGATCGACACGGAGCTGCTGCAGACCCTGCCCCACGATGAGCTGCTGGCCGGTCTGGGGGAAGTCATCAAGTACGGCGTCAGCCTGGATGCCGGTTTTTTTCACTACCTGGCAGAGCGGCGCGAACAGATCCTGGCGCTGGACGCAGGCTGCCTGAGGCATGTGATCAGGCTCTGTTGCACGCTGAAGGCAGGGGTCGTGGCGGCGGACGAGCGGGAAAGCGGCCTCCGGCGGGTACTCAACTTCGGCCACACCATTGGTCATGCGGTGGAGGCGGCCTCGGGCTTTACCCTGCTGCACGGCTTTGCCGTGGCCATCGGCATGGTGGCGGTTGCCGACCTGGCAGTCCGCACGGGCTTTGCCCAGCCGGCGCTCCGCGAGGAAATCGCCGGCCTGCTGAGCGCCTACGGCCTGCCCACGGCCATCCCCAAAACGATTGCGGCGGAACGCATTGCCGCTTTTGTGCAGGCAGATAAAAAAATGGCCGGCCAGCGGCTTTTCTGGGTGATGCCGAGCGCACTGGGCAAGGTGACGGTGACGGATCAGGTCGATGCCAGGGCGTTTCTGCAGATTCTGGGCCTCCGGCGGCATCCCGATGGGCCATCTCAGCGCATGCGCTCCCGTACGCAGGAGGCAACATGAAGGCAAAACTGGTGATCGCCATGGTGGGTCTGCCGGCCCGCGGAAAATCCACCATGGCCCGTAAACTGGGCCGCACCCTGGAGCAGGATGGGGTCAGGGTGCAGGTGTTCAACAACGGCAAGCTGCGCCGTCAGATGGCATCCGGGGCGAGCTGCAGCACGGCCGATTTTTTCTCGCCGGCCAACAGTTTCGGCCTGCAGATGCGGGAAGAGATCGCACGCCAAAACATCGAGGCGGCCCAGGCCTTTCTGGCCGGCGAGGGCCAGGTGGCCATCCTCGATGCCACGAATATCACCAGGGAGCGCCGGGCCGGCATCATGGCCGCCTTTGCCCCTGTTCCCCTGTGCTTTGTCGAATGCCTGAACGCCGACGAAGAGGCCCTGGCCGCCAATCTGGAACGCAAGGCCGCGCTGCCCGAGTTTCAGGATCTGCCCCGGGAGAAGGCGCTCGAAAACTTTGGCCAGCGTATTGCCTACTACGAGCAGATCTACGAACCGCTGTCCGACGAACCCAACCGTATTCTGGTCGATTCCTTTGATTCGTGCATCCTGCAGGAGCAGATCAGCGAGGTTTTGCCCTATTACGACCGTATCCGCGACATCATCACCACCCGGGTGGTGCGCAACCTCTTTCTGGTGCGCCATGGCGAGACCGTGTACAATACCGAAAACCGCATCGGCGGCGACTCCAGCCTGACACCCAGGGGCGAAGAACAGGCCGAAGCCCTGGCCGAGCACTTTGCCACCGTGCGGATTCCCATCATCTTTACCAGCAACCACCGCCGTACCCTGCAAACCGCCCGGCCCATCGCTGCCCGGCAGGAGCCCTGTTCCATCATCGCCCTGCCCGAGCTCAACGAGATCCATGCCGGGGTCTGCGAAGGGCTGACCTATGAGGAGGCGCGCCAGAAAATGCCGGAAGTGGCGAGGGGACGTGCCGCCGACAAGTACCGCTACGTGTATCCCGGCGGCGAGGGCTATGCCACCATGGCCGAGCGGGTCGTGCGGGGCCTGAAAAAGGTTTTTTATCTGGGCAACTATGACGAAAACATCATGATCGTGGGCCACAGGGCCGTGAACCGCATGATCCTCTCCCGTTTCCTGTCACGGCAGGAAGAGGAAATTCCCTATATCTACATTCCCCAGGATCGCTACTACCACATTCGCATAGACCCGTACAAACGCAGCTTCGAGCTGGTGCCCTACAGGAGCGCGCCGGCTTCCTGGGTGGGGTGGTGAGCATGCAAGGGGATACGGAAAGCCTCAGCGCCCTGATGGCGCTGATCGACCGGCTCCGGGGCGAGGGCGGCTGCCCCTGGGACCAGCGGCAGACGGCCCGAAGCATGAGCAGATACCTGCTGGATGAATGCCAGGAACTGGTCGCTGCCATTGAATCGGGCGACCCGGCCGCGGTTCGGGAAGAAAGCGGTGATTTGCTCTTCACGCTGGCCTTTATCGTGCGCCTCTATGAACAGCAGAATGCCTTCACCTGGCAGGAGGTCTGCGCGGAGCTGCACGCCAAGATGGTCAGGAGACACCCGCATGTCTTTGGCCATGCCACCGCCAGAACCGAAGAGGAACTGCAGCGGCAGTGGGCCGAGATCAAGGCTGCCGAAAAGCGGGGGCAGGCAGGAGGCAGTTGAGGGGCAGCCTGATTTTTGCTTGACACGGGCTTTGCAAAAAGAATAGAATCTTCCTCTCATATTTCATTTGCCGGCAGCGAGCCGGCAGCGAGCCAACCTTCTTGCTCCCAAAGCCTGGGGCCAAAGTCCACGAGGAGGAACGATGCGTCACTACGAGACGACCTGTGTTCTGCGCCCGAATCTGGGCGAAGCCGGCTTTACCGAAGTCATTGAACGCTGCACCGGCACTGTGACCGGTACCTTTGGCGGCGCGGTGATTGCGCTGGAGCGCATCGGCCTGCGCAAGCTGGCCTATATGATCAAAAAAGAAAGCCAGGGCTACTATTTTTATCTCAACTACGCCGCGCCAGCCGAGGCCGTGGCGGAGGTTGAGCGTGTTTTCCGCATTGACGACGGGGTGCTCCGCTATCTCACCGTCAAACTGGCCGACAGTATCGACGAGGCCGGCATGGAGGCGGAACGGCAGCGACTGGAAAAGGCTCGTGCCGCCCGCATTGCCCGCGATGCCGCAGAGGCCGAGGAAGAGGCCCAGAGCCGGGGGCGCCGCCGCGATGAATCGGGCAGCGCTGACAGGCGGATGGCCGACACTCAGGACGACGACGGTGACGATGCCGCCCAGGCAGCCGTAGCAGCGGAATAACCCGGAACAGACAAGGAGACGATCATGGCAGCACCGAGAAAAGTTTTTACCCGTCGCCGGGTTTGCCGTTTTTGCACCGACAAGGAACTGGTCATTGACTACAAGGATATCCGCAGCCTGAAAAATCTGGTGACCGAGCGGGGCAAGATCATTCCCCGCCGCATCTACGGCACCTGCGCCAGGCACCAGCGCCAACTGAACGAGGCGGTCAAGCGGGCCCGTCATCTGGCCCTGCTGCCCTACACGGGTGCGGTCGAGCCCTAAGCAGCAGGAGGCGATATGGAAATCATACTGAAAGAAACCATCGATACGCTGGGCCGGGAAGGCGAAATCGTCAAAGTCAAGCCCGGCTATGCCAGAAACTACCTGTTCCCGACCGGCAAGGCCGTACCTGTCACCAAGGCCTCTCTGGCCCGGCTGGAGCAGGAAAAGCAGGCCATTGCCGCGCGTCTGGCCGCCCAGCAGGCCGAGGCCAGAACTCTGGCCGAAAAACTGGACGGTCAGCTTGTGGTGATCCCGCGCCGCGCCGGCGACGAGAACCGGCTGTTCGGCTCTGTGACCACCGCAGACATTGCCGAGGCGCTGGGCACTGCGGGGCTGAGCCTCGATCGCAAGGTCATCGTGCTCGCCGAGCCCATCAAGGTGCTGGGAGAATACCGCGTGCAGGTCAGAACCGGCTACCAGACCACGGCCCAGCTTGTGGTACAGGTTGTGCCCGAAGAGGCGGCCACGCCGGAAGAGAACTGAAGTCCACCGGGCGCTGCCCGGCACATTGCCTGCCAAAAGATGCCTTTTCTTGCCCGGAAAAGGCATCTTTTTTTCAGGCCGCTCCGAAACAGCCTAATGCATCATGCCTGCCTTTGAAGATGTGGCTCCCCGCCCCGATCCCCGCATGCTCCCCCCCCAGAGTCTGGAGGCCGAACAGGCGGTGCTGGGCACCATCCTGCTCCAGCCCGACGCTATCCTGCAGGTGGTGGAAATTCTCAAGGCCGAGGATTTCTACCGTGAGGCCCACCGGATCATCTTCGCCGCCATGCTTGGCCTGTTCGAACGGCGCGAACCCCAGGATCTGATCAGCGTCGCCTCGTTCCTGACCGATCAGCACAAGCTGGAAAACGCCGGCGGAACCGCCTATCTGGCCTCGCTGACCAATGTCATTCCCTTCACCGGCACGCTGACGCACCACGCCCGTCTGATCCGGCAAAAATCCGTACTGCGCCAGCTCATCCGCACCAGTACGGAGCTGGCTGCCCGTTGCTACGACGCGCCGGGCGACATTGACGCGCTCATCGACGACGCCGAGCGTACGATCTTCGAGATCGCCCACGCCAAGAGCGACCAGGCCTTCCAGGTCGTGGGTGAGATTGTGCCGGCCGCCTTCGACCGCATCAGCGAAAGGGCAAAACTGGGCGGCGGCATCACCGGCACAGCCACCGGCTATGCCGATCTGGACCGCATGACCGCGGGCCTGCAGCCGGCCGACATGATCGTGCTCGCGGCCCGGCCTTCCATGGGCAAAACGGCGCTGGCCATGAACATCGTGCAGAACGTGGCCCTGCTGAAAAAGGCGCCGGTTGCGGTCTTCAGTCTGGAAATGTCCGCCCAGGCGCTGGCCATGCGCATGCTCTGCTCGGTGGGCAAAGTCGACGCCCAGCGTCTGCGCACCGGCAATCTGCAGGACAGCGACTGGCCCCGTTTGCAGCGGGCCACGGCCCAGCTCTCCGAAGCGCCGATCTATATCGATGACACTTCCGGGCTGACCGCGCTCGAAATGCGGGCCAAGTCCAGGCGGCTGAAGTCCGAACACGAGCTGGGCCTGATCGTGGTGGACTATCTGCAACTGATGCAGGGCCGGGGCGGCAGCGAAAGCCGGGTGCAGGAAATTTCGGAAATTTCCCGTTCCCTCAAGGCCATGGCCAAGGAGCTGGACGTGCCGGTGCTGGCGCTCTCCCAGCTCAACCGCAGCCTGGAACACCGGGACGACCGCAGGCCCCAGCTCTCCGACCTGCGCGAATCCGGCGCCATCGAACAGGACGCGGACCTCATTCTGTTCATCTACCGGGATGAAGTGTACAACAAGTCCGAGACCAACAAGAACAGAGGCATTGCCGAAATCATCATCGGCAAGCAGCGCAATGGCCCCACCGGCACGGTGAAGCTGTCTTTTCTGGGGCAGTACGCCTCCTTTGAACCCTTCACCCCGCGGGCCGACGAACCACCCGGGCCACCACCGGATGCCATGCCCGACCCCGGCTGGGCGCCGGATATGATGCCCTGATGGGGTGAACTTTTTTGTCTGCAGGAGTCAAGATGAACGACCGCTACGATTTCAAGGCCATAGAACGCAAGTGGCAGCAGCGCTGGCTGGCAGAGGAGCCCGACCGGGTGCCTGACGTTCCGACCGGCAGGAAGTATTACGTGCTCGAGATGTTTCCCTACCCCTCGGGCCGGATTCACATGGGTCACGTGCGCAACTACACCATCGGCGATGTGATCGCCCGCTACAAGCGGATGCGGGGTTTTCAGGTCATGCATCCCATGGGCTGGGACGCCTTCGGCCTGCCGGCGGAAAATGCGGCCATGAAACACGGCACCCACCCGGCGGCCTGGACGCAGGACAACATCGCCTACATGCGGGGCCAGCTCAGGGCCATTGGCCTGAGCTACGACTGGCGGCGGGAGCTGGCCACCTGCGAGCCGGACTACTATCGCTGGGAACAGCAGCTTTTCCTGAAGATGCTGAAAGAAGGCCTGGTCTACCGCAGGGAAACCACGCTCAACTGGTGCGAGAGCTGTCAGACCGTGCTGGCCCGGGAGCAGGTGGAAGAGGGCGCCTGCTGGCGCTGCGGCCAGCCGGTCATGCCCAGGAAAATGCCGGGCTGGTTTTTCAACATCACCCGTTATGCCGGGGAGCTCCTGGCCGATCTCGACCGGCTCAGCGGTTGGCCGGAGCGGGTAGTGGCCATGCAGCGCAACTGGATCGGCAGGAGCACCGGACTTTCCTGCGACTTTCAGGTGGCAGGCAGCGAGGACAGGATCAGCATTTTTACCACCCGCCCGGATACCATCTTCGGTGTCACCTTCATGTCCCTGGCCGTGGAGCACCCGCTGCTGAAAACCCTGAGCCAGGGCCTGCCGCAGCACGAGGCCGTGCAGGCCTTCATCCAGGAGACCATGATTGCCAAGCAGCGGGCCACTCCGGATCAGGAGCCGGAAAAACGGGGCGTCTTTACCGGGCGCTACTGCATCAATCCCTTCAGCGGGGAGCAGGTGCCCATCTATGCGGCCAACTTCGTGCTCATGGAATACGGTACCGGCGCGGTCATGGCCGTGCCAGCCCACGACCAGCGCGACTTCGACTTTGCCCGCGCCTATGGTCTGCCCATCCGCATCGTGATCCAGGCGGAAGGCGAGCCCCTGAGTCCGGAAACGATGACAGCGGCCAGCACCGTGGCAGGCCGCCTGGTCAATTCCGGCGCCTTCAGTGGTCTGGATTCCGAAGAGGCCAAGCAGGCCATTATCAGGCACGCCGAGCAGCAGGGCTTTGGCCGCCCCATGGTGACGTATCGCCTGCGTGACTGGGGCGTTTCCCGCCAGCGCTACTGGGGTGCGCCGATTCCGGTGGTGCACTGCCCGCACTGCGGCATTGTGCCGGTGCCCGAGGAGCAGTTGCCGGTGGTCCTGCCGGACAGCTACCAGCCCCTGCACCAGCAGGAAAGCTTTCTCGCCACCGCCTGCCCGGTCTGTGGCGGCCCGGCCCGGCGGGAGAGCGATACCCTGGATACCTTTGTCGAATCATCCTGGTACTACATGCGCTACCTGTGCCCGGACTACCGGGGCGGCCTGGTGAACAAAGAGGCCGCGGCCGGCTGGCTGCCGGTGGATCAGTACATCGGGGGCGTGGAGCACGCCATTCTGCACCTGCTCTACTCGCGCTTTTTCGCCAAGATGCTGCGCGATCTGGGCTATGTAGGCATCGACGAACCCTTTACCAACCTGCTCACCCAGGGCATGGTGCTGAAGAATGGCGCCAAGATGTCCAAGTCCAGGGGCAACGTGGAAGACCCGAGCATTCTGATCGAACAGTACGGGGCCGACACGGTGCGGCTCTTCTCCATGTTCGCCGCCCCGCCGGAACGGGATCTGGACTGGAACCCCCAGGGCGTGGAAGGTGCGGCCCGTTTTCTGGCCAAAATCCACCACCTGATCGCGCTGAACACGGACTGCCTCGCGAACACGGCGGAACTGGCGCCCGAGGGGCTGGATCCGGCATCCCGCAAGGTATACCGCAAAACCCACCAGACCATCCACCGGGTCACGGAGAGCATAGAGAGCAATTTCCACTTCAACACCGCCATTGCCGGGGTGATGGAGCTGGTCAATGCCATAGGCGTACCGGAAGAGGCGGGCAAGCTGGATAGCGCCGTGCTGCGCCAGGCGCTGGAAACCGTGCTGACGCTGCTCTTCCCGATGGCGCCCCACATCTGTGAGGAACTCTGGGAGGCGAGCGGCCACAGGACCCGGCTGGCCGACTGCGCCTGGCCCGACTACAGCGCCGAGGCGGCCAGAGAAGACGAAATCACCATTGTCATCCAGGTCAACGGCAAGCTGCGCGGCAAGGTGCTGGTTGCCGAGGGCACGGACAACGAGGCTGTGCAGGCCATGGCTCTGGCAGACGAAAAAATCGTACAGTTTCTGGCCGGCAAGCGGCCGAAAAAAATTGTTGTTGTTCCGGGGAAACTCGTTAACATTGTGTGCTGAATCTGTCCTCTTTGTGCCATACCTACAGGAATCGCCATGAAATCAGGCCGCTTTGCTTGTGCACTGCTTTTGATTGCCCTGCTGGCCCTTGCCGGTTGCGGCTACTATTTCCCCCATGTGTATGACGGGCCGGAGCAGGTGGTGTATATGCCTGACTGGGAAAACCGCACCAGCAAACTGGGGCTGGACAACCGCATCTATCAGGTCCTGGCGCGCTGGTTCCAGAAATCGGAAGCCGTGCAGCTCACCAAGGAACGGGGCGGAGCCGACTATATCCTGGCCGGCGAAATCGTGGGCATCGATCTGCCCAGCGTTTCCTGGGATGGCGTCTCCCGGGCCTCGGGCGTCAACGTCAAGCTGGTGGTGCGCTACGTGCTGAAGGATCTGAAGAGCGGCAAGATCGTCTGGGAGGTGCCGAGCAAGCTCTACACCGCCGACTATACGGAGAAAAAAATCAGTGCCGCGGGCGATGAGCTGGCCCTGCGCGAGATCGTGGACGATATTGCCGAAGACATCTACATGGGCACGCTGCACCGTATTCGCCGCCAGCAGGCAAAGGAACCCACATCCGGCAAGGGCCAGTTTGCCGAATAGGCCGCAGCACCATGTTCCGTATCCTTCAGGGCGCCTCTCCGGCGCCCTTTCCTGTTGTGGGCAGGCTGCACCTGCAAAGCCGACTAGTGCTGGCCCCGCTGGCCGGTTATACCGACCTGCCTTTCCGGCTCCTGTGCCGTGAGCTGGGGGCAGGGCTGGTCTTCTCCGAAATGGTCAGCTCCCACGGTCTGCATCAGGGGCAGAAGAAAAGCGCGGCCATGCTGCAGAGCGTTCCGGAAGAGCGTCCCCTTGTCGTGCAGCTCTTCGGCGCCGAGCCCGACATCATGGCCGCTGCCGCTGCCCGGATCTGCGAGTTGCCGGTGGATGGCATCGATCTGAACATGGGCTGCCCGGTGCGCAAAGTCACGAGGCGGGGGGCGGGCGCAGCGTTGATGAGCGAGCCGGAACGGGCGGCCGCCATCATCCAGGCGGTGTGCGCGGCCAGTTCCCTGCCGGTCTCGGTCAAGTTCCGCAGCGGCAGGGACGCGGCGCATCTGAACGCCGTCTCATTCGCCCGCATGGCCGAAGATGCGGGCGCGGCCTTTCTGACGATTCATGGCCGTACCTGGGCCCAGGCCTTTGGCGGTCAGGCAGACTGGAGCCTGGTACGGGCCGTGCGGGAGGCAGTGCGCATCCCGGTCATTGGCAATGGTGATATCGACAGCTTCGCCACCGCGCAGGAACGACTTCAGGCCAGTGCCTGTGCGGCGGTCATGGTGGGCCGGGGAGCGCTCGGCAACCCCTGGCTCTTTGCCGGCCGGGAGCGGCCGCAGACGCTTGCCGGCCGCCTGCCGCTCCTGCATCGCTATCTGGCCCTGTGTGAGGCCTATCTGCCGGTGGAGCGGGTTCTCTTTCGCATCCGGAACCAGGTCTGCCGTTTTCTCGCCGGCCTGAACGGTGCGGCCACGGCCCGGCAAAAGGTGCTGACCTGCACCACGACCGGAGATATCGGCCGTTGCCTGGACTCCTTGGCCTAAGGCCCGCCACGGCAGTTTCAGGAAGCGGCTGCCACCCCTGAGCGGGCAGCCGGCCATGCGGATGGGCGCCCTCAGAGCCCGTTGCACAGTCAGCGCCGCGCAGGATACCCTCTTGCCCTTGCAAACAGCCCCCAAAAATCGATCTGTTGCGCAGGCGGCACTACCTCCCTCCAGTGCAGGGTCAGCGGCGAGCCGTACTGTACAAGGCAGCGTTCCGGCAGAACCGAGTGCAGCCGCGAACAGAGAGCCGGAGGATCCTGCCAAGTCCCGCAGTCACCCGGCATGGAACAAGCTTTCCACGCAGACCGGCGCAAGGGAGCCGTCCCGCAAAGCCCCTGTGCAGAGGCGGCTGCTTCTGGGCTTCCTGCACCAAACGCCCCGGACGACGCGAAGGGGCAGGGCGCTCCATCCCAATGGAGCACGGCAAAGGTATCCCCTTCCGGAAAAACCAGCGAAAAGAACAGGGGAAATTTTTAGGCAAGAAAAATTATGTTTTGGTATTGTAATTTTTTCCGGCTGTCATCATACTGCCTATAAAGGGATTGGGTCTGCCCTTGCGCAGCTTGAAGGTCAGGCGCATCTGGCCATGATGCCTGGCAGATCCGCTCCTGTTTTTCCGGGGAGGCATCCATGAAAAAAAAGAGCGGCATGACCCGGCTGCTGGCAATTGCCGGGGAACGACGAGGACTGGTGATGCTCTCCTGCGTGCTCTCGGCACTCAGCGCGGCGCTGATGCTGGTGCCCTTCCTGAGCGTGTACCGCATCCTGGGCGAGCTTTTGGCGCGGGGAGCTGGCCCGGAGAACGCCGCTTTCTTCGGCCGCCAGGCTTTGATCGCCTTTGGGGCCATGGTGCTGGGCTTCGTCGTTCGCTATGCGTCCCTGATAGTCTCGCACGTGGCTGCGTTCCGGATTCTGTACGGCATCCGAATGGGCCTCGCCCGCCACATCGGCAGGCTGCCGCTGGGCTTCCTCTCGGGCACCACCATCGGCGCGGTCAAGAAGACGATGGAGCAGAACGTCGAGGACATCGAGCTCTTCGTGGCCCACCGCATTCCGGAACTGGTCGACGCGCTGGCTACGACGCTGATTCTGGCCGGAGCGCTGCTCTGGCTCAGCTTCCCCCTGGCTCTGGCCTGCCTGGGCGCGTTTGCCGCAGCGCTTTTCATGCAGGCTTCGCTGTGGTTTGGCGCGCAGGGCAAGGACGCCCTCAAACAGTACTACGATTCGCTGGAGCGGGTCAACGCCTCGGCGGTGCAGTATGTCCGGGGCATGCAGGTGGTCAAGGTCTTCGGCCGCACCGTGCAGTCCTTTCGGGGTCTTTGCGACGACATCCAGGCCTATAGCGCTTTCTGTCTCCAGTTCACCGACCGCTATGAGCGCGGCTATATCCTGTTCAAGGTCGTAGCCAGCTCCTTCTTCACCTTCCTGCTGCCCGTGGGACTCCTGATGATTCAAAACGATCCGGGAAGCCGGGCACTGGCGCTGAGCTTCCTGTTCTTCGTGGTGATGGCCCCGGGTGCGGCCTCGCCCATGATGAGTCTGACGATGCTGGCCATGCAGAGCCGCCAGATCGACGAGGGCGTGGAACGCATCGAGGCCGTGATGGCACGCAGGCCCGTGTCTGAGCCCGCAAGGCCCAGGATTCCGGAGCGCTTCGACGTGGAGTTCCGGGACGTGAGCTTTTCCTACGAGGCGGAGGGACCGGAAAACGCGAGCGCCCTCTCCACGCGGGCCCAGGCCCTGTCGTCCGTTTCCTTTCATGCGGAGGAGGGGAGGGTGACTGCCCTCGTGGGCCCATCGGGCGGGGGCAAATCCACCGTCGCCAGCCTGATCCCACGCTTCTGGGACCTGGGGGAGGGGGAAGGAGAGATCCTCATCGGGGGCGTGGACGTCTGGGACATCCCGAACGAGACGCTGATGGACACGGTGTCGTTCGTGTTCCAGGACAACTTCCTGTTCTTCGACTCCGTGATGAACAACATCCGGCTCGGGCGGCCGGAGGCGACGGACGACGAGGTGATCGCCGCGGCACGGGCCGCCCAGTGCCACGAGTTCATCGAGCGCCTGCCCCAGGGCTACGGCACCCTCATCGGCTCGGGCGGCGTCTACCTGTCCGGCGGGGAGGAGCAGCGCGTCTGCATCGCCCGGGCCGTCCTGAAGAACGCGCCCATCCTGGTGCTGGACGAGGCGACGGCCTTTGCCGATCCGGAGAACGAGTTCGAGATCCAGAGGGCCCTGACGGCGCTCATCAAGGGCAAGACGGTGCTGGTGATCGCACACCGGCTCTCCTCGATCCGAAGGGCCGAGCAGATCCTGGTGCTGCAGGAGGGGCGCCTCGAGGAACGGGGGCGGCACGACGAGCTGCTGGCGGCAGACGGGCTCTACGCCCGCATGTGGCGGGCCTATGTCGGGGCGGAGAGCTGGCGGCTCGGCAGGAGTACGAAGGAGGGGGCGGCATGAAGGACATGTTGCGGGCAGTAACGGCAGGGCATCCCAAAAAACTGCGCAAATCGCTCTGGTACACGATCCTCTCCTATCTGGTGAACATCGTTCCCTTCGGCATCTCCATCGAGGTGGTGCATATCGTGTTCGCAGCCTGGTCGGCCGGCGGCGCGCCGGATATGGCGAAGCTGTGGGGGCTGTGCGCCTTGCTGTTTGGCTGGCTGATTGTGATGTATGCCGCGGAGGTGCCAGCCTACCGGGCCTGTTACCGGGACGCCTACAGCGCCTCGGCCCGGGGGCGGGTCGAGCTGGCGGAGAAGCTGCGCAAGCTCCCGCTGGGCTACTTTGCCCGGCGCGACCCCGGCGACCTCGTGAACATGATCATGGGCGACTTCCTGCTGCTGGAGACCGCGATCTCCCATCAGGTGCCACAGATGGTCGGCGGCCTCGTCCTGCCCGTCATCGCCTTCGTGGGCCTGTGCTTCTGGAACCCGCCCATGGCCATCGCCATGTTCGTCTCGCTCCCGGCCGGGGCCCTGGTGCTCCTGCTCTCGACGAGGCTCCAGAACCGGCTGAGCCAGAAGCACATGCGGGCCAAGATCGACGCGGGGAACCGCATTCAGGAGTACATGAACGGCATCCGCGTCATCAAGGCCTGCAATCTGACGGGGGAGCGCTTTGCCCGGATGGAGAGCGCCTTCCAGGGCTTCATGCGGGAGAGCATCCGCATCGAGGCGGCCCTGGGTCCCTTCGCCATGCTGGCGATCTCCCTGATCCGCCTGGGGCTGACCCTGATGATCGTGCTGGGTGTGCACCTGATGATCGGCGGGACCCTCGACCCCCTGACCTTTGTCGCATTCCTCATCGTCGGGACGCGCGTGTACGACCCCCTGACGGCGGCGCTGCTCAACTTCTTCGTCTTCCGCTATTCCACCCAGGCCGGAAAGCGCATCCTTCGCCTGATGGAGGAGCCCGAGATGAGCGGGGAGGGCGACGCGCCCGAGCGGCACGACATCGAGCTGAAGAACGTCACGTTCGGCTACGGCGGCGAGCCTGTGCTTCGGGACGTGAGCCTGACGTTTCCGCAGGGGAAGCTGACCGCGCTGGTGGGCCCGTCGGGGTGCGGAAAGACAACCCTGATGAAGGTCATGGCCCGCTTCTACGACCCGCAGTCCGGGACGGTGCTCTTCGGCGGCGCGGACGAGCGCGGGCTGGATCCGGAGAAACTGATGCGGCGGATATCCTTCGTCTTCCAGGACGTGTACCTGTTCCGGGACACGGTGCGGAACAACATCGCCTTCGGACGTGAGGGGGCGACGGAGGCCGAGGTGGAGGAGGCGGCGAAGCGGGCCTGCGCCCACGACTTCATCATGCGGCTGCCCCAGGGCTACGACACGATGGTGGGGGAGGGCGGCTCCACCCTCTCTGGCGGGGAGAAGCAGCGGATCTCCATCGCCCGGGCGCTGCTCAAGAACGCGCCGGTCGTCCTGCTGGACGAGGCCACGGCGAGCCTGGACCCGGAGAACGAGGTGGAGGTGCAGCGGGCCGTCAACGCGCTGGTGGAGGGGCGCACCGTGGTGGTGATCGCCCATAAGCTGCGCACGACCCAGAACGCGGACAACATCGTGGTGATGGAGGCGGGGCGCGTGGTGGACCAGGGCCGCCATGCGGAGCTTCTGGAGCGCGGCGGGCTCTACGCGCGGCTCTGGACCCTGCAGAACGAGTCCGTGGGCTGGAGCCTGACCGGAGACTGAGGCGCGCTGAAGCGTTTCAGGAATTCGCGCACGCCATCCTGGCGTTTTGCAGGTGCCGTGAAAAACAGTTGACAAAACCGGAAGGGTAGATCATTCTGCTGCTAAAATTGCCTTTGGCTAATATATTTAAGTTCTAGAAAATGAGGCCTTTTTCGTCCCACTGTCCGGAAGCGCTGGCAGCACTTCGGCGGCGAGCCGGGCGCGGCATTGAGCTTCCATCGGCCTGTTTTTCATCATCAGCTATCAGGAAGGAGGAAAGAAAGATGTTCACAAAAAAGATGTTGTTGTTGGCTGCTGCGATGTCATTCCTCTTCGTGGCAGTCCAGGCTTGGGCCCATACCCCCCTGTGCTCCTGTTATGACAACGGCGACGGCACGATCACCTGCGAAGGCGGCTTTTCCGACGGCTCCTCCGCCTCTGGCGTGAAGATGCGCGTCGAAGACAGCGCGGGCAAGGTGCTGATCGATGGACAGATGAGCGCAAACAGCGAATTTGTTTTCGACAAGCCGAAGACCGACTACAAGGTCATCTTTGATGGCGGCGAAGGTCACCGGCTCGAGATCAACGGGAAAGACATCGTCGAATGACGCAAGTTCACATGGAGTTTAATAAGGAGTACGTATGAAAAGGATGCTGACTACCCTGGCCTGCTGCGCGGCCGTTGTTTCTGCTGCCCCGGCCTACGCCCATTTCCAGATGATATACACCCCGGAAATGGCCCTGGAGGAAGGGGGGAAAATTCCCCTGGCCCTGGTCTTTACCCACCCTTTCGAGGCGGGCCATACCATGGACATGGGCATGCCCGAGCAGTTCTTCGTTATCCGCAGCCGGGGTGAAAACGCGCCCCAGAAAACCGATCTGCTGAAAACCCTGAAGCCCATGACCTGGACCAGCCTGACCAACAGCGGCAAGGCCTGGGAAACCGAATATGCGGTCAGGGGCGGCGACTATACCTTCTGTCTGGTTCCGGAACCCTACTATGAGCCGGAAGAAGAGGGGTACATCAAGCAGAGCACCAAGGTGATCGTGAATGTGGGCGGCGAGCCCGGCGCCTGGATGGAGCCGGTAGGCATGGACACGGAAATCGTGCCGCTGGCCAAACCCTATGACCGCTGGACCGGCAACGTGTTCCAGGGCAAGGTGCTCCTGAACGGCAAGCCCGTGCCTGGCGCCGAAATAGAGATCGAATACCTCAACCACGAGCCCCTGCTCGACAAAAAGGCCTTTGCCGCAAAGGCCGAGGTCAAGGCTCCGCAGAGCGCCTTTGCCCTGCAGACCATTTTCGCCGACGACAACGGCGTCTTCACTTTTGGCATTCCCAGGGCGGGCTGGTGGGGTTTTGCCGCTCTCGATCTTGACCCCGAGTACAAGTACAAAGGCAAGAAGTGCTCCCGGGATGCGGTTATGTGGATCAAGGCGGTTGACATGAAATAATGCCCCGGATTGGCTCGGAGGCGGGTCAGATCCTGAATCCTGCGGTTTGGGAACAGGCAAACCTGGAGCCCTGATGGCTGTCTTTGGCCCTTGCCATTCATTTTCTTACAGGTGAAGGTATAAGCTCATCATGAATGCTCTCGTCCAGATCCTTGTTGTTGTTGCGGTGGTAGCTGTCGCCGTCTGGTATTTGTACAGCCGCTTCAGAAAAATGACGCGACCGGGCCAGTCTTCTTGTGGCTGCGGGTGCGGCTGTGGCGGCGCCTGTCCTCCGCCACCCCCGCAAAGCGGGATGAGAACAAGCCCGGAGACCCTTCCGGGCCGAACTGACAAACCAAAAACATGGAGGAAAAGATGAATCGACTGACGTGCAGCCTGACTCTGGCCTTCTGTACCCTGGCTCTGCCTCTGCAGGCCATGGCCCATGATTTCTGGGTCAATGCTGCCCAGGATGCGAACAAGGCGCAGGTCAAGGCGCAGATCGGCTATGGACACGGCTTTCCCGAGCCCGAGGCCATTGCTGCGGATCGGGCGCACATTTTCAATCCGCTGCGTCTGGTGACCCCCGACGGGGCCACGGAAATGACGCAGAAAGGGGAAAATTACGCCTACGAGAGCAAGAAGGCCTTGAAAAAGGGCAGCTACCTTGTGCTGGGCGACTACAAGCCCACCTTCTGGTCCAAGAACGCCGAAGGCTGGAAGCAGGCCAACCGCAGCCAGATGAGCGACGCCAGCTACTGCGAAGAAGCGGTGATGACCGCCAAGAGCATTCTCAACGTGGACGGCGGCATGGACACGGCCCTGATTACCCAGGTGCAGGGCCAAAAGCTGGAAATCGTGCCCCAGGTCAATCCGGCGACAGTAAAGCCGGGAGCGGCCTTTCCAGTACAGGTGCTCTACGACGGCAAACCGGTGAAAACAGCCGAGGTCACAGCCACCTTCGCAGATTTTCTTTCCAAGGAAAGCAAGGCCTTCTACGGTCACACCGACTTGAAAGGCATGATCGAGGTGATTCCCCTGCAGGCCGGATACTGGTTTATCCAGGCCAAGCATAAGGCTCCGTACGCGGACACGAAGGTGTGCGACGAAATCGTTGCTGTAGGCACCCTCTCCTTTTACATCGGCAAGCAACCGTAACAGGGCCTGGGCGGCAGATTGTTTCCGGCCCAACGGCGGGCAGGGGTATCGGGCTCTTGCCTGTTCCACTGCCCGCATTTTCTTTTTGCTCTTTTCTTGGCAGGATGTCAGCCCGTTTTCCATATAAGCCGGTGGAATATATAAATATTAAATTCATGTCCCTGTTGGGCTCCGGACTCTGCCCGCTCAAGTCACCCGGAAATTCTGAAATTTGTGCTTGAAAAAACATTTAGCAGTCCCTAATTACACGGATACAAGGAGTTCAGTAAAAATTCGTGCCCTGTGCATCGAGCAAGCCTAATGGCCTCTCACAAAAGGAGACTTTCCATGCAACGACATCAACACCGCCACGGCAACGGAGCTTCCTGCCGTCTCAACACGCTGCGACCCGGCGACCGGGCCTGCATCCGCCGCCATCATGCCGAGGGCGCCATTCGCCAGCGCCTGCTTGATTTGGGCTTCGTGCCTCTGACATACATCAACGTGGTTCGTCGCGCCCCCCTGGGTGACCCCATCGAGTGCGAGGTGGACAATCTGAAGATCGCCCTCAGACTGGCGGAAGCCGCACTCATCGAGGTGGAACGCTGACCATGGTTGCAGTCGCTGCTCACGAACACGAAACAACAGAGGTTCCCGTGCAGGAGCCGAAAAAAAATCTGCGCGTCGGCCTGGCTGGTCAGCAGAATGCGGGCAAGTCCACCGTGTTCAACATGCTGACCGGGGCCAACCAGCACATTGCCAACTATCCCGGCGTCACGGTTGACAAGAAAACAGGGTACTACAGCTTTCAGGGGGTCAGGGCAGAGGTCGTTGACCTGCCCGGCACCTACAGTCTCACCTCCTTCTCCCTGGAGGAGCGGGTGGCCCGGGACTTTCTGATGCACGGCGGCCCCGACGTGATCGTCAACGTGGTGGACGTTTCCACCCTGAGGCGCAGCCTCAACTTCACCTTCCAGATCATGGAAATGGGCCTGCCGGTCGTCCTGGGCTGCAACATGATGGACGTGGCCAGACAAAACGGCATCGAGGTCGATATCGCTGGCCTCGAAGCTCAGTTGGGCGTGCGGGTCGTTCCCCTGATCGGCCGCAAGGGCGTGGGCAAAAAGGAGCTGCAGAGCGCTGTGCTGGCCACTGTGGGCCAGCACGGCAAGGGGGCGCTGCAGGTCAACTACAACGAGCTGGAACCGGAAATCGAGGCCCTGCGGCAGCAAGTAGAAAGAGCGGAATTCCCCCGGGCCTACCCGGGGCGCTGGCTCGCCGTCAAGCTGATCGAGGGTGACCGGGAGGCCGAGCGGCTGGTTGCAGGCACACTGGGCGCGCAGCATGCTTTGCTGGAGCAGGCCCGCCGCGCCCGCGAAGACTTTGAGCGGGACTCCGGCATGGATGTGGCCGACTACATGTTCTCCTGCCGGAACAAACTGGCCTGCGCCCTGGTGGAGGCGAACGTCAGGGAAACCCGCAAGGGCCGCAAGACCCTGTCGGACCGCATCGACAGTCTGGTGCTCAACCGCCTGGCCGCGCCCATCGTTCTGGTGGCCACGGTCTTTCTTATCTACCAGCTCTCCATCGTCAAGGGCTACGAACTCACCCAGTACTGGTGGCCGGTGCTGGCCAAATTCCGGGCACTGGTTGCAGACATTCTGCCCGACGCGGGCATGCTGGAGGACAGCTATATCCGCTCCATGGGACTGTGGATGGTGGATTCGGCCAATGCGCTGCTGAACTACATTCCAATCTTCCTCATCCTCTTCTCCCTTATCGCTATCCTCGAGGACAGCGGCTACATGGCCAGAATAGCCTTCATCCTCGACAAGCTTCTGCACCTCTTCGGTCTGCACGGCCAATCGACCCTGCCCTATATCCTCGGCGGTGTTTTCGCCGGCGGCTGTGCGGTTCCCGGCGTCATGGCCACCAAGGGCATTCCGGATCACCGCTCCCGCATGGCCACGATTCTGACCGTGCCCTACATGAACTGTCTGGCCAAGATTCCTTTCTACACCCTGATCATCAACGTCTTCTTCGCGCCGTACAAGTCCTGGGTCATGCTGTTTTTGTCCACCATCACCATCTTCGTGGCGCTTCTGGTGGCCCGCCTGCTGACCGCGACCGTCCTGCGAACCACGGAAACCGCCCCCTTTGTCATGGAGCTGCCGCGCTACCACATGCCGACCCTGTTTGGCGTGGGCCAGCGGGCCATAGAGCGCACCTGGCAGTACATCAAAAAGGTCGGTACCATAGTGATAGCCGTTTCCGTCTGCGTCTTCAGCCTCCTGCAGTTTCCAGGCGTAGGCGAGGACACGATGGCCGGCTTTCAAAAGCAGATGGACCAGGCGGTGGGCGATTTCCGCGGCAAGATCCAGAAAACCAAGTACAGCGGGCAGTTGCAGGACGATGCCGCCCTGCTGGATCTGATCAACCTGTACGGCACCTACAAGGCTGCCAAACTCAACGTCAGCGGCGCGAGCGCCTCCCAGGCCCTGGATGCCCGCTACGAGCAGAAATATCCGGCGCTCTTTCCCCTGCTCAAGCCCAAAAAGGGCGACAAGGACGGGCAGACGGTCAGCAAGGCCCTGCGTAACCTGTCGTCCCAGCGCGAACTGCTGCGCCGCCAGATCAAGGAGCGACAGATCGAAACCAGTCTTCTGGGCATGATCGGCCGCTCGCTCGAGCCCCTCACCCAGTGGGCCGGCTTCAACTGGAAGATCAATGTGGCCATTCTTTCCTCTTTCGCAGCCAGGGAATCCAGCGTGGCCACCATCGGCGTCCTGTACCAGCAGGGGGCCGATGAAAACAAAAAACTGGAGGAACGCATGGGCGCAGAGGCCGGGGGAGACGACTTCACACCCCTGCATGCCCTGGCCATTATGGTCTTCTTTGCCATGTACCCGCCCTGCCTGGCCACCACCATCATGATCAAGGTGCAGACCGGCTCGTACAAGTGGATGCTCTTCTCCATCCTCTTTCCGACCAGTCTGGGCTTTCTTGTCGCGGTGCTGCTCTTCACCGGCGGCCGTATTCTGGGCCTGAGCGGCATCCAGATGATGGGTCTGTTCTACGGCGCCGTGGTGCTGCTGACCGTGATTCTCGGCTTTGTACGCTCCTGGCAACTGCGGCCGCGGCTGCCGGCACCGCAGCCAGTCTGAACAGGGAGGAGCTGGGCCCGCCTGCTGGCGGGCCCAGCTGCAGCCGTCCATTGCTCACCGGAGGACAAACATGACCCATTGCTTAAGACAAACCCTATCCCACCGCGGCATTCTCTGCGGGGCTTTGCTGCTGCTGGCTGCGCCGTGGCTGTTTGTTGCCCAGGCCGGCGCGCACTCGCTGTTCATCCAGTCGGGCCGCATGCAGGTCAATCCTGGCAAGGCCTCGCCGCTGTTCTTCTGCTACGGGCATCATTTTCCGGTGGACGATGCCATTCAGGGGAACAAGCTGGCCCACGTGCAGGTGATCGCTCCCGACCGCAGCGTCACCGATGTGCAGGTACGGGACGAACATTCCCTGCACTCCTATCTGGTGCACTACGAGCAGCCCGGCACCTATATCCTGACCGCTGAAACCACGCCGGGCTATTTCGCCATGTACGTGGACAAAAAAGGGCGCGAACGCCACTCGCTCAAGCCCTTGAGCACCTTTGCCGGCGAGGCCCGGGAGGTCCGTTCCAGCATGCGCAGCAGCCAGTGGGCCAAGACCTATGTTGTCAGCGACAAGGCTTCCGAACCGGCGCCCGGGCCGGTGGGCCTGCCTCTGGAGCTGGTGCCTGCCGCCAACCTGGCCGCTCTGAAAGAGGGCGACAGTCTGGCCTTTCAGGTGTACGCCGACAAGATGCCCTACACCGGAGAGGGCACCTGGGATGCCACCTACAGCGGTTTTTCCACCGAAGCGGAGGATATGTATATTCCCCAGACCAGGGCCAGAGACGGCAAATTCGTCGTGCCGATAGACCATGCCGGCCGCTGGTTTGTTCGCTTCTTCAGCAAGACCCCGGCATCCGAAGCGCAAAAGACGGAATTTCTGACGGAAAAAAAGACAGCCACCTTTGTTTTCGAGGTACGCAATGAACGCAAGCGGCCCCAGGTGGACAGCCACTGAAGGGGCGGGCGGGCCCGTGGGCGGCATTGTCCGCGCAGCAGTCCGGAGGCCGCTCCTGGCGGAATAGCGAAGGATGAGCCAGTGTGGTTTGGGCCTCATTCAGCGTTGATGCTTGTGCCTCACTGCTCAGGGATTCGGGAAGTATTCGGTACAGTTGGCCATGCAGTCGGACCCTTCCGAAGAACTCGGAGCGGTCCGATTGCCGTTACATGGCGGAAGTGCATGGGAATCGAACCCACCTGCCGGTTTTGCAACCGGCACACCGGATTTGAAGTCCGGGAGAGCCACCAGTGCCCTGACCACTTCCACGATACCGGTCAGCCACAGACAAATTTACCGACAGGGGATTGTTTAATAGGTGTTGACCGGAAAAACAACTTTTTATTATAGTGCCGCCCGATTCTCATCCCCAACCCCCAACCGGGCGCCTGTACGTCCTTCCGCCCTTCTGCAGAGCCTTTTATGGAATGTGAACAACTGAACCGCCTGATCAAGGAATGGTACCTGCAAAAGATCCATGAAACCTTGGCGCCGGCCCGCATGATGCTTTTTATTGACCAGCACATTAAAAACTGCCCGATCTGCGCCAAGGATCTTCTGCTCCCCGATGAGGTGGAAAAGATCCGCGAGTTTATTTTCCCGGAAGCCCGGCTGATTACCCCAATTCAGGTGGAAAACGCCGACGAGGAGGATAACGAAGAGGCCTACGAGGAGGAAAGCGAGGTGGTCGACGAGGCGGATGACGAATTTGCAGGTGGCGGAGAGGGTGAAGAACCGGAGAGCGACGAAGGCGGGGAACTCTGAAACCGCCTCCCGGTTTGCCGGGGCACCCCGCTATCCCGAAGTGCCTCTCTGCGCAGGCGCTTATGCCTTGCCCAGCACTATCCCCACACAAAGGCAGGAGTCCCTTCATGCCGAAGACCCCAGACGATTATCCCAATCCGGTTGCATCCACAGCCGAAAGCAGGCCACCCCCCTCTATGCAAAGTCCGGGTGGCTCCGTTTCCCGGTCAACGCTTTATCTGGCTGTCTGCGCCGCCTGTATTCTGGGCTTTGTGGGCGGTGTCGGCTACAGCGCCTTCAAGGCGGCGCCCGCTCCGGCCCCTGCGCAGCAGACTACGGACAAGCCCCGCCAACCCGGGGTGATTACGCCGGAAATGCTGGTTGCCCTGGAGCAGCGGGCCGAACAGGACCCGGACAATGCAAAAGTCTGGGAAGAGCTGGGCAACGCCTTCTCCGATCACGGCCAGGCAGAGGACGCTATCGCCGCCTACACTCGCGCCCTCGCGGTGGATCCGGACAACCACGATGTGCGCACGGACCTGGGCAGCGCCTTCTTTCAGGCCGGGAAGCCCGAGCTGGCTCTGCTCGAATTTGACAAGGTGCTCAGCATTGATCCGAATCATCCCCAGGCCCGCTTCAACAGGGGGGTGGTGCTGTACAACGGGCTGGGCGCCAAACAAGGCGCACTGGCGGAATGGAAACAGTTGTTGACCTCCCATCCAAATCTCATCACTCCAGGCGGCATGCCCCTCAAGGACTTCATCCAGGCGGCCGAAGCGGACGAGGCAGAAAGCGCACCGCGCAGGCAGGGCGGGGAACTCGGCTCTGAAGTAGCTCCAGCCAGGAGCCCGGAGACAAAAAAGCCCTGAGCTGCGGCTCCCGCTCTGGCTTCGGCATGCCCAGGGAGTGGATGCATTCAGCATGCAGGTGCAGCAGTGAGAGCACGGTTCCAGACTTCAGCGGGAATCTGGTAGCTTAACCAGTTGTGAGACCTTCTATTCAGCCGATGAGCTGCCCTGAAGAGCATCTTCCCCGTGATTTTGTGCAAGCTGATGTCTCCTGGAAAAACTGTCGCAGCAGGCACCCTCATTCTCGTTCGTGCCCCGTTGCCACGGAGCATGCGGCCTGCAAAAGTACATGCGCAGGTCTGCCCGCTCCAGCTCCCCGAACCCGGCCATTTCCGAGTCATTATCAAGGGTCAGCGTCTGCAGCAGAGTCGGTGGCAGCTCACACAAGCACGGCAGGAGCGCCTCGCCCGAGGCGGCATCTTGTTCTCAACCCTGGCCGGCAGCAGAAAGCTACTTTTGCGCTCCTTGCAACTGAGCAGTGCGCCTTGCCCTGGAGGCACAGACCATATCCGCCTCCCGGTCCCCAAAGCGGGTTCTGTCGGCAACAGGCAGTGGCCGCCGGGCTTTATCGATACGCCGGGGAAACAGGCACCTGCCTTGCCGCCTGCGGCGTCTGCGGGCGCGGCGCAAATGGCGATAGCTGGTATCACCAGGCTGTGCGGCAGCGTAAATCCAGCAGGAGATGCTCTCCCACTGATGCGCATACCTGCACCTGCTGGATAGTGCGGCCGCAGACGGCCCGCAATCCGTTCGGGCAAGCAGATCGGAGCGGCTCATGCAGTGGTAGTGGCGCAGCGTCTTCCGTCTTTTTCGGGTCCGGCAGTCAGCAGTCCGGGTACGAAGCAGGATTTGGAGCTGCCCTGGCGCTGCTTGCTGGAAATGATGCTGTGGCGGCGGGCCAGGGCATCCGGCAATGTCCCGGCAACCCATCCCAAGGTTACAAATACTCCGGTGCCGATGCGTTCTGCCAGGGTAAGATGGACGCCGGGCACGGCCGGCTCCTTCTGGCTGCTTGGTATTTGACACTGCCAACTCGACCAGAATCCCGTCCTGCCCTTTGAACTTCTGCTCACCCTGACCGAGCGGTTCCTTGACAATGAGAATCTACCGCGTATGCTGATGCTGCCAGATACTGTCACTGGAACGGACTTTTGCAACCCTCCCGCAAAGAAAAAACATGAAACTCCAACATATCCCCGTCCTGCTGCTGGCCACAGCCCTGTCCGCCCAAGCCGCATTGCCGCAACAGGCGGAGCTGCCGCGCTACCCCGTGCCGAAAAACCTCGACTTTGCCCAAGTTGCAGGCAGCCAAAAAACAATCGACGTGAACGGGCAGAGCGTGCAATACCGCGCCTTCGAGCACATCGTTTACGTGATGAAGCCTACCGACACGCGCTACCAAATCATGAACGTGTACATCCCCGAAGCCTATTTCCAAGGTGGCAGCGTGAACGGCTTTACCAAAGACACCGCACCGATTTTCTTTCCGAACAACGTGGGCGGCTATATGCCGGGCGAAGCAGGACAGCCTGAAACCGATTCGCCCGGCAGCGGCAAGCCCAACGCCATCGCCGTCGCCCTGTCGCAAGGCTATGTGGTGGCCAGCGCAGGCGCGCGTGGGCGCACCGAAGCCAACGGGCGTGCGCCCGCCGCCATTGTCGATTTGAAAGCCGCCGTGCGCTACCTCAAAGCCAACGACGCCCAAATGGCGGGCAATGCCGGCAAAATCATCAGCAACGGCACCAGCGCGGGCGGCGCATTGTCGGCACTGCTCGGCACCAGCGGCAACGCCCCCGAATACGCGCCCTATCTGCGCGCACTGGGTGCGGCCAACGCCACAGACGACGTGTTCGCCGTGTCCGCCTATTGCCCGATTACCAATCTGGAACACGCCGATGCCGCCTACGAATGGCAGTTCAACGGCGTGAACGACTACGAAAAAATCGACATTGCCATGCTGGACTACCATGTGCAGCGCAAAACCGTTCGCGGCACGCAAACCGCCGAGCAGATACGCCTTTCAGACGGCCTGAAAAAACTGTTCCCAGCCTATGTGAACAGCCTGAAGCTGAAAAACGCCCAAGGCGTGTTGATGACGCTGGACAAAAACGGCAACGGCAGCTTCAAAGCGCAAATCGAATCCATGCTCGCCCAATCCGCGCAAAAAGCCTTGGGCGAAGGCAAAGACCTGTCCGGCCAAACCTGGCTGACAATAGAAAACGGCAAAGTCAAAGCCGCCGATTTTTCTGCCTACGCCCAATTTGTCGGCAGACAAAAAACCGCGCCCGCATTTGACGGCGTGGACTTATCCACCGGTGAGAACAACCTGTTCGGCGACGCGCAAACCCAAGCCAAACACTTTACCGCGTTCAGCGCGCAAAACAGCACCATATCTGGCGCGCAAACGGCAGACGCGGCCACCGTCCGCATCATGAACGCCATGAATTTCATCAAACAGGGCGGCACGCAGCACTACCGCATCCGCGCCGGCGAAAACGACCGCGACACCTCGCTGGCCGTCTCCCAACTGCTCGCGCTCAACTTGCAGGCACACGGCAAAAACGTGGATTACGCCCTGCCCTGGGGCGTGGGACATAGCGGTGATTACGATTTGGACGAGCTGTTTGCCTGGATGCAGTCGGTCGCCGTGCAGAAATAGCAGCCGCAGGTCGCGGTATGGATGCCCGACCATCTTGTGTCTGGGCCCCAGCCTCATGAATTGCCAAAAAGCAGAAAATCTGGTTAGTTGTGCTCAGGGAGGACGTCATGAGCCAACTGTTCTCCCTTTCTACCGAACAACTCGAACGTATCAAGCCCCTCTTTCCACGTTCTCATGGTATTCCGCGGGTCGATGACCGGAAGGTCATCAGCGGCATCATTTATGTCATCAAGCATGGCCTGCAGTGGAAAGACGCGCCGCGCGAGTATGGCCCGTATAAAACGCTCTACAATCGTTTTTTGCGCTGGAGCCGGATGGGCATCTTCAACAATATTTTTACCGAATTGGCAAAAACAGCGGGACAGGATGGCCAGGTGATGATCGATGCGACCCACCTCAAGGCGCATCGAAGCGCCGCCAGTTTGCTCAAAAAAGGGCTCTTTCCCGCTGCATCGGCCGCACAAAGGGCGGGCTGAACTCCAAAACCATGCCCTTTGCGACGCTCACGGCAGGCCAGGTGAGCGACTACAAAGGAGCCACCCTGCAAGACGCCACAACGAGTTGCCCCGGCAGGGACCGCGATCCCTGTCGGGGCAACGTGCGCTGGGGCGCCATGGGGGCCGGTCCTCCGGCCCCGCTGCATCCAGGGCCAGACTTTGCTCCTGCCTGCCTACTGGGCCAGAACGGCGCACACGGCGGAACAGATGGCCTCTCCTTGGTGGCTTCCATCAAAGTGGCCGGGGATGGCGCTGCCCAGCGACTTGCGCAAAAGGTCGCCGTTCAGCAGATCGGCCAAAGGCTTGCCCGGCTTGGTGGCCTCCTCGTGGAGCCGGTTGAAATCCTTGGCCTCCTGCTGGAAAAAGCCAGGGTCGCTTGGGTCTCTTTCAGCATATTAAAAATTGCCGGGTATAGGGCGTGTTGGCCTGCACGATTTTATCCTGCCACTCGGCGGAAATGGTGTGTTGCGGGGCAACGATCTGGCTCAGCGCCGCCTGCCCCACAGCCTCCCGCTCGGCCTTGTGGTCCAGCGCCATAGAGCTGTGCCTGCCCAAATCCCGCGCCGCGCTGCTGGGTAAGCAGTAGCGCGACAGTTGTTGTGCCGTGCGGTCGATCTCCTGCGCCGTGCCAACGGCGCATATGCCCCAGACAGGCAGATCCTTCAGGAGAGCCACCCGGCCAACAGGGCTCTGCACCTTGACCTTGGATATGGTGGAAATCAGGGACAGAAACTGCTGCGGCAGATTTTCGAGACCCGTCTCATGCTTCTTGCCCGCCTCGTTGTACCACTGCATCAGTTGCCGGTAGCGGTACAGGTGATAGAAAAAGTGCTTTTCGTGCAGCGCCCGGGCCAGACGCTCCGGCTTTTTGAGCACGCCCTGGTACAGATCTATGTACAGGCCAAGGCCCGGCACGCCGCTGGCATTGGAAATATTCGCTTCCTTGGCCCAGCGGGTGGCATTGCAAGCCTGATCGATGTTGATGTAGGCGGCCCTGATCTTGGCATGGGCAATCAGGGTATCCTCGTTCCCGCGGATTTTTTGCTGCAATTCCTTCTGCAATGTGGCCTGACACTGGTCCACAAACTGGGAAAATGGCATCTGCTTGACAGGCTGCTCCAGGTCTTTGGCCGCGTCTGCCTGCCGCAAGGCAATATCATCCGCGTCCTCGCTGAAGTCAAAGCCCTCGGCATGGGACAGCGCAGGAGCGAGAGCAGGCACAGCACCCGTTGAAGAAAGGTTGATTTTCCGAAGGTGTCGCAAAGAGGTCATCGTACCTACGCCTGTCAGTTGTGCCATCTCGAAATGACCATCATGACACAATCTGGAGTATCAGCCGCATTCGGCAGCTCAAAGACCAATATGAGCAGGTTCAGGTTGCCGATTCGGGCAAAAAGCAGTGCCGCAGGGGCATCGGCCCAGCCCCTGGGGCTGCCAAAACCAAACAGGGCCCGCAGCAGGATCCCCAAATTGAACCCGGCAACATGAATAATGTAGCGCTTCTCCACATTGGCCAATCCGCGAAGATGCACCCGCCGCATGCCGCCCCGGTCAAGACAGTGGGCAAAGCTGCGCTCCACCCGCTCGCCCCGCGCCCGCATCAGCGCCTTGCCCTTTTCGGATTTCAGCCGGCCACGGTTCCCGTACACCGCATCCCGGGCATCCATGTCGCCTTTCCAGCGCAATCGCCCCTTGTGCGCCGGTTCACTGATCCGGCTTGTGCAGGCATCCGGCAAATCCTTCAGCACGTTCCGGCTGTGATAGCCCTTGTCCGCCACCAGAGCAAAGGGCTCGTCAATGCCGGGCGCTCCTTCCTTGTCCCTGACCGCGCACAGCTTGGCCTGGGCGTCGTCAAGTGTGGTGGCAAGCGTTGTGGTATCACCCCGATCCGCAGGGTGTATCACCGCAGAAACAATGGCCCCGGATTCCAGATCAACCACATGCTCGGGCTTGTACGCCATGTGGGTGCGGCCATCCTTGAGTTTGGCTATGCGCGCATCCTCATCGGTGCTCGATTGCCAATCCTTGTTGGAGGTCTTTCTGCCCTGGCGCTTGCGGTCAAAGGCGATCAATTCCGCCCTGGTCGGCGTCCTGATGCCGCTCTCTTCGGCCAGGCGTTCCAGCATTTCCTGATACGTCTCGCCCGTATCCCGACGGACAATGCTTTTCATGGCCGCGTTCGCCTCCATGGTCGAAGCGTCGATGCCCAGATATTTCCCGTTCAGCAGCTTGGCTTGCTCCAAAATCCGCAGCACAAAGACAAACATTTCGTGATGCACTTCCAGCGGCAGGCGCCCCCGGATGCGGCACAGGGAGGAGTGATCAGGCACGGATTCGGTGGGGCCGAGCCCGAGGAATTCGCGCAGAGAAAGGGAGTCGGCACAGCGCCAACAGATGCCGCGCTCGGAATCGATGCCCTCGAAGTAGCCGATCAAAAGCATGCGGAAATAACGGCCAGGCGGGATGGACCTGCGGCCGAGCTTTTCGGCGTAGAAGGGTGCACAGAGCTTTTCGAGGAAGGCGTCAAATGCTTTCTGGTGCAGGAGCTTCTGCAGCCGCTCGTAAAAGACATGCCCCTGACTTTGGGGCAGCTGATCATAGATCAGCCACATGCTCTTCTGCTCTGCCTGCTTCCGGCCAAGACTCATGACGCCTCCTCAACATAATTTGATCGCCTGTGCATTATTATGCCTTGCCTGAAGACTTTTTCAACGGGCTGCTAAGAGCAGGTGAAGGCATGAATTCTTCCTTTGTAAAGATGTAAGGTGTAAGAAATGCAAGAGTTATTTACAAACTCCTGAGAGAAGAAGTGTAACAGCAGCGTAAAGCTCCTGGTTAAAGCTGTCGATGGCCACATACATATACTCGCGAGGCCCGATTTTGTCTTGTCCTTTCAACAGGGGAAGACGCCTGCAGTCCATGTGTATCAGCCGGCCGGGGTACTTGTTGTTGCAGCGTTTGGCCTCCTGCTTCAGCTTGCACTTACAATTGAATACAACAGGAGTGGCTGAGAGAAGATAAAAAGCCCATAGACGGCAGTTATTATTCTCCATAATGAATTTTGCGAGCACAATCAGCGAAGGAGACTGAGCCCCATGGGCAATAACCGTCTTACAGCAAGCGAACGAGAAACTGTACTGTGTGTGGATGTTCATTTCGGGCAGCTCCTTCACGGGCGTTTTTCTCCTGCAGGCTGGCCCGGTTTGCCAACTTTAGCCTACACACGACATAACCTGTCCCATTGGAGGTATCCGTCATGCGTATTCTTTTTGACCGGGAAAGCGTCTGCCAGGCAGACGACGCCCACGACCACCGCTGTCTGCTGGACGTGCCCGACAGTGCCCTGGTGTCGGAATTATTGCGCCTTTTGCCGAAAAAGGTGGATTTGGCTGCAAACCGGAATACGGTGCAGATTATCACGAATACCAGTGCCCCCAAGCGGCAAAGCCTGGGCCTGATCATGCGACCACGAGGGCGAGTACGCCGTGGAGCTGATCCGTCCTGATGCCCGCTTGGACAGCATCCAGTGCGAGAGCGTCTTTTTCCGCGGCAAGGGGTATGGTGCATTCACGCGCCATAGCTTTTCGTACTGGATTATCGTGGGCGGACTCGTCATCCGGGCGGACGGCAATCCGGCTCTGGCCCGGGGCGCGGCTCAGGACCGCTTGCTGGCCACAGGCAATTTTACGGCATCGGGTATCGGGAAATGGATGATGGCCCCCGTTTTTTCGTCTGGATCGGCAATCCGAACGCCCTCGGCCATCCGGACAGGTATCGGAGCCTTGTCGAACTCACGGCCCACGAATACGAAGTTCTGCAAAAAGTCCATCCCCCGGAGCCGATCCTGGCGGACGACTATCAGTTCGCCAACTTTCGCCGCCGTTTCTTTGAGGGCAGAGCGCTCCTGTTGGAGCCCTGGACAATGTGAATGGACACGCTCTTTGCCCAGGCCACCCAGGGGCTCGCGCCCAATCCGGCAAAATGGGCACGAGATAAAAAAACGCCCCGAGCCTTGCGGCCCGGGGCAAGTCCACGGCCAGCGCTCCGGTCTGGCCCGCTCCTTCCGGTTCTTCAGCACCAGGCGGCCCGGCGTGACCGTGACCGGCGTGTGTGTTTTCACGTATTCGCTCAAAAGATCCGTGTCAATGGGGTCCGTGCCCTCAATCGCCTTGCCCTGGCTCAGCACCGCATTGTCATCGCCGCCCTCGGCCAGATACTCCGACAGAACAACGAGGTAGCGTTTCTCCGGGTGCAGAACTGCCCGAGCCTTGCCTTTTTCGTCCCCTCGATTTTCTTCTCAACACAAGAAATTTCTCCGGTAGTCGGTCAGGTCGCTGCCGTATTTCCCGTACAGCTCCCGAACGTCATGTCTGCCATCGGCAAGGGTTCGCAGTTCCGCATCGGTCATGCCGATGAACAGCACAAAGTCCACATGGCCGTCCGGCCTATCCAGGCCCGCATCAAGGCGGTACGGCCACAAGCGTCCACGGCGTGCGCATTTGCGCCTGCGCTTAAAAGCTGTTGGATGCAGTCCGCGCTGGGATGCAGGGCAGCACAGGGGCCGATGGCCGCGATGGTCACCTGGCCGGGATTGGCGCGCACGGTGTCAATGATGCAGTGGACCGCGTGCTGGTCCACCAGCGCAAAGGCCGGTTTTGTGCCGTACCCCTTTTCTTACGCGGCCTACCTGCTTTCCGGTTTTCCGGGCCAAAGGAGCCGACCCCCCCTGTCGTGGCCGCGCCCAGTGTTCCAGCATTCACGCCGCAGGCTGGGCCGGTGGCGCGGGAGGCGGCACCGCACCCTTGCCCTTGCCGCGCAGCATGAGCAGGCTCACCAGTACCAGCGCGATGGCCAGCATAATGCCGCCAATCATGGGCCGGAAACGCAACCAGGCCAGGGAGAGCACCAGAAGCGACCAGGCGCCGCCCAACAGCGAACTCACCAGGCCCGCGCCCGCGCCCACGATTCTGCCCAAAATCGGGACCACGCTCGCCAGCACCGAAAGCGGGGCAAACAGCACCTTGAGGCCGGCGATGACCAGGCCCGCACCCGCAAAGCGCAGAACCCAGCTCAGCATGGAGTTGCTGGTGTGCTTGGCCTCGTACATTTCGTCCATGCTCTTCACGCCCATGCTCAAGCCGCTCACCGTCTTGCCGTTCTTGCTCTTGAAGGGCTGGAAGGTGTTGCCGTTCACCTGGGCCAGAACGCTGATCTGCTTGGCGGGCTGCACATAGGTGAAGGTTACACGCACGTCCCCGATCTGGGGCGCGTTCGGGGCTGCGCCCACATAGACTACGTTGCCCTGCTCGTGCACCATATCGGTAGCGCCGTAGCCATATCCGCCCTGGGCTGCGCTCCACATACCGCCACCCTGTTGCCGCGCCGCCGCGGCGTGCTGGTTTCTGATCTGCTGGTTCAGGCCGTTCTTCTGCTCCTGGGTCAACTGCACGTTGAGGGGCTGTGCACCGCTGATGCTGCTGATGAGAAAATCCGGGAGCCTGTACGCACCAAAGGTGACGTTGGTTGCCTTGAAGGTCTCGTTTTGCACCGTGAGGGCCGTGGTGTTGACATGGGCCGTTCTTGCCTGGGGATCCTTGAAGTTCTGGGAATTCACGGGCTCGGCCTGCCACGCCTGCTCATAGGTGTAGGTGGTGACCGTTTCCTCGCCGCCGCCCAGCTTTTGGCGCTTCTGGGTGCTGGACCTCTCGGTCCACTGGTAGAATTCCACCTTGCGTTTCAGTTGCATGCCCTGCACGCTCACCCCAAAGATGCTGTCAATCAGCAGGTCCTGGGTGACGGCGTTGCCCACCGCGTGCACCAGCTTGCCGTCGGCCGCAGGATCGACCTGATCCACGCTGGCCAGCTCCATGGAAAGGCCCTGGGCCTCGTTCAGCGCATTCCGGGTGGCCACGAAGTTGCCCTCGTTCCACCACAGGAGCCCGGAACCGACGATGAAGAGCACGATGCCCAGGCCCATGCCGGAAAATGACGAGCCCAGACGCTGGAAATAGCCGGTTGTTGTGGTTTCTGTGTACGCCATACCTGTTTCCTTCAAAAATGGAAAAAATGTGTAACCGCCAGCGGATACGCGTTCGCGTGGGCATGGCGGCCCGCCCTGCCGCACAATGGCGCGTCTGCCTTATTGGGCTTCTGCGTTGTGCATAGCATTGCCCAGAAATTCCGCCTGCCTTCTGGTCTCTGCCACCAGGAAGCGGGCTGCCAGCGGACTGGACAGGGTGCCGCCGCCGTTGCGGTAATAGACCACGGTCTTCATGGCATCCCGGTAGGTGATCCAGGCGCGTTGCCCCCTGACCAGCGCCTCGCGACACCTGGCCCTGTCCGCCTCCTCGGCGTAGCCGCACAGGGCCTTGAGCGCCTTGTAGTTCTCGTTCAGCTTCCTGTCCCAATAGGCCAGGGCAGCGGCGTTGCACTCCTGCAATGCGGCGGTTTCGCTTCCAGCTTTTGCCGTGCAGGCATCATAGCCAGGAGCCAGCTCGTCCGCGAACAGCGCGGGCGCAGACAGGAAGAGGGCAGCAAGCGCAAGGCCTGCGCAGAAAATGGTTCGCGCTGGATGGCGTTCCTTCATGGTTTCCTTTTGCCAGCGCTTGTGGTGCAAACGGGGTGCACGCGGGGCCGACTGGTCCTGTCCGCGCACCCAAAACCAGAGCACTCTCACCGGGCAGGCGCAAAAAACCTGCCGCTTTCGTCCGTGCCAGCGGGCCGCATCCCGGCCCATTCGGTCGTGAGCTCGCCGCCTTCCCTTTTCAGGGTGAAGAGCCTTTCGGTGGGTTTGTGGCCGTTGTTCACATCCACCCGATAGACTGCCACCCGATCCCTGTCCCCTTGGAAGGTGGCCAGAAAGTCATCGCCCGCCGCATCCATCCAGGCACCGGGGCGGCAGGCATCCCGCCGCAGGGTCAGGGCGTATTGCCTGCCCGCCTTGTCCGTCCACTGGTAGCGGCCCAGCCAGCCGGAAATCCAGTCCTTTTTCAGAGGGGTCGCCAGCGCGAAGCCTGTCTGCATGGTCGGAAAGCCGTCCGCGTCGTCCGCCTGACTCCACATGGGTTCCCAGCATTTTTTCATGCTCCCGCCCGGGTCCGCACAGATCTGGACAAGGGGCATGGTTTCCGGGATGCCGGTCTTGAACTCGTAGCTTTCGCCCATCTTCAGGCTCTTCCGCTGCACTTCCTTGAATGCCGGGCCATTGGTGCTGCGCGCGAAGTCAATCGTGCCTTCGGTCAGCGTCAGGCTCCGCTCGGCCTGGAGGCTCATGGTGAGCTTGTAGTCGCCCGCGTCCTCGCACTGGGTGAGGAGCATCAGCGGCGCCGTAGCCGCGAGGCCGGGCGCGGCCAGGGCCAGGGGAAGCAGCGCGGCCACGGTCGCGGTGCAGGCAAGCAAAAACCTGTTCTTCTGCATGGTGTTGCTCCTCTCCGGGGATTGGTGAAAGGCCCGTCAGGCTATTGCTGCCCCTGCAAACTGGCTTTCAGGGCGCGTTGCCAAAGCAGATCGCCGAATTTGCGGATTTGCGGCTTGGCCTTCTGAAAGGCCGCGTCCGCCCTGTATTCGCCTTCGCCCGGCTCGCCGGTGTAGCCCGCATGCTGGGCAAAAGGTTCCTGCCGCGCAGGGCGTGCTTCTTTTGGCCCTCGTACATGATGATTTTCATGGTGGACGGGCTCACATCGCCCGCGCAGCGGATGAGATAGGGCACCCAGATTTCGGATTGGCCGTTGTCGTCCAGGTCGGTGATGGCAATCTCGTCTTGCAGAAATTCGGCGGTCACGCTCGTCTCGCAGTCGTGAACATAGTCATGAATCTGCCACGCCTGGCTGGCCGCATCCCCTTGCAGGCGGTAGCGGTAGGCGCGGATGTCCTTGCTCCACAGGCTGGAGCCTTCCTGCTCCCGGATCTTTTCCCGCTCGGTCAGTACCACCGCATTCTCGCCGCTTTTGTCCTGAAAACGCAGTTCCTTCACGATGTCGCCCTCAAGACCGGGGTATTCGGCAGCCGTGGCGGGCAGGGCAAATGTGCAGAGGGCGCAGGCCAGAACTGCGTTCCTGCATAGCTTGCACGCTTTCATGCTGGCCTCCATTACATAGTATTGTAGTCCAATTGGGATTCTGCCTTCAGCATTTTCTGCCACAACTCGTCCGCGTAGCGCCGGAAGGACTGGGGCGCTTTTTTGAAGGCCGCGTCCGCCTGGTACCTGCCGCTGTCCGGCACCTCGGGATGATGGGCCTCGCCCCGGACAGCGTGTTTCTGGCCGCCTTCGTACATGATGATCTTCATGCCGGGCGGGGTGATGTCGCTCTGGCAGGCCCCGTAATAGGGCAGCCAGACCTCGGAGATGCCGTCCCGATCCAGGTCGGTCACCGCCGCCAGATCCGGGAAAAAGCCCAGGCGCAGTTGAAAGGGGCAGCCGTGGATAAAATCATAGACCCGCCAGGCCTGCTTCTGTTGTCCATCCTTTTCCACAAAGCATTCGGCAAAGAGCTCCCGGCTGTGTTCCGCCCGGTTCGCGTCGCTCTCCGGCCTGTCCTCGGGACGGGCGAATTCCCCGGTGAGCCGCAATACCACGGAATTTTGGCCGTTCTGGTCCGTAAATTCCAGGGTTTTCACGATTTCGCCTTTTGCCCCCGGGGCTGCGGGCGCCACGCTCGGCAGGGCACAGCAAGCGCCCAAGGCAAAGGTCAGAAAAAGCATTTTTTTCTGCATGGTGTTTCTCCTGAAGCAGGGCAATGCGAATGGGCCAAAACCCGGTCCAGGGGCAAGTCGCAATCTGGCATCTGGCAGACCTGGATCTTTTGTAAGATCTTGGGTGCTCTGTCTTAAATTATTGCTCGGGTTCACGCAATGGGCCCGGGCGAATAATCCGCAGGTCATGCCCAGGATCGAGGCCATGATCGCAAACGGCGACGCGTCGCAGGGCGAGTTGCTGGGCGCTTGCGTCGAAGGCCTGACCACACTCTGGTATCATTACCCCTTCTTTGACAGCTTTGACTCCAGGGCCTAGCAGATGACCCTGGCCTATCTCAAAAAGACGCCGCGCTCCGGCAATCTCCCGACCTGGATGGTCATCGGCAATCTTATGAAAGAGCCCAAAGCCGAGTGGAAAACGCTGGCCAGGGAATTCAAGGAAAAAGACCTGGTGGCCGCGTTGGCTGAAATTGCCAAGGACCCGCAGGCCAACGGCCGGGCCCGAGATTATGCACTGGAAGCGATCGCCAGCCATGGCGGCAAGGCGGGCCTGCAGGCCCTAGCCCCGGCGCTCAAGGACGACGCCGACATGACCCGGAAGCTTGAAAAGGCCATGCAGAAGGCCAAGTAAGGACGCACGTGCCTGAACGCCCGAACACAAACGCCGCCCCCGGTTCGTTCGGAGAGCGGCGTTTTGGTACTCGCTTTCCAGCCAATGCACAAACCCGGCCCGATTTTTTTGCCCCTTGTGACGTGCAGGCGGTACTATGCCCAAATCCCAGACCACCCGCGACGGTGGGCGGCAGCCTCTCTTCACCTTGGAGCTTTGTATGCGTGCCTTTTTTCTTTTGCCAAGCTCTCTGTTTTGTAGTTTTACCCTGCTGGCCCTGGTGGCAGCGCCCGTGCCTTCCGCTGCGGGCGTGCTGGAACGTGCCCAGGCGGAGCAGATTCTCCAGGACACCCACAGTGCCATGAACTACACGGGCGTGGCCGTGGAGGCGGATTTTCGGAAGCCGGAAAATATCGTGGCCGCCGCGCTTTGGGGTGCCTACGATGCCAAGGCCGGGCTGCAGTTTGCCCGGGAGCAGCGCAGGGAAAAGGGGCTGCCGCCCGGGCCGGATATCATCCTGGGGGTGAACGGCAAAAAGCTGGGACCAGAAGCGGTGCAAAGTCCGGACGAAGCTCCGGCACGTTTTCAGGGCCTGCCTCAGGCGCAGCTTTTCGATGAGCCGCCCAATAAAGGGAGCGGGAGCCGTACGCCCTACAACGTCTTTGTGAGCCGCGAGGCTGCGGAACTGGCCGCCCTGCGCTACACCGGGCACACCTTGCCCGCAGATGCTGTGCCCAGGGGCATCCTGGCCGCAGGCGTTTTGGCGCGGGAAGAGGGCTACTTCTTCGTGGTGGACGGCATCGGCGACAACGGCAGGGAGGCGGTTTTGGACAGCATCACGCCCAAGGGCGAGGGCTATGTGCTTTCCGGCACCTTGCGGGACTATTTTGGCGACGAGGGCGGAGGCAGCAAAAAAACCAGCTTTACGCTGGAGCTCGCGCCCGGCGATGCGCCCGGCACCTGGAAACGGCTTTCCTGGACGGAGACGGACAGCAAGTAGTTGCGGGAGGGCGGAAGAAACAGGCTGCGGAACCTACCAGGCAGGAAACCCTGTCGGGCGCGGGGAGACCTGCGCAGTTTTCCTGCTGGAATGCGTTCGCCTTTTATGGGGATTTTCTGTTCATCGCCCAACTTCGGCAAGGCTCTTCGTGCGCAACCTGCCCGGACGCACGCAATGCGGCCCCCGGTTGGCGGGGGCCTTGTTCACAATCCGGACGCTTTTTTATGGAGGAAACCATGAAACCATTGATGATGCTGGCTCTTCTGTGTCTGTGTGCGCTCTGCTTCGGGGCTTCGGCCCAGGCCGGGCCAACGAAGACGTACTACACGGTGTACTGCGCGAACGGCAAGATTGAGGTGGACATGCGCGATCCCGAGCAGATGAAGTCGGCCCGGGGCAGCAACACCTTTCCCCTGCGGCAGTTTGAATACCGAGGCGATGCCGAAAACTTTGCCAAAAGCGTGAAGCCGAACGAGGCGACTGTCTGCAAAAAATAACCGCGCTGCCTTTGGGGCACGGGCAAGCAGCGAGAGGCAATACGCAGATGAGCACCGATTTTCAGATCTTCCCCGCTGTGGAAACGGCGCTCTCCTGCGCGGAGCTTCTCGCTGCCATGCACCCGCTCTTCCGCGCAGAGGTGCGCGAGTGTATGCCAAGACGGGGCGTGCAGATCTCCTTTGCGCCACAGGTCTTGCAATCATGATCCAGCACATGCGGGAACAAGAGCAAACCGCGGCGAATACCTGAGCAAGGATGCAACACGCTCCACATTTCTGCGCATGGATGGCGGGGGAGCATGGGATACATTCCCGCAGAGATGCCTTGAGCTTGACCGGGAACGCTGGGAAGAGGCAAGAAGAAACTGCAAAAGAGAAAGAGGGGTCTAGGCGCATGACTCGGGCACGCCTACGCCTGGAACGTCAAATGGCCCAGCGGCCAGCCGGGCCTGTGCCTGCCTGTTGCTGGCTGCTGCGCCCTGGCGCTCGCGTTTCTGGGCCCGGTCTGGGCTCTGAGAAAATGCCTCGCTGCAGCTGAAGCGACGGCGTGGCATAGCCACCCGGTACGCGAAGCATACGACTTCATTTCTCGCAGCCGTTCATATCAGCTGCCCTGTTTTATGGCTCCAGTCTCGTGACTACACGGTCTAGAGCGAGACAGTGTGAATAAATTTTGCGGAAAAATTGGGCAACGCAGCGAAGAAGAGCCGTGCCGGGGAAGGTAACAGAGAAGGAGCAAGGTGCGTCCGCATAAGCAGGTTGACTGTGGACAAAAAAGGACAAGGGTTAGGCAAATCACCTAACCCCTTGATTTTACTGGCGCGTCAGGAGGGATTCGAACCCCCGACCCACGGCTTAGAAGGCCGTTGCTCTCTCCAGCTGAGCTACTGACGCTTCGCTGCTATGGTGTACTGTCCATATAATGACAAGTTGCGCGATAGTAGCGCTATTTTGGCAGGGCGTCAAGTGCTGCCCACCCGGTGCATGCAACTTGCAGGTGCAGCAGTGCGGGCAAGGTTAAACACTTCGGCGGGCGTCTGGTCGGTTAGCCAGTTGCGAGGCCGCCCTGTTCTCGTTGCTGCCGCGCTGCCAGGACGAATGCGGCCTGCACAGGAAGGTGCGTGAGAGCTGCCCGCTCCAGCTTCCTGAACCCGGCCGGTTTTTGCTGGCCCCTCCCTCCTCGTATCTTTTATCTTGCCCATCAGCCGCAAGCGGGTACATTTGTCGCAAAGTCATTCTGAAATTTCGTCTGCAACAGCATCATGCCCATACTCTATCTGATCGACGGCAGCGCCTACATCCACCGCGCCTATCACGCCGTGGCCCCGCTCTCCACCAGCGTCGGCCAGCCGGTGAACGCGGTGTACGGCTTCACCACCATTCTGAGGCGGCTTATCCGCGAGCGCGAGCCGCAGTACATGGCCGTTGCCTTTGACACCAGGGGGCCGGTGTTCCGGCATGACCTCTACGCGGACTACAAGGCCAATCGGCCGCCTATGCCGGAAGACCTGGCAGCGCAGATAGAGGCCATTCACGAGACTGTGCGCGCCTTTGGCATCCTGAGCCTCATGGCTGGAGACCAGGAGGCGGATGATTTGATCGCCTCGGCAAGCGCCTGCATGAGCGGGCAGGGCGTGGAGATTGTGGTGGTCTCCGGCGACAAGGACCTGGCGCAACTGGTTTCGGCCAGGGTGCAGATGTGGGACCCGATGAAAAATCTGGTGCTGGACGAGGCCGGGGTGGCGGCAAAATACGGGGTCGGCCCGGGCCACCTGCTGGACTACCTGGCGCTGACCGGCGACACCGCCGACAATGTGCCGGGCGTGCCGGGCATCGGCCCCAAAACCGCGGCCAGATTCATCGCCGAATACGGGACCCTGGAGGTCCTCTACGCCGCTGCACCGGGCTTGAGGCAGAGCAGGGCGGTGACCTCGCTTTTGGAGCACAGGGAACAGGCCTTCCTCTCCCGCGATCTCGTGCGGCTGAACACCAGGGCGGAGGTGCCGCGGGAACTGGCCGCCTACGCCTGGCCCGGCCCGGACACGGAGGCCCTGCGTGCCCTCTGGACCAGACTGGAGTTTCAGACCCTGCTGAAGGAGCTGCCCGGGCAGCGGCAGACGATGGACAAATCCGGCTTCCGGCTGGTGACAGACGGGGCGGAGCTGAGGGCGCTCGTGCAGCGGCTCATGCCCGAGCCGGTTCTGGCGGTGGACACCGAAACCACGGGGCTGGATCCGCGCCGCGACACCTTGGTTGGCGTCTCCCTGGCGCTGGATGAAAAAAACGCGTGGTATCTGCCCTGTGGCCATAAGGATCCCTCTGGCGCCCGCCTGCCGGGCCAGCTCGAGCCGGACGCGCTGGCAGCCGCTCTGGCGCCCCTCCTGGCGAATCCGCAAAGCCTGAAGGTCGGTCACAATCTGAAATTCGATCTGGCCATGCTGGCTGCCCCGCAGAACGGGGGCATCGCGCTTTCCGGCCCGCTCTACGACACCATGATCGGCGCCTGGCTGCTGAACCCGGAGCGTCGCAGCCTGAAACTGGACGAGGTGGCGGGAGAACTGGGCCTTGCCATGACCAGCTTTGCTGAGGTGACAGACGGCGACAAGGCAGCCGATGCCTTCTGCCGCGTCAGTCTGGAGGCGGCCCGGGATTACAGTTGCGAGGATGCGGCTGTGGCTTTGGCGCTCTATCACGCGCAGCAGCCGCAACTGGAGGCTGCCGGACTCACGGCCCAGATGCGCGAGGTGGAGGCTCCCTTCATTTTGGTTCTGGCCGCCATGGAGCGGGCCGGAGTGGCCGTGGACGCGGCGCTGCTGACCCGGCTGGGTGCAGAATTCGGCCAGCGGATGGCGGAGATTGAAGCGCAGATTTACACGGCCGCAGGCGCTCCCTTCAACGTCGCCTCGCCCAAACAGCTTGGCGAGGTCCTTTTTGAAAAACTGGCTCTGCCCCATGGCCGCAAGACCAAAACCGGCTGGTCTACGGACGTGAAGGTGCTGGAAAAGCTGGCGCTTGAGCACGAGCTCCCGGCACTGGTGCTGGCCCACCGGAACCTCGCCAAGCTGAAAAACACCTATGTGGACCGCCTTCTCGAACTGCGTGAAGCGGACACGGGCCGTGTGCACAGTTCCTTCAACCAGTGCGGCACCGCCACGGGCCGCCTCAGTTCCGCCAATCCGAATCTGCAGAACCTGCCCATCCGCACGCTGGAGGGCCGCCGCATCCGGGCCGCCTTTGTCGCCCCCCCGGGTGCGGTGCTGCTCTCCGCCGACTATTCGCAGATCGACCTGCGCGTCCTGGCTCATTACAGTCAGGATGCGGAGCTGCTGGCCGCCTTCCGTTCCGGTGCGGACATCCACCGGGAGACCGCGGCCGAGATCTTTGGCGTCATGCCGGAGCTGGTGACAGGCGAGATGCGGCGGGTGGCGAAAAGCATCAATTTCGGCATTGTCTATGGCATGTCCAGCTTTGGTCTGGCCCGGCAGCTCGAAGTGGGACGCCGGGAGGCGCAGGGTTTTATCGACCGCTATTTTACGCACTTCCCTGGCATCAGGGCCTTTATGGAGCGCGTGATCGCAGAAGCCCATGCGCAGGGTTTTGTGAGCACCCTTGCCGGACGCCGCCGCTATCTGCCCGACCTGCAGAGCAAAAACCGCGCGGTGCGGGAATTTGCCGAGCGCACGGCCATCAATACCCCCATTCAGGGCACTGCGGCGGATATTATAAAAATCGCCATGCTCCGCCTGCAGGCACGGCTTGCGGCAGAGAAGCTGGCGAGCCGCATGGTGCTGCAAATTCACGACGAGCTGGTGCTGGAAATGCCCGAGGCCGAGCTGGAGACCCTTGCCGTCCTGACCCGCGAGACCATGGAGCAGGCCATGGCGCTGGCCGTGCCGCTTGTGGTCAATATCAGCAGCGGGCCGAGTCTGGACAGGGACTGAAGACTTGAGAGCACAGAGCCTTTCCGGCTGCGCCAGCTTTTTCCCGCCGGATTTCCGGAGAGGGGACGCCTTGTCTTTTCCGGATAGGGGCTCCCCTGTGCCGAGCATAGGCAGATGCAGTGTTTGCAACCGGGGCTGGGTCTTCCAGTCCGTCATAGCCGCCGGTAGCAGTGTTTTTTTTGCCAGGCCGTGCCAGGTACGGCCCGGCGCATTCAAACGGCAATCAACCACAACAGGAGATGAATATGAAACAGTACCGCCGTATACTTTCCGCCGCCCTGGTTCTGCTGGCCCCCCCGGCGCTGGCCGGTGCGGACACCGTGCAGCAGCCTGCCGAAATCGTTTCCACCGCAAATGACCAGAGCGCCATCAGCCTGACCATTTACAACAACAATCTGGCGCTCATCAAGGACAGGCGCAAAATTGCCCTGCCCGCAGGCCAGAGCCAGCTCGCCCTGCGCGAGGTGAGCGCCCGGATGTGGCCGGAAACGGTCCTGCTTTCCGGCGGGCCGGAGGTTATCGAGCAGAATTTTGAATACGACCTGCTCTCTCCCGAGTCGCTGCTCGAGAAGTACGTGGGCCGTGAGGTGGGGGTCATCAGAAGCAATCCCGCAAACGGCACGGATCTGCCCCAGCAGCAGGCCAAGGTGCTGAGCGCCGAGGGCGGAGCGGTGCTGCAGATGGACGGCCATATCGAGGCCGGCATTCCCGGACGGCTGGTCTATCCGGACCTGCCGGCCAATCTGCGCGACCGGCCCACCCTGACCATGCTGGTGCAGAACGAAGCGCAGGGCCCCAGGGAGATGGAGCTTTCCTACCTGAGCCAGGGCCTTTCCTGGCAGGCCGACTATGTTGCCGAACTCTCGGCCGATGAAAAGCGGCTGGACTTGAGCGGCTGGGTCACCCTGACCAATGAAAGCGGGGCCAGCTACCGCAACGCCCGTCTGCAGTTGGTGGCCGGTCAGGTGCACCAGGTGCCGCGCCGGGAGCTCGTGCAGGCGGATGCCGAAAATGCGCCGATGCCCCTGGCAGCTGCCAAGCCGGCCATGGCGGAGGAAAGCATGTTCGAGTATCACCTCTACAGCCTGGACCGGCCGACCACGGTGCTGGAAAGGCAGAAGAAGCAGGTCGCGCTCCTGCAGGCGGCCGGCGTGCAGGCCAGCAAGGAGCTGATTCTGCGCGGCAGCGAACACTATTACAAAAGCGAGAGGGGCGGTCTGGAGGAAAAAGTCGACGTGGCGGTCGAGCTGGAAATCAAAAACGAGAAGGCGGGCGGTCTGGGTTTGCCCATTCCGGCCGGCACGGTGCGGGTGTACAAGAAGGACAGCAAGGGCTTTCTGCAGTTCGTGGGTGAAGACAGCATCGACCACACGCCGGAAAAGGCGGCCATGCGGCTGCACCTGGGTACGGCCTTCGATGTGAGCGCCTCCAGAACCCAGACCTCCTTCAGAAAGCTGGGCGACAGCACCAAGCGCAACAACGCATACGAGAGCGGTTATGAGCTGAAGCTGAAGAACGCCAAAGACCGGCCGGTGCAGGTCAAGGTGCAGGAGTCCATCCCCGGCGACTGGAAGATGAGCGCTGAATCGGCGAAATCCACCAAAGTCTCGGCTCACGTTGCCCAGTGGCTGGTCGATGTGCCGGCCGGGGGGGAAAGCGTGCTGCGCTATACGGTCAGGGTGCAGATGTAGCGGGGCGGGCGACATACAGGCGCCCCCGGGAGACTGCCCGGCTGGCGATACAAAGAGAGCAGGCGGTTGCCCGGGATCTGGCCGCAGCACCGGCTCTGTTGCCGGGTTTGCAAAAAAATCCTGTCTTTCGTGCAGTCCGCAGTCTTTCTGTTCCTATGAAGGCGAGCCTTCTGCTATAATGGCGGCTCTTTCTTTTCGCCATCTCGAGGCCAATCATGCTGACAAGCTGCGTGCATCCGGACGGCCGTTTTCGAGTGGGCCGGCATCAACCCGAATATCTGGTCCGCAACCTGCGGGAACGCTCCTATCCGCTGGTGTTGGGCGAACTGCCGGATGGCACGGTTCTGGACAATCGTGCCAATTTCCCGCAGGGCGACCTGAGCGGTCGGGCCGGCTATCCGGTCTATGAGATCAGAAACGCCTTGCCCTTCCGCGGCGCCACCTATATCGACGCAGCCTGGGCCGCATCCCGCGCCGTGGACCCCGCCGGCATTGCCATGCAGCCGGGTCCGGCCTGTTCGCTGAAGGCGCATCTGGCGACAAAGGGCCTGGACGCGGGGGCGCAAAGAAGCCTGATTGCCGCCCTGCCGCTGCCGCTGCGCTATGCCCTGGCCGAAACCTCGACCGACGCGGAAGAGCTGGTGTGGCTGGCGGAGAGCACGGCCAGTTTCCTGCACGCCCCGGATGGCAGCCCCACGGGCCTGGTCTATGAGGGCGAGCCCGGTCGCTGCCGGCCGAAAATGACCAATGCCGATCTCTTCGAGACCATTGCCAACAATCCGGCCCTGCCGGATGCGTACAAGATCGTGATGGCGCTTCGGCCCGGGGTCCAGGGCAACAGCCCGATCACCGCGGACGAGCGCTATGGCGCAGGGGGCCAGTCCGGTGAAATTTTTGAATATCTGCGCACCAATTCCTACATTCCGGGCGGCCACTATGCGGCCAATTTCGCCCATAGCTCCCGGCGCTACGCGATCTCCGAACTGAGTCTGGCCGATATGCAGGGGCTCAGGCATCTCTACTATCAGCGCGGCTATCTGCTGCTGGCGGGTCTCCTGGGCCTCGCCGTGCCGGAGGGCAGGCGCGCGCTTTCCGCCGAAGAACTGGAAAGTCTGCGTCTTGCGCTGCTGGCGGAAGCGAAGCGCCGCGGCGCAGACTGCCCGCATCCGGCCACGCTCTGGGGCTGGAATTTCGGCTACGACTTTTCACCCACCGGCTACCGGCTCCACGCCTCGCACCAGATGATCCACCAGCAGTACGCGCTGGTGCCGGAGACCGTGGCCGGCACCCGGGGCGAGCCTCTGCCCGCCTTTGCCTGCGGCGATATGGTGGCGGATTGCGCCGCTGCCTACCGGGCCGAACACGGCAGTGATTTTTTTGCCGATTATCTCAGGTGCATCCGTGCCAATACCCGCACCGACGGGGCGACGGGGCAGCCGGCCTCGCTGGTGGTTCATGAAGACGAAAACGTGCTGCTGTTTGTGCCCAAGGCCCAGACATCCCAGTGGGAACTGAATCTGATGCTCATCGCCGACACAGCAGAGGGCCCGGTGGGCAATATTTTCGAGGCAGGGCCCGCGGTGCGGGCCTCCATTGACCGGGCCATGCTCATTGCCCAGCAGGTGCTGGCCGGAATGCATGCGCGCATGGTCACCACCATCGAATACGGCAAGCGGCTGGGGCTGCACAACGGCCAGCCCCTGCTCTACGCCTTTTTGCCCAAACTGCCCTGGGCCATGGGTGGCTTTACCGAGGCGCAGACGCGCTATGTGTCCGGGCACTATCCCGAAGACTTTGCTGCGGCCTGCCGGCTGCATCTTGCGGAGAGCAGACGATGAGAAAAGGATACTATGGCCAATGGGGCGGCGCTTTTATTCCGGAAGTGCTGCAGGCCGCCTTTGCCGATCTGAACAGGGCCTATGAGGCGGCCCGGGCCGATGCGGGCTTCTGGCAGGAATACGTGGATCTGATGGGCAACTATTCCTGCCGGCCCACGCCGCTCACCCATGCGGAAAATCTGAGCCGCCATTTTGGCGGCGCCCAGATCTACATCAAGCGCGAAGACCTGAATCACACCGGCGCGCACAAGGCCAACAACGTGATGGGGCAGGGGCTTCTGGTCCGGCGCATGGGCAAGACCCGGGTGATCGCGGAGACCGGGGCGGGCCAGCACGGCGTGGCGACGGCCACCATGGCCGCGCGCTTTGGCTTCGAATGCACGATTTACATGGGCGCGGAAGATGTGGCCCGGCAGCGCTCCAACGTGTTCTGGATGGAAAAGCTGGGCGCCACCGTGGCGTCGGTCACGGACGGCTCGCGCACCCTGAAGGACGCCATGAACGAGGCCTTTCGCGACTGGGTCGCCTCCATGGACGGCACCCACTACGTTATCGGCACGGTCTGCGGGCCGCATCCCTTTCCGGAGATGGTGGCCTGGTTCCAGTCCATCATCGGCAAGGAGGCCAGACGCCAGATTCTGGCGCAGCACGGCAAGGTGCCGGCGCGGGTCTATGCCTGCGTGGGCGGCGGTTCCAACGCCATGGGGCTGTTTCAGGGCTTTTTGAACGATGGCCCGGACAAGGTCGAACTGGTCGGCGTGGAAGCCGGCGGCCTGGGCATAGCGAGCGGTCGGCACGCCGCACGTCTGGCCGAGGGCAGCGGCGCCAGGCCTGGTGTGGCCCAGGGCTACAGGAGCATGTTCTTGCAGGATGCGGACGGCCAGATGAAGGACACCCATTCCATTGCCGCCGGCCTCGACTACGTGGGCGTGTCGCCCATGCTGGCGAATCTGGCGGAAACGGGCCGGGTGCGTTTTGTTTCGGCCACCGACGCCGAGGTGCTGGCAGCCCTGGCGCTCACCATGCGGCTCGAGGGCCTGATTCCGGCCATGGAATCGGCCCACGCCTTTGCGCAGGCCTTCAAGGAAGCGCCGAGCCTGCCGCAGGACGAGGCCATCATCATCAACATGTCGGGCCGCGGGGACAAGGATATTTTCACCATTGCCCAGGCCTTCCGCGATCCTTCATGGCAGCGCTTCATCGTGGCCAAGGGCGAGGAGTACAAACAGGCGCTGCATCAGGAGGCGGGCGAATGAACGAACTGGAACGCGATTTGAAGGAGCGGCTGCGCCACAAGCCGATTCTCCTGATGACCCACCTGATGCTGGGCTATCCGTCCTTTGCGGTGAACCGCGAGCTTGTCGGCCAGATGGCTGCGGGCGGCGTGGACTGCATCGAGCTGCAGATTCCCTTTTCCGAACCCATTGCCGACGGCCCGGCGATTCTGCAGGCTGGCCGGAAGAGCCTGGAGGCAGGCACCAGGGTGGCCGACTGTCTGGATTTCGGCCGGGAAATGGCGGCCGCATACCCCGCGGTGCATTTTTTTTTCATGACCTATTACAATATCCTCTTTCAGTACGGTGAGCGGCCCTTTCTGGAAAGATGCCGGGACATCGGCTGCTGCGGTGCCATTGTGCCGGATTTGCCGCCGGAAGAGGGCGCCAGCTACATTGCCTCGAGCCGCGAGCTCGGCCTCTCGCCAGTGTCCTTTTTTGCGCCCACCTCGACGGATGCGCGTCTGGCGGCCAACGGCCGGCAAGGCGAAGGTTTCGTGTACTGCGTGGCCCGCCGCGGCGTGACCGGCAGACACACCGAAATCGATGCGGACATCGCCGCATATCTGGCCCGCTGTCGCAAGGCGACCAGCCTGCCGCTGGCCGTGGGTTTCGGCATCAGCTCCCGGGACGATGTGCAGAGCCTCAGGGGCAAGGCGGACATGGCGATTGTGGGCACTGCCGCCATCGAGCTGGTGGACCGGGAAGGCCCGGCTGCCCTGGGCCCCTATATCCGGGGCCTCCTCGAGGATTGAGGAGCGGGAAGGCATGGAGGCGGACAGTCCGGAAAATGGCGCATGCGCTCATCCGGCCCTGAGCGGGCCGGTACTGGGCGACATTGCCGGTTCCACCCATGAAGGCCGTTATGACAAGGTCATTCCGGAGCAACTGATCGGCCCGCACAGCCATTTCACCGATGACACGGTGCTCACCTGCGCGGTTGCCGCCGGACTGCAGGAGAGCCTCTTTCGTCTTGACCGGGCCGCCTTGTCCTGCAGGCCGGAAATGCAGGCCCAGGTGGTGGCTGATCTTGCCCGCGCCATCAAAAGCTATGCGCGGCGCTATCCGCAGGCCGGCTATGGCAGCCGTTTCAGAAGCTGGGTGGAAAGCGACACGTTGGCGGGCTACCACAGCTACGGCAACGGTGCGGCCATGCGCTGTGCCTTTGCGGGCTGGTATGCCAAAACCCTTGCCGAAGCGCAGCTTTTTGGCACACTCACGGCCCGACCGACCCACAACCACCCGGACGCGGAAGAGGCGGCGGCCGTGGTGGCGGCCTGCATCTTCATTTTGCAAAGCGGCGGCGCCAAGAAGGACCTGCTGGCATTTGCGCGTACCCATTACGACCTGAGCTTCACCCTGGACGCGCTTCGGCCGGTGCACGCCTGCAACATCACCGGCAAGGGCACGGTGATGGTCGCCCTGGTCTGTTTTCTGGAAAGCAGCAGCTTTGCCCATGCCCTGGGCCTGGCGATTTCCATGGGCGGCGATTGCGATACCCTGGCCGCAGTTACCGGGTCGCTTGCGGAGGCCTACTATGCCATCCCGGGGGATCTCTTGGCAGCCGGGCTCTCCAGGCTGGACGACGCGCTGCTGGCAGACCTGCGTTCCGCCACCCATGTGCTCAGGGCGCATGGACTCTGGCGCCCCGGGACTCGTGAAAGCGCCGAGCCGCTCCGGTGCCGCTGCACCTGGCAGGAGCCTGGCGCCGGTGCGAACAATTCGCTTGACCCCCGCACCAGCCGGGCATAGACAAAAGATGAGGATAGGATACGGGCGGCCGGCTGGCCGCCTTTCATTCATGTACCAGGGGAGAAATTATGGACCACTTTTCCTGCGCACCGGTACCGGAATCCGGGGTTGAACGCGCCCACCTGGCCCTGAGCGGCACGGCTCTGGGCGACATTGCCGGTTCCACGCACGAAGGCAAGTTTGAGAAGGCGATTCCAAAGGAGTTGATTGGCGCCTACAGTCATTACACCGATGAGACCGTGCTGTCCTGCGCCGTTGCCGAGGGTATGCGGGCCGGGGTGGAGAAGGTGGGCCGGGCAGGACTGGCCGCATCGCAGCAGAACCAGAGCCTGGTCAAAAAGGAACTGGCCCTGGCGCTCAGGAACTATGCCCGGCAGTATCCTTATGCCGGCTACGGCAAGCGCTTCTGGGACTGGGCCAGCTCCGATTCCCTGGAGGCCTACAACAGCTATGGCAACGGCGCGGCCATGCGGGCGGCCTTCCCCGGCTGGTATGCCACCACCATGGCAGAGGCCCAGCTTCTGGGCCAGCTCTCCGCCGCGGCCACCCACGACAACCCGGTGGCCATCGAGGCGACCGGGGTGGTGGCCGGCTGCATCTATCTCCTGAAGACCGGCGGGAGCAAGCGGGATGTGCTGAAATTCGCGCAGAAGCACTATGATCTGAGTTTCACCCTGGATGCGCTTCGCCCCATGCACGGGCTCCATGCCACCTGCCCCGGCTCGGTGATGGTGGCGATTGTGAGCTTTCTGGAGAGCACGAGCTTCAGGCACGCGCTTGGCCTGGCGATTTCCATGGGCGGTGACTGCGACACCCAGGCCGCGATCACCGGCGCGATTGCCGAGGCCTATTACACTGTGGAACCCGAACTGCTGGTGGCCGGACTCGCCAGGCTGGATAACAGGCTTCTGGATGCCATGACCGCCGCCACCTGCATCCTGGAGGCGGAAGGCCTCTGGCATCCCGGCACGCACGAAAGCGCCGAGCCCCTCACATGCCGCTGCAGGTGGTGAGCCGGCACCCGGCGGGACACAAGGGCGGGCCAATGGGTTCGCCCTTTTTTGCAGCCGCGTTGGCCCTGCCTTTTCATGTTTCTTGACCTTTTTTCCGCAAGGTTATAGTGTACACGGATTTTTTCCTGCCCCTGACCCAAGGAAAGCGTGTGCGCCGCTCCCTGCTCCTGGATATCTACCGCCTGACAGGCCTCTGCCTGTACCCGCTGGCCCGCCTGCTGGCGCCGATAAGTCCCGCCTTTCCGGGCCGCAGCGCCTATTTGTTTCCAGAACGTCTGGGGCTGTACCCAAGGCTTTCGGCCGACAGGGGGCCGACCGTGTGGCTGCACGCCGCATCCATGGGCGAGGTACAGGCTGCCCTGGTTTTACTTGCCGCCCTGCGCGAACAGTTCGGGCAGTATCGCTACGTGTTGAGCGTGACCAGCAGACAGGGTCATGAACTGGCCCGGGCGCGCCTGCGCGACCTCTCCTGCATCATGGCGCCCCTGGACATGCCTCAGGCCGTGAACCGGGCCATCGATCTTATCGGGCCGGCGCTGTACATCTGCCTGGAAACCGAACTCTGGCCGCTGCTGCTGACGACGCTCTCGGCCCGGGCTGTGCCGCTTGTGCTTTTGAACGGCCGCATGTCGGAGCGCTCCTTTCGCCGTTACCGGAGGCTGGCGCCGGCGATTGCCGGCGTGCTCCGCAGCTTCAGCCGCATGGCCCTGATTGGCGAGGCGGATCGTCGGCGTTTCGGGGCGCTGGGTGTGGCAGCGGGGTGCATGCAGGTGACCGGGAATCTCAAGTTTGACGCCCCCTTTGACGAAGCCGGGGCAGGGGCAATCCGGGCCGCTTACAGAAGGCGGCTGGGCCTTGCGGAAGAGGAGCGGCTTCTGCTCTGCGGCTCCACCCATGGCGGCGAGGAGGCCCTGTTAATCGCGGCCTGGCAGGAGCTGGGCAGGAAGCGGGCCATCCCGCTTGTCCTGGCCCTGGCCCCGCGGCATCTGGAACGGCTGGCCGAGGTGGAAAATCTGCTGCAGGAACGCGGTCTGGCCTGGCAACGCCTCTCTGCGCTTGCTGGAAAGCGCACAGCGCCGGTGATCCTGGTGGATACCATGGGCGAGCTGGCCGACCTCTATGCGGCAGGCGATTGCCTCTTCTGCGGCGGCAGCCTGCTTCCGCGCCTCTCGGGCCACAATCTCATGGAGGCGGCACGCTGGGGCAGACCGGTGTATTTCGGCCCCTACACGCGGGACTGGCAGGATGCGGCCAACCTGCTCGCCGGGAGCGGCGGCGGCTTTCGGGTTGCGGACATGGCCGCACTCGTGGACCATGTGGGGGCGCTGCTCCGCGATGCCCATGCCTATGAGCGCGCCTGCCGGGCTGCCCACGACTGCGCTGCCTCCCAGCGGGGCGCACTGGCCCGGCAACTTGCCGTGGCCGCGGAATTTTTATGAGCTGCTCGTCGCGCGGGCCCGCCCGCTGTCCCTTGCGGCCAATCACAGCCTTTTGTTTGCAGTGAGTTTCCCGGCATTGACCTTTATCGACCTTTTTGCCGGTATGGGCGGCATCCGGCTTGGATTTGAGGCTGCGGCCGGCCGGTGCGTCTACACGTCCGAAGGGGCCGGCCATGCCCGCAGGGCCCATGCGGCCAATTTCCCGGACAGCCAGACCAGTGTGGGCGACATCATCCAGGTTGATCGTGAACGCAGTCCCCACCATGAGGCGCTGCTGGCCGGCTTTTCCTGTCAGCCCTTTTCCATTGCCGGCGCGGGCAGGAAAAGCGCCAAACAGGCAGGCACAGCATCCCGTCCGCAGGAGTCGACATGAAAGGGCCTGCACAAGCCGGGTCTGGTAGCGGTCCGCGCCTTGCGGGAAGCCGGGCCAAACCCCGTCCTTGGAGAGGAAGGCCGGTAAAGGGGCGCCGGGTCATGTGGGGCAGCAGGCATCGCCTGGGGGCCCTGGCCGCCCCGAAAAGCCATGAAAAAGCCAAACAGGCGGCGTGGCCACGGGCCGCGTTTTTTCTGTACTGCGCCTGGAAAACCTGACGCAGCCCATTCATACGAGGAAGATCATGAAAGCGATCATTGCTTTGGAAGACGGCACCATCATTCCGGCCCGTTCCTTTACCGGGGCGGGCGAGGCGCTGGGGGAAATGGTTTTCAACACCAGCATGAGCGGGTATCAGGAGATCCTGAGCGATCCCTCCTCTGCCGGCCAGCTCGTGACCATGACCTATCCGCTCATCGGCAACTCCGGCGTGAACCCCCAGGACATGGAATCCGATACCCTCCATCCCAGGGCCTTTCTGGTCCGGCAGTATCAGCCCCGCCCTAGCAACTATCGCAGCACCGGAACCCTGGCTGATTTGCTCAAAAAATTCGGCGTATTGGGTGTGGAGGGCTTTGACACCCGGATGCTTGCCAGAAAACTCCGCAGCCAGGGCGCGATGAAGGCCGTGGTCTCGACCGACAAGGCGCCGCCCGAAGCCCTGGTCGAGCGGGCCCGCCAGTGGCCCGGCATGGCGGGTCAGGATATGGCAGCGCTGGTCACCTGCAGGGAGCCCTATATCTGGACCGGGGACGGGGCGCAGCCGGGCCGGGCCTTTCCCGAAAGTCCAGGGCAGGGCCGTTTCAAGGTGCTGGTCTATGATTTCGGCGTGAAGCGGAGCCAGCTCAGGCTGCTTTTGCAGCACGACTGCCGCGTCCTGGTGGTGCCGGCCGGCACAAAGGCCGAAGAGGCGCTGGCCCTCCAGCCGGACGGCATCTTCCTCTCCAATGGCCCGGGCGACCCGGCCGGCGTGGCCGGCGTGCAGGACGAGGTGAAAAAGCTCATCGGCAAGGTGCCCATATTCGGCATCTGCCTGGGGCACCAGATCATCGCCCTGGCCCTGGGCGCCAAAACCTGCAGGCTGAAGTTCGGGCACAGGGGCGGCAATCAGCCGGTGAAAAATCTCGCCACGGACAGGGTGGAGATTACCTCGCAGAATCAAGGTTTTTGTGTGGACAGGGACACGCTCCCGGAAGATGTGGCCATGACCCATGTGAACCTGAACGACGGCAGCCTGGAGGGCCTGCAGCACCGGACACTGCCTGTTTTTTCCGTGCAGTATCATCCGGAGTCTGCCACAGGACCCCACGACGCCCGCTACCTCTTTGCCCGCTTCATCGGGATGATCCGGCAGACCCGCTGACATAAAAGGAGAACGACGATGCCGAAACGGACAGATTTGCACAAGATTCTCATCATTGGCTCCGGCCCGATCATCATCAGCCAGGCCTGCGAGTTCGACTACTCCGGCGTGCAGGCGGTCAAGGCCCTGAAGGAGGAAGGCTTTGCAGTGGTGCTCATCAACTCCAATCCGGCCACCATCATGACCGATCCGGGGCTGGCCGATCGCACCTACATCGAACCGATTACGCCGGAATTCGTGGCCAAGGTGATCGAGCGGGAGCGGCCGGACGCCATCCTGCCCACTCTGGGCGGCCAGACCGGGCTCAACACCGCCATCAAGGTGGCGGAAATGGGCGTGCTGGAGCGTTTTGGCGTCGAGCTGCTGGCTGCCGATGCCGGGGTCATCCGCAAGGCCGAGGGCCGCGAGGAGTTCCGCGACGCCATGAGGAAGATCGGCCTCAAGGTCCCGGAGAGCGCCATTGTCCATACCCTGGACGAGGCCATCGAGGCGGCCGGGCGCATTGGTTTTCCGCTGATCGTGCGGCCGAGCTTCACTCTGGGCGGCACCGGCGGCGGCGTGGCCTACAACCGGGAGGAACTGCGGCAGCTCGCCGCGGCGGGCATCGACCTTTCGATGACCAGCGAAATTATGCTGGAACGCTCCCTTCTGGGCTGGAAGGAGATGGAGCTCGAGGTCATGCGCGACCGCAAGGACAATGTGATTATCGTCTGCTCCATCGAAAACATGGATCCCATGGGCGTGCACACCGGCGACTCCATCACCGTGGCCCCGGCCCAGACCCTGACCGACCGGGAATATCGGGCCATGCGTGACGCGGCCATTGCCATCATGCGGGAAATCGGGGTGGAAAGCGGCGGCTCCAACGTGCAGTTCGCCATCAACCCGGAAGACGGCGAGCTGATGGTGATCGAGATGAACCCGCGGGTGTCGCGCTCCTCGGCACTGGCCTCCAAGGCCACGGGTTTCCCGATTGCCAGGATCGCGGCCAAGCTGGCCGTGGGCTATACGCTGGACGAGCTGAAGAACGATATCACCCGGGAAACCTGCGCCGCCTTCGAGCCGACCATCGACTACTGCGTGGTCAAGATCCCGCGCTGGACCTTTGAGAAATTTCCGGAAACCGAGGACATCCTGGGCACGGCCATGAAGTCGGTGGGGGAAACCATGGCCATTGGCCGTACCTTCAAGGAGGCCTTCCAGAAGGGCATGCGCTCTCTTGAAATCGACCGTATGGGTTTTGGTTTCGACGGTAAAACGGGCCTGCGCGACATGCACGAAGACGACCTGGAAGCGGGTCTCGCCAGACCCAACTCCAAACGCGTCGGCTATATTTACGAGGCCCTGCGCCGCGGCATGAGCGTGGAGCGGCTGAACGGGCTGACCCGGATCGATCCCTGGTTTCTGTACAATCTGCAGGAGCTGGTGGCAGAGGGCCATGCGATTGCCCAGGCCGGTCTGGCCGCGCTGGACAGGGAAAAACTCCTGAGAGCCAAGCAGGATGGCTTTTCCGACCAGCAACTGGCCCGCCTCACGGGTACGGCGGCCGACGACGTGCGCAAGCGGCGGCTCGACATGGGCATCAGACCCGTGTACAAGCTCGTGGACACCTGCGCCGCCGAGTTTCCATCCTACACGCCCTACTACTATTCCACCTACGAGACCGAGGACGAGTCCCGGCCCAGCGAGCGCCGGAAGATCATGATCCTGGGCGGCGGGCCGAACCGCATCGGCCAGGGCATCGAGTTCGACTACTGCTGCGTGCACGCGGCCTTTGCCCTGCAGGAGATCGGCGTGGAATCCATCATGGTGAATTCCAACCCGGAAACCGTGTCCACAGACTACGACACCTCGGACAGGCTCTACTTCGAGCCCCTGACCCTGGAGGATGTCCTGAACATCATTGACCGGGAAAAGCCGGACGGCGTGATCGTGCAGTTCGGCGGCCAGACCCCGCTGAATCTGGCCGGGCCGCTTGCCAAACGGGGCGTGCCCATCATCGGCACCTCGCCGGATGCCATTGACCGCGCCGAAGACCGGCAGCGCTTCCAGCAGTTTCTGCAGCTTCTGGGGCTGCGTCAGCCTGCCAACGGCACGGCCCGCAATGTGGATGAGGCCTTGGCCGTGATCGGGCGCATCGGCTTTCCGGTGGTCATGCGGCCATCCTATGTCCTGGGCGGCCGCGACATGTGCATCGTGTACAACGAAGAGGGCATCCGCAACTTCATGGCCAAGCCCGGCATGAGCGGCGCCGAGCACCCGGTTTTGCTCGACCAGTTCGTGAAGGACGCCATAGAACTGGATGTGGACGCGGTCTGCGACGGCAAAAGGGCGGTCATCGGCGGCATTATGGAGCACATCGAGGAGGCGGGCATCCATTCCGGGGATTCGGCCTGTGTGCTGCCGCCGTACACGCTTTCCCAGGGCATGCTGCAGCAGATCGCGGACGCTACCCGGGCCATGGCGCTGGAGCTGGGCGTGGTGGGGCTCATGAACGTGCAGTTCGCCGTGCAGGGGGACATGCTCTTTGTGCTGGAGGTCAATCCCCGGGCCAGCCGCACCGTGCCTTTCGTGTCCAAGGCCACCGGCGTGCCGCTGGCCAAGATCGCCACCAAGGTGATGATGGGCATGAGTCTGGATGAACTGGGTTTCACCAGGGAAAAGGTGCTGCATCACTATGCGGTCAAGGAGGCGGTTTTCCCCTTCAACCGCTTCCCGAACGTGGACACCCTGCTTGGCCCGGAGATGAAGTCCACCGGTGAGGTCATGGGCCTGGATGCGGACCTGGGCCTGGCCATGGCCAAGTCGCAGATCGCGGCCGGTTCGCCGCTGCCCCTTGCCGGCACGGTTTTCATCAGCGTGCGTCATCCGGACAAGCCCGCGGTCGTGCCGGTCGCGGCCAGACTGGCGGAACTGGGCTTCACCATCATCGCCACCCGCGGCACCGCGGCCCGGCTCGAGCAGGAAGGCATCGCCTGCAGCGAGGTCAACAAGATTTCCCAGGGCCGGCCGCATATTCTGGACAAGGTGCAGAACGGAGAAGTGCAGTTCATCATCAACACTTCGGCCGGCAACCGGGCCACCGAGGACTCCTACGCCATTCGCCGGGCCGCCCTGGATTATCATATCCCCTACTGCACCACCATTACCGGCGCCACGGCCGTGACCAAGGCCCTGGTTTCGCTCATGCAGAAGGAAGCGGGCGTTATGACGATTCAGGAAAGTTCAAAGCGTATTGACTGAAAGTCAAGGCGTGTTACATTGCAGCCAGTGCCATCCGGCCGCATTGGTGCCAGCCGGGTGGCTCTGTTGTGCAAACCCCTGCTGAGAGGATTGTTTGAATACTTTTTACAAAAAGCTGACCCTGTGGCTGATGATTCTTTTGGCCGTGCTCTTCATGGTCCAGTTCGTCAACAGCCCCGTCAAGCCGGCCCAGTCCATCACCTACAGCGAGTTCTGGACGCATGTGGAAAGCGGCGACATTTCCAAGGTGACCATTCAGGACAAGGAAATAACCGGCCTGGGCCAGGACGGCCGCCCTTTCAAGACCATTGCGCCCAGCGACGCGGAGCTGATTCCCATGCTGCGCAAGGCCCGGGTCAACATTGCCGTGGAAAAGCCCAAGGAAATGCCGTGGTACATGTCGGTTCTGGTTTCCTGGTTTCCGCTGTTGCTGTTGATCGGCGTGTGGGTGTTTTTCATGCGCCAGATGCAGATGGGCGGCAAGGGCGGCGCGCTGTCCTTTGGCAAGACCAGGGCCAGAATGCAGGAAGAGGGTGAGGTCAAGGTGACCTTCAAGGATGTGGCCGGCATTGACGAAGCCAAGGCCGAGCTCGAGGAAATCATCGATTTTCTCCGCGATCCCCAGAAGTTTACCCGCCTGGGCGGCCGTATTCCGAAAGGCGTTTTGCTGGCCGGTTCGCCCGGAACCGGCAAGACGCTTCTGGCCCGCGCCATTGCAGGCGAGGCTGGCGTGCCCTTTTTCACCATTTCCGGCTCGGATTTTGTGGAGATGTTCGTGGGCGTGGGCGCTTCCCGCGTGCGCGACCTCTTCGCCCAGGGCAAGAAGAACGCGCCCTGCATCATCTTTATCGACGAAATCGATGCGGTTGGCCGCCATCGTGGCGCCGGCCTGGGCGGTGGACATGACGAGCGTGAACAGACCTTGAACCAGCTTCTGGTCGAGATGGATGGCTTCGAAGGCAACGACGGGGTCATCATCATTGCGGCCACCAACCGGCCGGACGTGCTCGATCCGGCGCTGCTCAGGCCGGGTCGTTTTGACCGGCAGGTGGTGGTGCCGGTGCCGGATGTGAAGGGCAGGGAACAGATCCTGGCGATTTACGGCAAAAAAACCAAACTGGCCCCGGATGTGGATCTGGCGGTCATTGCCCGGGGGACGCCCGGCTTTTCCGGCGCGGATCTGGAAAATCTGGTGAACGAGGCGGCGCTCATGGCCGCGCGGGAGAACCGCGAGGACATCAATGCCGCGCTTCTGGAGCGGGCCAAGGACAAGGTGATGATGGGCGCGGAGCGCAAGTCCATGATCATTACGCCCAAGGAAAAGGAGAACACCGCCTACCACGAGGCCGGACATGCCCTGGTGGCCTATCTTCTGCCCGGCACCGACCCTGTCCACAAGGTGACCATTATCCCCCGCGGCCGCGCCCTGGGGCTGACCATGCAGCTTCCGGAGGACGACCACTATACCCATTCCAGGAGCTATCTGCTCGCCCAGATCGCCATTCTCTTTGGCGGCCGGGTGGCGGAGAAGCTGGTCTTTGACGATGTGACCACCGGTGCGAGCAACGATATCGAACGTGCGACCGAGCTGGCCCGCAAGATGGTCTGCGAGTGGGGCATGAGCGACGAACTGGGACCCCTGGCCTACGGCACCAAGGAGGAGCAGATTTTTCTGGGCCGGGAAATCACCCGGCACCGCGACTACAGCGAGGAAACATCCCGCAGGATCGATGCGGTGGTCAAGCAGATCATTCTGGATGCCAACGAAAGGGTGACGCAGCTTTTGACCGAACACCGCGCCGCACTGAATGCCATAGCCGAAGCGCTTTTGGACAAGGAAACCATTGTGCTGGATGACATGATCCGGATTGTCCATGAGGTCGAGCATCCGGGCGAGCCCTGGGAGCCGAAACAGCCTGCACAGGCAGCCGAAGGCCCGGTTCAGGCCGGGAAGCCGGTCAGGGTGGAGGCGAAGTCCGGCAGCACGAACAGGGCGGAAGCGAATGCCCCGGATGCCGGGATTGCTGGCGATGCTGCGAACGGGGAGGAGGAAGAGCTTTTGCCCTGAGCCTTGGGCAGGCTTCATGGCGCAGCGTATGTCTCTAAGGCCCCTGGCATACTGCGGTGCCTTTGGCACGAGGCGCCCGCCCTGCCTGTATCGCGAGGGTTCCCCTGCCAGTTCCGCCCATTTTTCCGAATGAAAGGCAGCGGCAAAGCCCCAGAGCCATCCTTGCCGCTGCCTGCCCACGCCGTTCCAGCGGCTCCCGGCCCCTGTTCAGCCGGGGCATGCCCATGCGGCATGGGAAATAATCCATTGTCATGTCACTGTATAAAGAGGGCTGCGCCTGCTCGGTTCCTGTCATGGGAGCAGCGTCTTGCCGCCGCTTTTGCCGGTTTTTTTTCACCAGCCAGTAGTCAGGGCCTGTTGAATTGGATATAGTTTGTCTTCTCATTTTAACCTCAGCGCTCTGGAGTTGCGCCTATGTCGGACTACATTTTTACCTCGGAGTCGGTTTCCGAAGGGCACCCGGACAAGATGGCAGACCAGATTTCCGATGCCGTGCTTGACGCCATTTTAACCCAGGACAAATACGGCCGGGTCGCCTGCGAGACCCTTGTCACCACGGGCATGGTGCTCGTGGCCGGAGAAATCACCACCACGGCCCGGATCGATATTCCGCAGATCGTGCGTGAGACCATCGAGGATATCGGCTACACATCGTCGGACATGGGCTTTGACAGCCGGAGTTGCGCCGTGCTGACCAGCCTGGATCGTCAGTCGCCGGACATCGCCCAGGGCGTGAACGAGGGCAGCGGCCTGGATCTCGATCAGGGCGCGGGCGATCAGGGCCTGATGTTTGGCTATGCCTGTGATGAAACCGCAGGCCTCATGCCGCTCCCCATTACCCTGTCCCAGGATCTGGTGCGCCAGCAGGCAGGGGTGCGTAAAAGCGGCAGGCTGTCCTGGCTCAGGCCGGATGCCAAAAGTCAGGTGACGGTCGAATACATGGACGGCCGGCCAAAACGCATCGATGCGGTGGTGCTGTCCACCCAGCATGCGGCCGAGGTGGACTATGACACCATCAGGGCCGGGGTGATGGAGGAGATCATCAAGCCGGCCCTGCCCGCAGCCATGCTGGACAAGGACACCAAATACTTCATCAACCCCACGGGCCGCTTTGTCATCGGCGGGCCGGTGGGCGACTGCGGTCTGACCGGCCGCAAGATTATCGTCGATACCTACGGCGGCCGGGGGCATCACGGCGGCGGCGCCTTTTCGGGCAAGGATCCATCCAAGGTGGACCGCTCCTCCGCCTATATGGGCCGCTACGTGGCCAAGAACATCGTGGCCGCCGGTCTGGCGCGGGAGGTCGAGGTACAGGTGGCCTATGCCATCGGCATTGCCAGGCCTGTATCCATCAATGTGGAGACCTTTGGTACCGGCAGGATTCCGGAAGCCCGGCTGGTCCAGATTGTTGACGAGATCTTTGACCTCAGACCCAAGGCCATTATCCAGCAGCTCGATCTCCTGCGTCCGATTTACCGCAAGACTGCCGCCTACGGTCATTTTGGCCGGGAACTGCCCGAATTCACCTGGGAGCGTACGGACAAGGCCGAGGCGCTGAAGAGCGCGGCAGGCCTGTAATTTTTTGTCTGCGGTGGCGCGGAAGCGAACGGAGGTGCCTGGGGAGAGTGGCCTTTTGTGCCTGCTCTCCTGCATTGCCGCGCTTTGCGGGAAAACGCTTTTGACAAGGGGCGAGCCGAATTTTTCAGACGCCGCATTCGGAGCGCCGAAGGCGGCATGATTTTCATCTCAATCACAGGAGCAATATGAGCGACTATAAGGTAGCCGACTTGAAGCTGGCCGAATGGGGCCGCAGGGAAGTGGCCATTGCCGAGACCGAAATGCCGGGTCTGATGGCGCTGCGCGAGGAGTTCGGGCGGGAAAAGCCCCTCAGGGGGGCGCGCATTGCGGGTTGCCTGCACATGACCATTCAGACGGCGGTGCTGATGGAGACCCTGGTGCACCTGGGCGCGGAGCTGCGCTGGTCATCCTGCAACATCTTTTCCACCCAGGATCACGCCGCCTCCGCCATGGTGGCAGCCGGCATTCCGACTTTCGCCTGGAAGGGCGAGAAGGAAGAGGAATTCTGGTGGTGCATTGAACAGACCATCATGGGGCCGGACGGCTGGCGGCCCAACATGCTGTTGGACGACGGCGGCGATCTGACCCAGGTCATGCACGCAAAACACCAGGACTTGCTGAAGGGCGTGCGTGGGCTTTCGGAAGAGACCACCACCGGCGTGCACCGGCTCTATGATATGGAGCGCCGTGGGGCCCTCCTTTGCCCGGCCTTCAATGTCAACGACTCGGTGACCAAGTCCAAGTTCGACAACCTCTACGGCTGCCGGGAGTCCCTGATTGACGGCATCAAGCGCGCCACTGATGTGATGATTGCCGGCAAGGTCGCGGTGGTGGCCGGCTATGGCGACGTGGGCAAGGGCTGCGCCCAGGCGCTCAGAGGCATGGGCGCGCGGGTGCTGGTCACCGAGATCGATCCGATCTGCGCGCTGCAGGCGGCCATGGAAGGCTACCAGGTGGTGACCATGGACGAGGTGGCGGCCATCGGCAACATCTTCGTCACCTGCACCGGCAACACAGGCGTTATCACCCGTGCCCACATGGAGGCCATGCCTGACGAGGCGATAGTGTGCAATATCGGCCACTTTGATGCGGAAATCGATATCGCCGGCATTCGCGATCTGCCGTGGGAGAATATCAAACCGCAGGTGGATCACGTGATCTTCCCGGACGGCAAGAAGATCATCGTGTTGGCCGAGGGCCGACTGGTCAATCTGGGCTGCGCCACCGGCCACGCCAGCTTTGTGATGAGCAATTCCTTCACCAACCATGTGCTGGCGCAGATCGAGTTGTGGCGTGAGACGGCCAAATACGAAAACCGTGTCTACATGCTGCCCAAACTCCTGGATGAAAAAGTGGCACGGCTGCATCTGGACAAGATCGGCGTGCACCTGACCACCCTGACCCCGGAGCAGGCCGATTACCTGGGCGTGGATGTGGCCGGCCCCTACAAGGCCGATTATTATAGGTATTGACAGACGACAACAGCCCGCACGCTGTTGAGGCCCGGGCCCTCTCTGGCCGTGACAGTCCATGCAGAAAACCCCGGCGCCCTAAAAAGGCACTGGGGTTTTCTGGTTTTGCATCGCAACCGCTTTGCCGGGAAGGGGTAGCCTGGATCGGCTCCCCCGGCTCAGTTTTTCCGGGCAAAGGCTTGCATAAATTCGGCCAGCTTTGCCACGCCTTCCAGGGGAAAGGCATTGTAGAGGGAGGCCCGAAAGCCGCCCAGCAGGCGGTGACCCTTGAGGCCGATAAAGCCCTGTTCCGTGGTTTCGCGGAGGAACTTTTCCTCCAGTTCCCTGGTGGGCAGCGTGAAGGTCACGTTCATGGCCGAACGGGAGGCTTTTTCTGCATGGCCACGGTAGAAATCCGTGCTGTCGATGACCTCGTACAGCAGGCTGGAGCGCTGTTTGCTGAGCCTGTCCATGGCCGCCACGCCGCCCTGGTCCCTGAGCCAGCGCATGACCTGCCCCACGCCGTACACGGAAAAGACGGGCGGGGTGTTGAACAGGGAATCCGCCGCTGCGTGGGTCCTGTACTGCAGCATGGTGGGCACGCTTTCGCTCACCCGTTCCAGGAGGTCCTCCCGGATGATGACCAGGGTTACGCCGGCCGGCCCGATATTTTTCTGTGCGCCCGCGTAAATCAGGCCGAATCTGCTCACATCCACAGGGCGCGACAGAATGTCCGAGGACATGTCGGCCACCAGCATGGCATCCGTTTCCGGCATTGCGTGAAACTGGGTGCCATAGACGGTGTTGTTGCTGACAAAGTACAGGTATTCGCTCTTGGGGTTGACCGTGTATTCGCCGTGTTGGGGCACCCGCGTGAAGCCGGTCGCTTCGCTGGAGTAGGGTACCTCGACCTGGCCGAAGAGTCGGGCCTCCCTGATGGCCTTGTTCGACCACACGCCGGTGTTGAGATAGCTCGCCACCCGGTCTTTTTGCAGGAGGTTCATCGGCACCATGAAGAACTGGCTGGAGGCGCCGCCCTGCAAAAAGAGCACCTTGTAATGCCCGGGCACGCCCAGGAGTTCGCGGATAAGCGCTTCGGTCTCCTGAATGACCGCGGTGAATGCCTGGCTCCGGTGGCTGATTTCAATGATGCCCATGCCCGACTGGTTGAAATCGACGATATCGAGGGCTGCCTGTTTGAGCACCTGTTTGGGCAGGACGGCCGGGCCGGCGTAAAAATTATAGACTTGTTCTGGCATCTGCGACTCCGCTTGGAAAAGAGTGTGCATCCCGCTGCCGGATCGCTTCATAGAGCACGATGCCCGCACACATGGCCAGATTGAGGCTCCTGATATGCGGGTTGCACATGGGGATGGTCAGGCAGCGATCACTATATAGTGCAAGGATTTCTTCCGGCAAGCCTTTTGTCTCACGGCCAAAGACCAGCATGTCCCCCGGCCGGAAGCGGGCCGCTGTGTAGGGCCGCCCGCTTTTGGTGGTGAGCAGATGGAGCCGGGCCTTTGGCTGCGCGGCCAGAAAGGCGGCCAGGTTGTCCCAGTGGCGGATGCGCACGTGCTCCCAGTAGTCGAGCCCGGCGCGCTTCAGGTGCCTGTCATCGGTTTTGAAGCCGAGGGGGTGCACCAGATGCAGCACGGAATCGGTGGCGCCGCACAGGCGGGCGATGGCCCCGGTGTTGGGCGGAATCTCCGGTTCGACCAGGACCACGTGGCAGGCGCTGCTGTCGTCTGCCGGATCGTCTGGGTGCAGGGGATAGAGGAAGCGGGAATCGTGGGCTTGCCGGTCTGTCACGGATGCGCACTCTTTTTTGGGGAAAGGATTGCCGGATTGCCGGGCTGTTGTACCGCAGCGATGTCGGCCCGGCAAGTCCTTGTTCGGGCACTGCAATTCCTTGTGGCGCGGAGCGGGAAAGGATATTAACATAGGGCGCCCACTGTTGAAAAATCGCATATTGGCCATCTGTTCCAGAGAGAAAATCATGTCCGAAACCAGCTCCCAGCCCGAAACGCAGGCAGAAGAAAGCTGCCCCTGTCCGGAAGGTCAGGTCAGAGACGCCTTTGGCCGTTGCGTGATGCCCACGGTCACCTTTTCGTCCCTGATCCTGTCCCTCAACACCTCGGCCCTGTTTCACATGGGCGAGCTGCCCCACCCCGAAACCGGGCGCAAGGAGCGGAATCTGGAACTGGCCAAGCACGCCATCGATACCATTGCCCTGCTCAAAACGAAAACCCTGGGCAATCTGGTCGAGGAGGAAAGGGAACTGCTGGACCGGGTTCTCTACGAGTTGAAAATGCACTACGTGCGCCTGAGCTGAGGGCATGGCGCAGCAGATCCTGCATCTGCAGGCGCCGGCCAAGATCAATCTCCATCTGCGCATCACGGGGAGAAGGCCGGACGGCTACCACCTGCTCGACAGCCGCATGCAGAAGCTGGAGTTCTGCGATGAACTGGCATTCGAGCGCCTTGACCGGGGCATAGAGCTGGTCTGTGCGGGCCGGGCGGTGCCGGTTGGTCCGGAAAATCTGGTCTGGCGGGCGGCGGCCCTGTTTTTCGCCGAAACCCGGGCGGATTTCGGCGTGCGCATCACGCTGAGAAAGCATATTCCGGTGGCAGCCGGGCTGGGGGGCGGCAGCAGCGATGCGGCGGCGACGCTCCGCGCTTTGTTGCGCCTCTCCGGCCTGCGGATGCCCAGGGCTCAACAGCTCGCTCTGGCCCTGCGCCTGGGCGCGGATGTGCCGTTCTTCATGCAGGATGCGCCAGCGGCCCTGGCCAGGGGGGTGGGCGAGATGCTGCAGCCGGTCGCACCGCTTGTTGGCCCTGCCGTGCTGCTGGTGCATCCTGGTGTTTCCGTGTCCACCAAATGGGTGTATCAGAGTTTGGACTTGACAAGTCAGGCCCTTGACGATAGCTTCCAACGTTCTGCAGGCGGGGGGCAGTCATGCCCCTTTGTCAACGACCTGGAGCCGGTGACTGTGTCGCGTTATCCGGTGGTTGGCGAGTTGAAAGCCGAGATGGCCGGGCTCGGTGCGGAGCCTGCCCTGATGTCGGGCTCCGGGGCGACGGTATTCGGTCTGTTTGCGGACAGGGAACAGGCCAAAAGGGCTTTTCTGCACTTCCAGGGCATATATGCCCACACCTACCTGACCCGGCCTTTGAGCGGCTGAGCCAGCTTTTGTCGATTTTGGGATCATGCAAACACTGGGACGTCGTCAAGCGGTAAGACACAAGGTTTTGATCCTTGCACTCGGAGGTTCGAATCCTCCCGTCCCAGCCATTTTCTTGCTCTAGCGGGCCATGCCGAAGAAACTGAAGGTATTCACGGGCAACGCCAACCCGGAGATGGCGAAAGAGATTTGTGATCACCTGGGCATTCCTCTGGGACAGTCTGTGGTGAAGCGCTTCTCCGACGGCGAAATCTGTGTCGAAATCGGGGAAAATGTGCGGGGTGCGGATGTATTCGTGATTCAGCCCACCTGCCCACCGGTCAACGAGAATCTCATGGAGCTGGTGATCATGGTTGATGCCCTGCGCCGCGCTTCGGCCAGGCGGATCACAGCGGTCATGCCCTATTACGGTTATGCCCGGCAGGACCGCAAGGTGCGACCCCGGGTGCCGATCTCGGCCAAGGTCGTGGCGGAAATGCTCATGGTGGTGGGCACGCGCCGGGTTTTGTGCATGGACCTGCACGCAGGCCAGATCCAGGGCTTTTTCAATATTCCGGTGGACCACCTTTACGGCGCCGCTGTGCTGCTGCCGTACATTCGGGAGCGTTTCAGCGATGTGATCATGGTGTCGCCGGACGCCGGCGGCGTGGAGCGCACCCGGGCCTGTGCCAAGAAACTGAATGTCGATCTGGCCATTATCGACAAGCGGCGGGACAAGGCCAATGAGTGCGAGGCCGTGCGGGTCATCGGCAACGTCGAGGGCAAGACGGCCATCCTCCTGGATGATATCGTGGATACGGCCGGCACCCTGTGCGGTGGTGCGCAGATCCTTCTGGATGCCGGGGCCAGGGAAGTCCATGCCTGTTGCGCCCATGCGGTGCTGTCCGGTCCGGCTATCGAGCGCATCGAAAAGTCCTGCCTGAAGTCTCTGGTGGTTACCAATACCATTCCGCTCGGCGAAAAGGCCAGACACTGCGGAAAGATCGCCGTTCTGTCCGTGGGGCATTTGCTGGGTGAGGCCATTCGGCGCATTAACAACGAAGATTCGGTCAGTTGTCTCTTTCTATAATTAATTGTCCCGGAGGAAGGGGGATATGATTCAGGTGGATATGAGCGCGGACAAGCGCACGGTTTTTGGCAAAGGCGCGATGCGGCAGATGCGGATGCAGAAGCATACGCCAGGGGTCGTGTACTCCGGCGGGCAGGAGCCGGTAGCGCTGCAGTTTGCCACGTCCAGGCTGTTCAAGGACCTGCACCACATTCATGGCCGCAATGCGGTCATCAATCTGGCTGTGAACGGTGACAGCAAGGGGGTTCGTCACGCCAGGGTGCAGGAGATTCAGAAGGATCCCGTCACCGGCGCCTTGCTCCATATCGATTTTCTGGAAATCGATCTGGAAAAAGCGGCCCAGTTTGCCGTACCTCTGAAGTTTATCGGCACGCCCAAGGGCGTTGATCTGGGGGGCGAGCTCCAGATTCATGTCAGTGAGGTGCTGCTTTTCGGCAAGCCGCTGGACATCCCGGACGAGATCGAGGCCGACATTACGGCGCTCGAGCAGGGCGGCAAGGGGCTGACCCCTGCGGATATTACGGTGCCTGCCAACGTGGAGATGCGCAGCAAGACTGATACGGTCTGCGTGCAGGTTGTCTGAACCTGTGGACAAATATCTGGTGGTGGGGCTGGGCAATCCCGGCCCTGGCTACATCCATACCCGGCACAATGCCGGGTTTTATTTTCTGGATGCTTTTGCCGACGCTCAGGGCTGGCGCTTCGCAGCGGCCAGGATGCAGGGCGAAGCGGCTCAGGGCCGCCTGGGGGGTGCCCAGTTGTGCTGCGTGAAGCCGCAGACCTTCATGAACCACTCCGGCCTGTGTGTGCGCCGCTACCTCGACTACTTCGACATCCCTCTGGCCCGCCTCATCGTGCTGCACGACGATCTGGACCTGGCGGCAGGCCGCATCAAGGTTATGCGGGGCGGAGGAGCGGGCGGCCACAATGGCATCCGCTCCCTGATCGAGCATCTGAAAAGCCGTGATTTTGCCCGCATCCGTATCGGCATCGGTCGGCCGCCTGGGCCGGGCGGCCATGATGAAGCCGGGATTGTCGACTATGTGCTCGCGCCCCTTGGCATGGCCGGGCGCAGGCTCTGGGACGAGCGCGTTCCTCTGGTCAACGAGGCTCTTGAACTCTTCATCAGCCAGGGGGTGGATGCCTGCATGAACAGCATCAACGGCCGCGGTGCGGCATGAAACTGCGCCCCTGGCGGCATGCCGTCTTTGCGAAAAAAATATAAAATGGTATATTCCAACATTCTTTCTTTTTTTCCAAATATGAGGCTGCCGTGTTTGCGCAAGGTGACATGGCCGTATATCCGGCTCACGGGGTGGGGCAGATTGAGGCCATCGAAACGAAATCCATCGGCGGGATGGATCAGAGCTTTTACGTCATGCGGATCCTGAAGACCGATATGACCATCATGATTCCCACAGCCACGAGCCAGAATGTGGGCCTCAGGAGCATCATTTCGCCGGAGGAAACCGAACGGGTCTGGGAGATTCTGAAAGAACGGGACGTGGAGCTGGCCACCCAAACCTGGAATCGCCGCTACCGCGAGTACATGGACAAGATCAAGACGGGATCGGCCTTCGAGGTGGCGGAGGTTCTGCGGGATCTGTATCTGCTGCGCGGCGACAAGGAACTTTCCTACGGCGAGCGCAAGATGCTGGATACCGCCATGGAACTCCTGGCCAAGGAGATTTCTCTGGCGGACAAGATGGCGGAAGCCGAGGTTGTCCACCAGATCGAGCAGCTCTTCTCCTGATGTCCGTCCCGGTTCCAGACGGCCAGCCTGATGCCTCCACAACTGGCAGTATCCCGGGCCAGGGTGCCGAATGCCAGGTGCTGCCGCAGGAGGCCGGCTGGCGACTGGATCATTTCCTGTCCGCCCGTTTTCCAGAACATTCCCGTTCTTTTTTTCTGAAGCTGGCACAGCAGGCGCGGGTTTCCGTGAACGGCCAGCCTGCGGCCAAGGCTGGTCTGCGCCTGAAGACTGGCGACAGGGTTGCCTTTGCCGCGCCTGCTGCCGAACCGTCCGCGCTCAGGCCAGAGCCGATCGCCTTTGAGGTCCTCTTCGAGGACGAAGATCTGCTCCTGCTCAGCAAGCCGCCGGGTCTGACGGTGCACCCGGGCAGCGGCCAGAAAAGCGGCACCCTGGCGAATGGTCTTCTGTATCGCTACGCCACCCTGCCGGGCCTGGCCGAGGGGCGGGCCGGGCTTGTGCACCGGCTGGACAAGGATACTTCGGGCCTGCTTCTGGTCGCCAGGAACGAGCGGTGCCTGCAGGCACTGATGGCGGCCTTTCAGGAACGCTCGGTGCGCAAGGTGTATCACGCCATTTTGCTGCGCTCGCCCGCGGAGGCGCAGGGACGCATAACCGCCCCCATAGGCAGGCATCCGCTGCAGCGGCAGAAGATGGCGGTGCGCGAACAAAACGGGCGCTTTGCGGCCACCAACTGGCGTGTTGTCGAGCGCTTTGCCAATGGCTGGGTCCTGGCCGAAATTGGTCTGGAAACCGGCCGGACTCACCAGATTCGGGTGCACATGTCTGCCCTGCACTGTCCGGTGGCGGGCGATACCCTCTACGGCGGCAGGGTGGCAGCCAGTGCGCCGGTGCGTCCACTCCGGCAGATGCTGCATGCCAGCAGCCTGACCTTTACCCATCCGGTGAGTGGCCAGGAAATGACGGCCACCGCCCCGCTCTGGCCGGATATGCAGGCTGTGCTGGCCGCGTTGCGCGGCCTGGGGAGGGCCCCGTGATTTTGGGCGTCACCGGCGGCATCGGCTCCGGCAAGAGCAGCGTCAGCCGCCTGCTGGCCAGTTATTGTCTGGCGCCGCTTGTCGATATGGACCACTGCTGCCGCAGTCTTCTGGACCAGGGACAGCCGGGCTGGCAGGCGCTGCATGCCGCATTTGGGACCGGCTACGAGCGCCCGGATGGCGCCATCGACCGGCCTTGCCTGCGGGCAGCCCTGTTCGCCGATGCCGGGCTGCGGCAGCAGGTCGACAGCCTGCTGCATCCCGTGGCGCTGGCCCGCATGCGGGAGGAGATTGCCCGCTGCGGCGGGGCCCCGCTCGTGCTGGTGGAGGTGCCGTTGCTGTACGAAGCAGGCTGGCAGCAGCACATGGATGCCGTTTTGGTGGTCTATGCCCGCAGGGCCGTGCAATTCTGCCGGCTCGTGCGCAGGGACCACGTAAGCCACAAACAGGCCAGGCAGGCGCTGTCGGCCCAGATGGATCTGGCCGCAAAGGCGCGTCTGGCCGACTATGTGATTGCTAACAACGGGAGCTGGGCCGAAACGCGGCGGGCCGCTGTCCGGCTGGGTGAAGCGCTGGAGAAACGGGTACAAGAAAGTGCTTGACAGCGCTACCCAAATTCAATAGCATCCCTTGCACTTCGCGCTCCTTTCGTGCGGATCTTCTGTTTTGCAATCCCGCAAGCTTTACTTGCCTGTTGTCATCGCTGTCATTGCCGCTGCGCATCTTTTCGGCGCTCTGTTAATTTCTGCTGCCGGCATCCTTGCCATGCCGCTTGTTCCCGTCTTTTGAATACGTACAAGCCCCCTTGCATCTGCCGCCGTATTGTTCCGGCATGTTTCGGCCCATTGCCCTGCGGTGGCGCCGGGACGCGCTGCATTTCTCCTTCTCCTTTGGCCTGTAGCGGCCCCGTCTGCCCATGAATCTCTCCGATCTGAAGAACAAAAAAATCAAGGAACTGGTCAATATGGCCGCTGCCCTCAATATCGAGGGCTTCAGCAACATGACCCGGCAGGAGCTCATCTTCGCCATTCTGAAGGTACAGGCGGATGACGAGGGCAAACTCCGGGGAAGCGGCGTGCTGGAGATTCTGCAGGACGGCTTCGGCTTTTTGCGTGCGCCGGATTACAACTATCTGCCCGGCCCGGACGATATCTATGTCTCCCCTTCGCAGATACGGCGGCTCAACCTGCGTACCGGCGACACCATCGAGGGCGAGGTGCGCTCACCCAAGGACAACGAGCGCTACTTTGCACTCCTGAAGGTGGACAGCATCAACTACGATCCGCCGGAAGCAGCCAAGAACAAAACCACCTTCACCAACCTGACCCCGCTCCATCCGGATGAGCGCATCAATCTGGAAACCACGCCGGACAACCTTTCCATGCGGGTGTTGAGCATCGCCTCGCCCCTGGGCAAGGGCCAGCGTGGCCTGATCGTGGCCCCGCCCCGCACCGGCAAGACCGTTTTGATGCAGCAGATCGCAAACGCCATCGTCGCCAACCATCCGGAGATCATCCTGATTGTGCTTTTGATCGACGAGCGGCCCGAAGAGGTGACCGACATGCAGCGCACCGTCCGGGCCGAGGTAGTCAGTTCCACCTTTGACGAGCCGCCGCAGCGCCATATTCAGGTGGCGGAGATGGTCATCCAGAAGGCGCAACGGCTGGTGGAACACAAGAAGGACGTGGTCATCATGCTGGACTCCATCACCCGTCTGGCCCGGGCCTACAACACGGTCACGCCCGCATCCGGCAAGATTCTTTCCGGCGGCGTGGAAGCCAATGCCCTGCACCGGCCCAAACGCTTTTTCGGGGCGGCCAGAAATGTGGAAGAGGGCGGCAGTCTGACCATTCTCGCCACCGCGCTGATTGAAACCGGCAGCCGCATGGATGAGGTGATTTTCGAGGAATTCAAGGGCACGGGCAACATGGAGATCGTGCTGGACCGCAAGATGGCGAATCGTCGTGTGTATCCGGCCATTGACATGCTGAAGTCCGGCACCAGGAAGGAGGATCTGCTGCTGCCGCCCGAGGAGTTGAACCGCATTTGGATTCTCAGAAAATTGCTCTCCGCGATGAATCCGGTGGATGCCATGGAATTTCTCCTGGACAAGATGGGACAAACCAAGAGCAACCAGGAATTCTTTGCCGCCATGAACCGTTAGGCGGCATTTCACTTTGCAAAGCAGTCCATCTGGTTTATATGTGTGCGCGCTTGCTTACCGCGATTTTTTTCCGTTGAGGAGGACAACATGAAGGCGAATATTCATCCGGAATACCACCATATCAAGGCGGTCTGCGCCTGCGGCAACGAGATCGAGCTGGGTTCGGTCAACAGGGAAATGCACGTGGAAATCTGCTCTGCCTGCCATCCCTTTTTCACGGGCAAGCAAAAGCTGGTGGATACTGCAGGCCGTATCGAGAAGTTCAAGAAGAAGTATGCGGCCCATCTGGCTGCCAAGGCAGCCGGCAGGAAATAACCGTCCCGTTTATCCGCCGTGGCCTGTTCCCATCCGGTATGGGCAGGTCACGCTTTTTTTGCGCCCATGTTTGAGCAGCTTGCCGATATCGGTGAAAAATTGTCGGCGCTGGAGCGGCGGCTCGCCGATCCGGAGCTGCTGACTCGTCAGGACGAGTACCGCGCCGCGGTGCGGGAGCACACCCAGGTGGCCAGGGTGGCCGCACTGTATGGGCAGTACAAAAAACTGCTGGCCGAGATCGCCGGCAGCCGCGAGCTGGCGCAGACCGAGGAAGACCCGGAACTGGTTTCGCTTGCCAGGGCGGAGCTGGAAGCGCTTGAGGCGCGCAAGCCAGAACTGGAGCGGGCCATCCGCATCCAGCTTTTGCCCAGGGACCCGAACGACGAGAAAAACATCTTTCTGGAAATCCGGGCCGGCACCGGCGGCGACGAGGCAGCCCTCTTTGCGGCGGATCTCTTTCGCATGTACAACCGCTACTCCGAGAGCAAGGGCTGGAAGGTCGAAGTGGTGAACTCCAGCGCCACGGGCATTGGCGGTTTCAAGGAAATTATCGCACAGATCAGCGGCGCTCAGGTGTATTCGCACCTCAAGTACGAGTCCGGGGTGCACCGGGTGCAGCGCGTGCCGGACACGGAAACCCAGGGCCGCATCCACACTTCGGCGGTGACCGTGGCCATTATCCCCGAGGCTGACGAGGTGGAGCTGCACATCGAGCCCAATGAACTCAAATTCGACGTCTACCGTTCCTCCGGGCCGGGCGGACAGTCAGTGAACACCACGGATTCCGCGGTCCGGGTCACCCATCTGCCCACCGGCATGGTGGTGACCTGTCAGGACGAAAAATCCCAGCACAAAAACAAGGCCAAGGCACTCCAGGTGCTGCGGGCGCGGCTCTTGGACAAGCTGGAGCAGGAACGCCACGAGCGCATCTCCGAAGACCGCAGGGGTCAGGTGGGCAGCGGCGACCGCAGCGAGCGTATCCGCACCTACAATTTCCCCCAGGGCCGGGTCACCGATCATCGTATCAATCTGACCCTGTACAGGCTGGACCAGTTCATGGAAGGCGTGCTGGACGAGGTGCTCCTGCCTCTGGCCACCCATTTCCAGACCGAGGCCCTGAACCGGACGGACGGGCTGTGACCGGCCCTGTTCTTGGCGTTTTGGTCGCTGAAGGTGCGGCTGCCTTTGCGCGGGCCGGGATCGAATGTGCGGAACTGGAGGCCAGACTGCTGGCACAGCATGTGTTCGGCCTGAACCGGGCCGGGCTGATCGTGCACGAGCGGGATACGGTCGGTGATGGGGCAGCAGCCCGCTTCGCGGCCCTGGTCCGCAGACGCCTGAGCCGGGAGCCGCTGGCCTATATTCTGGGCGAGCGGGAGTTCTGGGGGCTGCCTTTTTCGGTGTCCCGGGATGTGCTCATTCCCCGACCGGAGACCGAGTTTCTGGTGGAGCAGGCCCTGGCCTCGAGCCGTGCCGCCGGGGTGGACGCCTCATGGCAGGCTCTGGATCTGGGCACGGGCAGCGGCGTGATTGCCGTGGTGCTGGCCCGGGAGCTGGGCTGCCGGGTGACGGCTGTGGATCGCTCGGCTGCAGCGCTTAGGGTGGCAGCCGAAAATGCCCGCCGGCATGGCGTGGCGGAGCGCATCGCCTTTGTGCGGGGCGATTGCTTTGCAGCCCTGCCCGCAGGCGCCCGCTACGATGTGCTGGTGAGCAATCCGCCCTATGTGTCGGCTCGGGAGATGGCCGCACTGGCGCCCGAGGTGGGCTGCTTTGAGCCCCGTTCGGCGCTTTTCGGCGGCCCGGATGGTCTGGACTGCCTCAGCGCCATCAGCCGGAACGCGGGCCCGTTCCTCCGGCCCGGCGCCGGGTTGTTTCTGGAAATAGGCGCGACGCAGGCGGAGGCTGTGCGCAGCCTGTTCACTGCGTCCTCCTCTTATGAAGATGTGCGGATTCTGCCGGATCTGGCCGGCCGTTCCCGGGTTCTGGCCGCACGTGCAGCCGCATGAGGCCGACCCGGAATCCTTTTGATTGCCATGGACAAACTCGTGATCGAAGGCGGTTCGCCCCTGTATGGCGAAGTGCCGATCAGCGGCGCCAAGAATGCCGCCCTGCCGCTTCTGGCGGCGACCCTGCTGGCTCCTGGCGAGCACGTGCTGGAGAACGTGCCCGATCTCCGTGACACCCGCACCATGCTGGGCCTGCTGGCAAGCCTGGGGGCGCGCTGGGAGCGGGACGGCGGCTTGGTGCGCATCAATGCCGATGTCCTCAGCGGGGCGGAAGCGCCCTACGAGATGGTCAGGACCATGCGGGCTTCGGTCCTGGTCCTGGGGCCCCTGCTCAGCCGGCTGGGTTGCGCCCGGGTTTCCCTGCCAGGCGGCTGCGCGATCGGGGCCAGGCCGATTGACTATCACCTGAAGGGTTTCGAGCGCCTGGGCGTCGAGACCCGCCTTGAACAGGGCTATGTGGAGGCCCGCTCCCCCGGCCCCCTGCAGGGTGGCGCCATATACTTCGACGTGCCCTCGGTGACCGGCACGGAGAATGTACTGATGGCGGCGGTCTGCGCGGCGGGCGAGACCCACATCGACAACGCAGCGCGGGAGCCGGAGGTGGGCAATCTCATCGACATGCTCAACGGGATGGGGGCCTGCATCGACGGCAAGGATACGGACAGCCTGGTGGTGCACGGCGTGGCCCGCCTGCAGCCGGCCCGAACGGCGGTGATCCCCGACCGCATCGAAACCGGCACCTATATGATTGCGGTGGCGGCCTGCGGCGGCCGGGTGCTGCTGAAAAACTGCGTGCCCGAGCATGTGCGCGCCCTTGCCGACAAACTGCAGCACTGCGGGCTGGTGATCGAGGAAGGGCAGGACGACATGCTCCTGGTGTACTGTCCGGACGACGGCGGGCTGAGCCGCTGCGCCCTGGAGAGCATTGACATCACGACCCGGCCCTATCCCGGTTTCCCGACCGATCTGCAGGCGCAGTTCATGGCGCTGATGACACTGGCGGAAGGCACCTCGGTCATCCATGAAACCATTTTTGAAAACCGCTTCATGCATGTGGCCGAGCTGCTGCGCATGGGCGCGGACATCACCATCGAAGGTTCGCGGGCCGTGGTACGCGGCCAGGGCCGGAACAGCCTTTCCGGCGCGCCGGTCATGGCAACCGACCTGCGCGCTTCGGCATCGCTCGTGATTGCCGGCCTGGCCGCCCGGGGCAGGACAGAAATTTCCCGCATCTACCACCTGGAGCGCGGCTACGAAAACATGGTCGGCAAGCTCAAGGGCCTGGGTGCGCACATTGACAGGATCAGCGGGGCGCTATCTTCGGCTGGGGCATTGTGATCCGCACGATGCAGCGATAGTCTTCGCTTTCGTCGATCAGCGCCGTGCCCCCATGCTGCTGGGCAATCTGGCGCACAATGGCCAGTCCCAGGCCCGTGCCCTTGGCGCGGTGCGAGAAGAAGGGCGCAAACACCTTTTCCCTGAGTTCCACTGGAATGCCCGGCCCCTGATCGCACACTTCGAGCGACAGGCTGTTATGCTCTCCGGGCAGTTCCTGCACGAAGGCCCGGATCAGAATGATGGCCTGGTTTTCCTGCACTTCCAGCCAGGCGTTTTCCACCGCCTGCCGGACAATGACTCCAATCTGCCCCTGGTCTGCCCAGCAGAGCATGTCCACCGGAATGTCCCATTGGAGCGTGAGGTTCGAAAAGCGCTCGCCCGCCCCCAGAAAACGTGCAATCTGGTCTTCCAGAACCGGCCTGAGCTGAAACCATTGCTGCCGCGGCGGCTGCGGCCGGGCAAAGAGGAGAAAATCCGCGATGGTCTTCTCCATGCGCCCGGTCTCGCGCAGAATGATGGCTGCCAGCGTGGCGGTCACCCTGGTGGCGCCGGCCTGGCTGCTGTCTGCGGACATGGACAGCATCTGGGCCGAACCGGAAATGGCGGCCAGCGGGTTCCGGAAATCGTGGGCGATCATGGCGCTCATCTCGCCGATGGCAGCCAGTTTTTCGGCTTCCCGCATCTGCCGCTCCATGCGTTCCACCCGGCTGATGTCCTGCAGCGTAATCACCTTGGCCAGACCGGCCTCCCTGTCCTCAGACTCCACGAGGCGGAGCGGTGCGCAGGAATAGCCGAGGCGGATCGCTTCGCCGTCCGGCTTGACAAAGTCGCAGACACTGCGGCCCTGGTTTTCGGAGAGGTGGTCGGCAATGGCTGAAAAGTGGCGGGCCAGCGGCTCGCCCAGCACCTGTGCCCGTTTGCAGCCGGTGATGCTGGCTGCGGCCTGGTTGTAGGAATTGATGCGGCCCGCGGGGTCGGTGGTGATGATGCCGGTACTGATGTCGTTGAAGATCTGGCGGTACAGATGCGCCAACTGGCCGTAGGCCTGGGTGGTCTTGCGCAGCGCCTGCTGGGTGCGGTGCAGGCGGCTGCCCATCTGGCCGCTCAGCAGGGCGGACAAAAAGAAGAGCAGGCCGTAAAAGGCAAAGGGTGTCAGCAGCATCAGGAGCTGCACCGGCCTGCGGTAGTTCGTGGCCTGAAAATATTCGGGCAGCGGGCCATACAGTTCCACCAGCAGCACGGCAGCGTAGAGAAAGGTGCTGCCCGTGGCCAGGATCAGACTGCCCGGTTTGTAGAGAATGAGACCGGCCGTGATGATGGGCAGGATGAAGAGCGGGGTGAAGTTCGAGAAGCTGCAGCCCGTGGCGTAGACGAAAAAGGCCACGAACAGGGCATCGGCCCAGAGTTGGGCGAGGACAAAGGCCTTGAGCTTCCGGCCCTTGAAGTTCGCCTTCTGCAGCAGGAAGGCCGAGCCGATGGAAAAAAGGCAGAGCGCCAGCAGGAAGAAGCTCGTTTGCGGCAGGGGCGGAATAATGAGATTGTTGCTCCGGTCACGCAGCAGGGCCGCTGTGATGCAGAGGACGCTCATCAGCAGGAGCCGGAGCAGCATCCACCAGAGCAGATGTTTTCTGGTGGCCGCTTCGCTGTCCACCACGGGGCGGAAGAGCTGGGTGAAAAAGGCATTCATGGCGTCTTCTCGGGGGAGATGTGCGGGCTTCAGTCGATGCCCAGCTTTTTTGTTTTGTAGCGCAGACTGCGAAAGCTCAGTTTCAGCAGTTCAGCCGCCCTGGTCTTCGAGTTGTCCGCCTTGGCCAGGGCGTGCAGAATGAGGCGGCGCTCCAGTTGCTCCAGCACTTCGTCCAGGCCGCGCTCGTAGAGTTCGGCCTCACTGTGGGCGGCCAGGAAAATCTCCTGCTCCGGCTTGTCCGCTGGGCTATGGCCGGCTCCGGCCCCTGCCGCCGGCCCGCTGCCAAGGTCGGGCCGGGCGGCGTCTGGCCTGGCCGGTTCCGGCGCTGTGGGACTGGCCGGCTCCAGGGCGGCCGCTGCCGTAGTGGCTGCACTGTTCTGCTTCCTGCGGTGGGAAGAAAGAATCAGATTGTCGGGCAGGATGATGTTGGAGCTGGACATGGCCACGCCGCGCTCGATGATGTTTTCCAGCTCCCGCACGTTGCCCGGGAAATCGTACTGCATCAGCACCTCCATGCCGTAGGACGACATGGGTGGCATGGGCGTGCCCAGGCGCTCCGAGTATTTTTTCAGGAAATAATCCACCAGGAGCGGGATGTCGCCTGCCCGCTCGCGGAGCGAGGGCAGGCGGATGGGCACCACGGCCAGCCGGTAGTACAGGTCTTCCCGGAAATTGCCGGCAATGATTTCCTGCTCCAGGATGCGGTTGGTGGCGGTGATGATGCGGGCGTTGAGCTGCACGGTTTTGGTTGAACCGACCGGCATGAACTCCCGTTCCTGCAGTACCCGCAGAAGCTTGGTCTGAATCAGCGGGGTGAGTTCGCCGATTTCGTCCAGAAAGGCGGTGCCGCCGCTGGCCAGTTGGAAAAGCCCCGGCTTGTCGGCAATGGCGCCGGTAAAGGAGCCTTTCACGTGGCCAAAGAGTTCGCTCTCCAGCAGGGTTTCCGGAATGGCGCTGCAGATGATGGGCACAAAGGGCTTTCTCGCCACCTGCGAGCGGTTGTGAATGGCCTGGGCCACCAGCTCCTTGCCGGTTCCGGATTCGCCGTAGATCAGCACGTTGGCCGGGGTTGGGGCCACACGTTTGATCAGGTCGAAGATCTTCATCATCTCCGGGCTTTGGCCGATGATTTCCGGAAAATCATCGATCGGCTCCGCGGCCTGGCTCTGTTTTTTCTCCAGTGCAGCCTGGATGATACGCCGCACTTCATCCACATTGAAGGGCTTGGTGATGTAGTCGAAAGCGCCGTTTTTCATGGCCAGAACGGCATCTTCCGGCGAGGCGAAGGCGGTGATCAGGATGAAGGCCAGCTCCGGCTTCTGCGCTTTCAGCCGGGCCAGCAGATCCAGCCCGCTCATGCCCGGCATCCTGATGTCGGAGATGACCAGATCCACCGGATGCTCCTGGGCCATGACCATGGCCTTCTCGCCGTTTGCGGCGCTGATGACCGAGTGGCCCAGTTTTTCGAGAAAAATGGTGAGGAACTCGCGCATGCTGAGTTCGTCGTCAACCACGAGAATGGACGCCATGCTTAACCCCCGGGACAAAAACAGTGCAGGAAGATCGGCAAATGGTATAGCCAAGGTCAGGGAGAAGTCAAACAATATCGCGCTGCTCCCGGCCCTGCCGCAGCTTTGGAACGGATCGGGCGATACGGGCGTTTACATTGGCCGCCGGATACGGTACAAAGGGGCACCCTCTCAATTTAAGTGAACTGTCATGAGCGCAAGCGAAAAATTTGAACAACAGCCCTTGACCTCGCATCTGGCAGAGCTCCGTTCCTGTCTGATGATTTCCCTGGCAGCGGTTCTGGTCGCATTTGTCCTGCTCTCGACCGTGACCGAAGAGCTGTCCGCCTGGTTTCTGAAGCCGCTCCTCAGGGTGCTGCCCGGACAGCAGAGCCTGATCTTCACCTCCTATCAGGCGGGGTTTTTTTTTACCTGAAGCTGGCCCTCACCGCGGCCATTGTCTGCGCCAGTCCCGTTATTTCGCTGCAAATCTGGCGTTTTGTCGCGCCGGGGCTCTATCACCATGAAAAACGGGTGCTTTTGCCCTTTACGCTGGTGGCGAGCCTGTGTTTTGCCGGCGGCGCGGTGTTCGGCTATTTTATCGCCTTTCCCCCGGTTTTCCGCTTTCTTATCGGCTATGCCAACGAGTGGCTGGTGGCCATGCCGGCGGTGGAGGAATATTTTTCGCTGGCACTCAGGCTCTTTCTGGCCTTTGGCCTGATTTTCGACCTGCCGGTGCTCATGGTTTTTCTGGGCAAGGTGGGGCTTGTGAACCGGGCCTTGCTGGCGAGAAACCGGAAATATGCGGTGTTGATCGCCTTTGTGGCGGCTGCCATCCTGACGCCGACCCCGGATGCGATCAATCAGTGCCTCATGGCCCTGCCGATTATGCTGCTCTACGAGGTCAGCATCTGGGCGGTGGCGATTTTTGCCCGGAAACCCTTCCGGGGCTTTGGCGGCTCGACGGCGGAGAAGGGGCAGGAAGTGCCGGCCACGGGCACGCTCGGGGAAACCGCGGCAGTGGAGCCGCATACGGTGCAGGACAGGAGAACGATGAATCAGGACAGCTCAGGAGCGAAACAGGCGGAGATGATACAGGAACAGCAGCAATCCGGGCAGGATGGGGAGCAGCAGAGGATGCAGAAAATTCTGGTGACCGGCGCAGCCGGCTTTATCGGCCATGCCCTGAGCAAGCGCCTGCTCGCGGCAGGCCGGACGGTGGTGGGGCTGGACAACCTGAACGACTACTATTCGGTGCAGTTGAAGCGCGACCGGCTCTCCGAGCTGCTGCCGCACAGGGCCTTCACCTTTGTGCAGGAAGACATGGCCAAACGCGAGGCCATGACCCGGCTCTTTGCAGATGGCCGCTTCGACGTGGTGGTCAATCTGGCGGCCCAGGCGGGTGTGCGCCATTCGCTGATCAACCCGGCCGCCTATGTGGACACCAATCTGGTCGGCTTCGGCAACATTCTGGAAGGCTGCCGCAATACCGGGGTCAGGCATCTGGTCTTTGCCTCGTCCAGCTCGGTGTACGGCGCGAACACGAAGATGCCCTTTTCCGAGCACGACAACGTGGATCATCCGGTTTCGCTCTATGCGGCCTCGAAAAAGGCGAACGAACTCATGGCCCATACCTACAGCCACCTTTTTGGCCTGCCCGCGACCGGGCTGCGCTTCTTTACGGTCTATGGCCCCTGGGGCAGACCGGACATGGCCCTCTTTCTCTTTACCAGGGCCATTTTGGAAGGCCGGCCCATCAATGTTTTCAACAATGGCGATATGGAAAGGGATTTCACCTACATAGACGATATTGTCGAAGGCGTGATCCGGGTGATGGACAGGTTGCCGGCGCCCAATCCCGAATGGAGCGGCCAGACGCCCGACCCGGCCACCAGCTATTGCCCCTGGCGCGTCTACAACATCGGCAACAACAGGAAGGAGCGGCTCCTGCGCTACATCGAGGTACTGGAGGACTGCCTGGGCCGCAAGGCGGAGAAGAACTTCCTGCCCATGCAGCCGGGTGATGTGCCAGCCACCTGGGCCGATGCGGGCGAACTCGTGCGCGACACCGGTTTTCAGCCGGATACGCCCATAGAAACCGGTGTGCAGCGCTTTGTGGACTGGTATCTGGATTATTATCAGTGCCGGAAATTCATCAAAGCATGAATATTGCCACTTTGCCGGAAACAGGGTAGAAGAAACGCGGACAAGCGCATTCCGCATTTTTCCGGCAGCAGACAGGGCATGAAAATTTATACCAGCCCCGGGCAACTGGCTCCCCGGCCCGCCCGGATCTATGTGACCATTGGCAACTTTGATGGCGTGCACCTGGGCCACCAGCAGCTTTTTGCCCGGGTCGTCGCCCGGGCGAGGGCTGCAGGCGGCATCAGCCTTGCCGTCACCTTCGAGCCCCATCCCCTGAAGGTGCTGAGCCCCAAAGGCATCCGCCTCATTTCGAGCACGGAACAGAAAATCGAGCTGATTGAGCGGGCGGGTGTGGATGAGCTCTTGATCGTGCCCTTTGACCGGGCCATGGCTGCCACCAGTGCGGAAGACTTTGTCAACCGAATCCTTCTGGAGCGGCTCGGCATGACCGATCTCGTGGTGGGTTACGACTACGCCATGGGCAGGAATCGGGTCGGGAATGCGGCGTTTCTCGAGGCCCAGGGCGCGGCCAGGGGCTTTAGCGTGGAGGTGGTGCCGGCCTTTTACATGCAGGGCCGGCTGGTCTCCAGCACGGTTATCCGCACTCTGGTGGCAGAGGGCAAGATGCGGGATGTGCGCACGCTTCTGGGCCGCTATTACCAGATTCGGGGCGAGGTGCAGCATGGCCGGCAGCGCGGCGGGCAGGTCCTGGGCTTTCCGACCGCCAATCTCCGCATTCTGGAGGACGACCTCTGCCCCAGGCGGGGCGTGTACGTGACCCAGGTCATCTATGACGGCAGGCGCTACGGCGGCATCTCCAATATCGGCAGGAATCCGACCTTTGGTGAAAAGACCGTGGTGGCGGAAACCCATATTTTCGAGTTCAAGGCCGACATTTACGGCAGGCCGCTGCGTATCGATCTGCTCAGGCACCTGCGGGAAGAACGGCGGTTCGACGATGCGGAGGCCCTGGTCCGGCAGATCAAAAAGGACATCACCGTGGCCCGGCGGGTGCTGGCCCGGGAAGAGGGACGGGACAGACTGGTCTGAGGCGACAACAGAGAAACAAATCCCGCAAGGAAAACGAGATGGCAGAGGCAGTAAAAGAATCGAATATTCAGGATGTTATTGCGGAGCAGGAAAAGATTGTGGCGGAAAAGCCGGACAATGTCATGGCCCATCACATGCTGGGTCTGATCTACCTGCGGGCAGGCCGCAGCGAAGATGCCATCCGCGAGCTGGAAAAGGCTATCGAGATTGATTCCCAGTCCATGGAGAGCATCGTCAATCTGGGCGCCATCTATTTTGGCCGCGGCGACTATGACCGGGCGCTGGAGCTGAATCGCCGGGCGCTGAAGATTTCTCCGACCATGGCCGAGGCCCTGGTGAATATCGGCCTGATCGAACAGCAGCGGGGGCATGCGGCCGAGGCCATCGAGAGCTATGAACAGGCCACGAGAATCGACCCCAGGCTGATTACCGCCTGGCTGAATCTGGCCTCGGCCTACACCATGCAGCAGGAAGACGCCAAGGCGGTGCAGGCCGCCCGGCAGGCCGTCGAGCTGGACCCGGATTCGGGCATGGCGCACAACAATCTGGCGGTGGCGCTGTACTTCAGCGGGGCATACCAGGAGGCCCTGCACCATCTGGAGCGCGCGCGGGAACTGGGTTACAGCGTGGATCCCCGTTTCAGTGATGGATTGAAGGCCAAGGCTCTGCAATGAGCACGGCGAAGGAACAGCCGCTCAGACCCTGGTGCCCCTTTTGCGGCATGAGCGTGGGCCGGCCCGGCTATGCACAGGAGCGGAGCATGCGGGAATTCCCCCTGGGCCGCTGTGAATGCGGGGCGGTGTATGTGTCCGAGACCACGGGCCACAACGTGGGCGCGGCCATGGTGGAGTGCCTGGTCAACGCCTGCGGCGGCAACTGGGATCTGGCCTGGGATCTGCTGCCGGAAGACGACTACCTGACCGGCCAGCTCGACAACTATGACGAGGTGACGCATCAGGTTGTTCCAGAGCGCTTTCTGGATGGCCGTGCGGTGCGTGGCGTGCTGTTCTTCGTGCGTCTGCACAGGGGCCTGGCCGAACTGGCGGCCCATTTTGCCAGGGCCCATGGCGCTGGTGCGCAACCGGAGACAGCCCCGCGGGCGGTGCCGGCGGGAGCGCATGTGCCGCCACCGCCCAGGCTGGATCCGAAACGGCAGAAGAAACGGGCCGACAAGGCGGGTGTGCAGCGGCTGGTGCGGGCAGGCGACGTGGAGGCGCTCGTTGCCCTCTACCTGGACGACCACCGCACCCTGCATTTCCTGCAGCGGCTGCTCTACACGCCGGAGGCGGGCGAGCGCTACAAAATCGCCTGGATTCTGGGGCAGGTCTGCGGCGCGGGCGCCAGCCTCGACCCGGGCCCGGTGGCGGATCTGCTGCACCGGCTCTTCGAGTCGGCCTCCGATTCCGCCTCCTCCTCCTGGGGCATGGTGGAGGCCATTGGCGCCATTATTGCCAACCGGCCGGACATTTACGGGGCTTTTGCCCGCCATCTTTTCCCCTACATGGGCGACCCCGGTACCCGGGAGGCGGTGCTGTGGGGTCTGGCCGAAATTGCGGACAAGCGGCCCGACACGATTCGCGCCTTGCCCTTTTATTCGCTGTTCCCGGTGCTGGCCAACAAGGATCCGGTGCTGCGCGCTCTCGCCCTGCGGCTTTTGGGCCGTATCGGCGCCAGGGAGGCGGGGCTGCAGATCATGGGCCTGACCCACGATCCCACGCCGGTCATGGTGCCGGACAGGGGCGGCCTCACCGCCACTACCGTGGCGCAGCTCGCGGAAGAAGCGCTTCAACTCATTCATCAGGAAGAACAATCATGACAGCCAACAAGGCGCCCGAACATTTGCAGCCGCTTTCGAGTCTTGGCCCCATGCCGGACAGGCGGGTTGAAGAGAACAGGGATCCCGACGATCCCGTCTATCTGGAGTACCTGGAGGCCAGGGGCTTTTTGGAGCGGGGCGATTACGCCCGGGCTGCCATGGGCTTTCACAACGCCATGCACGGTTATGAAGACCGGGGCGACCGGGCAGGCATGGCCAATGCCTCAGACCGGCTGGGTGACGCCTGCATGGGCAGGGAAGAGTATGGGATGGCGCTCGCCAACTACGAGCGGGCCTACAGGATCTGCGTGGAGGAGGATGACAGCTTTTCCCAGCTCGCCCTGAACAAGAAGATGATGCAGTGCTGCCGCAAGCTGGGCCAGCTCGACCGGGCGCTTGCGATTTTGGATGACATGCTGGAGCACTACCGTCTGATGAAAAATCCCAAGGGCGCGGTGGAAACGCTGGAACATATGGCTGAGGCGTATCTGGCGCAGGGCGAGCGGGCCAAGGCCGCCGACTCCTACCGGGCGGCAGCGGGCATCCACCAGAATTTCAGGCATGCCCGCATGGCCGAAGAGCTGCGGCAGAAGGCCGTGGCGCTGGAGCGGGACTGATAAGTGTTTACCGGCATTGTTCAGGGGCTGGGTACGATTGTGGAGCGCCGCACGGCTGGCGGCGGCGCGGTGCTGACCGTGGTGCCGGACTTTTCCCTGGATGATCCCAGGGAAGGGGAATCCATCGCGGTGAACGGCGTCTGCCTGACAGCACGGCACATCGAGGCGCGCCGCTTCTCTGCCGACGTGTCGCCGGAAACCCTGGACCGGAGCTGTCTGGGCGGCCTGCGCGTGGGCGACCGCGTCAATCTGGAGCGGGCGCTCAGGCCCCTTGACCGGTTGGGCGGGCACCTGGTGAGCGGCCACATTGACGGCATGGGCCGGGTGCAGAAGCGCCGGGCCCTGGGCGATTTCACCCTGTTCACCTTTGCTCTGGACAGGCATTTGAGCCGCTATGTGGTGGCCAAGGGTTCGATTGCCGTCAGCGGCGTCAGCCTGACCGTGAACGACTGCTCCGAGACGGGCTTTTCCGTGGCCGTCATTCCCCACACCCTGCAGGAAACCGTGCTGGGTCTTTTGACAGTGGGCGACACGGTGAACATAGAGGTGGACATTATCGGCAAATATGTGGAAAAACTGCTGGCCGGGCAGACAAACCAGCCGGGCAGCAGGCTGGATGCGGCCTTTCTGGCCGAGCATGGTTTTTTTTGAGACAATGTTTTCCAGGAGGCGGAAATGACGAAGTATATAGAAGGCGCCCTGAGGGGCGACGGCCGCAGGATTGCAGTTGTGGTCGCCCGTTTCAATTCCTTTATTGCGGAAAAGCTCCTGGCCGGCGCACTGGATGCCCTGACCCGTTCCGGGGTGAACCCGGACGACATCGTGGTGGCCCGTGTGCCCGGCGCCTTCGAGATTCCTCTGGTTGCGCAGAAGATGGCCAGATCCGGCGGCTATGACGCCGTGCTGTGCCTGGGCGCGGTGATTCGCGGCGCTACCCCCCATTTCGACTATGTGGCGGGCGAGGTGGCCAAGGGTGTGGCCCAGGTGATGCTGGCCAGCGGCGTGCCGATTCTCTTTGGGGTGCTCACCACCGACACCATTGAACAGGCCATTGAGCGTGCCGGTGCCAAGGCGGGCAACAAGGGCGCGGATGTGGCGGTGGCGGCACTGGAGATGGCCAACCTGTTGGACGGCCTGGACGCGGCCAGCTGATTTTGCCGACGCAGTATGGGACCACGACGCATCGCCCGCGAGCTGGCGCTCCAGTTCCTCTTCAGTTGTGACATGCTGGGCAGACTGAACATGACGGAAGCGGAGGCGGCCGCGGCCTTTGACGCCTTTGGCCGACACTTTGCCGTGGGCATGCCAGGCAGCCGGGCGGCCTTGCCCTATGCCCGGACACTCGCCAGTGGCGTGTGCCAGCGTCTGGCCGAGCTGGACGCCCAGATTGCGGCCCGTTCGCACAACTGGCGGCTGGAGCGCATGCCCATGGTTGACCGGGCCATTTTGCGCATTGCCGCCTATGAGTTGCGCTTCTGTGACGAGGTGCCGGCCCAGGTGGCCATCAACGAGGCGCTGGAAATCGCCAAGCGCTACTCCATTGCCGCTTCGGTGTCCTTTATCAACGGGATTCTGGACGGCATGCAGGGCGCCAGACCGGCACTTTCCTAGGTCCTGATCGCACTTGTTCCGTATGGATGCCTTGGCCTCAAGCCAGCCCGGAAGGGCGGGACGCCGCTACGAGCTTGCCTCGCTGCTCTTCCTTTTCTGCACATTGCTGCTCCTGCTCAGTCTGACCAGTTACCTCCTGCCGCTTTTTGGCGCCCAGTCCCATATGCAGGAGCCGCATGACAACTGGTGCGGCGTTTTGGGCTTCTACACCGCCCACTATCTGCTCTCCTTTTTCGGTTTGACCGCCTTTCTGCCGCTGGCGCTTTTGGTGGTGCGGACCATCCGGGTGATTCGGGGCAGGACATGCGAACATCGGCTGCCCCATCTGCTGGCGGGCATGAGCGGCATAGCCCTGGCTTCGTCGGGCCTTTTCGGGGCCTTTCCCGGCGTGGGCGCGGCGCAGGCGCTCAGGCCCGGCGGTTATTTGGGCGCGCTGATCTGGCAGTTCTGCACGGCCTTGCTTGGCACGGCCGGCACGGTCATGGCGCTGGTCCTGCTCGGGATCGTGTCCCTGATGGCGGCCATGCGCCTTTCCCTGTCTGCCCTGCGTTTCAGCCGGCCCAACAGGCGGCGGGCCTCATCCGGAAGAGCGGAACAGGCAAAGGCCGAGCCGGAGCGGCCCACGGGTTCCGGGCGCAGTCCGGAGCCCAGGCGGCGTCCCGCCCTGTCTCCGGAAGATGCCGAGATGCTGGGTTGCCGCAGGCCGGCACCCCCCGCGGCGGCGGCCGAACAGCAGACTGCTGCCGAAGCGGAAGCTGGGGAGGCCGCGCCCTGGAGCGGCATCTGGAAGGGGACGCCGGAACCCGCTCGGGAGCAGCCCCAGCGGCAGCCTGAGGCAGGGCAGCCTGAGGAAGACGAAGACCTGGGCGATGCATACGCGGATGAGGAGCCTTCTGCCGTCAAGCCAAAGGCCGAGATCCGGGACCTCGAGGCTGGCGACGAAGAGGCGCTGGAGGTGGGCGATGAGGATGGGCCCGAAGAGGGGAACGCCCTGCCAGGGCCTGTGCGGCAGCGCCCCGTGGTCAATGCCCGGCCGGAGCCGCCGCAACCTGCCCCGGCCAGAAATTATGATGATTTTGTCCTGCCCTCCCTCGAGCTTCTGGATGAAAATCCGCATGCCGAGACCGGCCTGGATCAGGAGCACTACTACAGGGTCAGCAATATTCTGGTGGAAAAGCTCCAGGCCTTTGGCGTGCAGGGCGAGGTGGTCGGCATTTCCCCCGGCCCGGTGGTCACCACCTACGAGTTCTCGCCGGCCCCTGGCGTAAAAATCAGCCGGGTGGTGTCCCTGGCCGACGATCTGGCGATGGTGCTCAAGGTGGACCGGGTTCGAGTCGCCGGCTCCATTCCGGGCAAGGTCGCGATCGGCATCGAAATTCCCAACCCGGTGCGCAGCACCGTGTATCTGCGCGATATCCTGCTGGCCGACGAGTATCAGAGCGCCCGCTCCAAGCTGATTCTGGCCCTGGGCTTTGACGTGGTGGGCCGGCCGGTGGTCGCGAATCTGGCCCGGATGCCGCATCTGCTCATTGCCGGTGCAACCGGCGCCGGCAAGTCGGTGGCCATCAACGCCTTCATCGCCTCCATTCTCTTCCGCGCCCGGCCGGATGAAGTGCGGCTTTTGATGATCGACCCAAAGCGCATTGAGCTCTCGGTCTATGACGACATCCCCCATCTGCTGCATCCGGTGGTGGTGGAAGCCAAGATGGCGAGCCGGGCGCTGCTCTGGGCGGTGCGCGAGATGGAGCGCCGCTACCGCCTCCTTGAAGAGCGCCGGGTCAAGTCCTTCATATCCTACAACGATGTGGCGGATGAGCCGCTGCCCTATATCGTCATCATCGTGGATGAACTGGCTGATCTGATGATGGTGGCCTCGAAGGACGTGGAGACCTCCATCGCCAGGCTGGCGCAAATGGCCCGGGCCGCCGGGATGCACATCATTCTGGCTACGCAGCGGCCCTCGGTTGACGTGCTGACCGGTCTCATCAAGGCGAATTTCCCCACCCGCATCTCCTTCAAGGTGTCCTCCAAGGTGGATTCCCGTACCATTCTGGACGGCTCCGGGGCCGAACATCTGCTGGGCATGGGCGATATGCTCTTTCTGCCGCCGGGTGCGGCCAAGCTCCAGCGAATTCACGGGGCCTTCATTTCCGAACAGGAAACCGAGCGCCTGGTGGACTATCTGAAGAGCCAGGGCCTGGCCGAGTACGACGAAAGCGTGCTGCAGGACATGGAGGAAGAGCCCGAACAGGCCGCGCCGCCAGTCGAGGACGAGGCATACGACGAGAAGTACGACGAGGCCGTGGCCGTGGTCACGGAAACCGGCGTGGCCTCGATCTCCATGGTGCAGCGGCGCCTCAGGGTGGGTTACAACCGGGCGGCCCGCATGATCGAACTCATGGAGCGTGAGGGTATTGTGGGGCCGGCTGACGGCTCCAGACCCAGAGAAGTGCTGGTGCGTTCGCACTGCGCTGAGGATGTCGAAAACACCTGAGCCGGGCAGTCTGCCCTGGCCCGAAAATCCCCCCGATTTTTTTATCTTTTCTTTTGATACTTTTTTCAAGTTTTACTGTTCAGCCCTGTTTTGACAATTTTTTCTTGACATACTTTGGCGGACAAATTAAACGAGACAGAACAGAGCCGGGGCAGGTGCGCTGGCCTTGGCCCAGATCGGTTCCTTGCAAAAAAGTTCAAGCAAGACGGGCTTTTTTCTTGCTTTTCCGGAAACCGGACTATGCAGGCGGGAATGCCCGCAAGGGAAATGACGACCGGGTTGGGAGTCATCAACTGATAAAACCAAGTGAGGAGGTAGTTGAATGCCAAGTTACGTAGATCCTGCAAAGTGCGACGGCTGCAAGGGCGGCGACAAAACCGCCTGCATGTACATCTGTCCGAACGACCTGATGGTGCTGAACAAGGCCGAAATGAAGGCCTACAATCAGGAGCCGGATGCCTGCTGGGAGTGCTATTCCTGCGTCAAGATCTGCCCGCAGGGCGCAATCCTCGTTCGCGGTTATGATGACTTCGTCCCGATGGGCGGCCAGGTACACCCGATGCGCAGCTCTGCGGATATCATGTGGACTGTCAAATTCAGAAACGGCAATATCAAACGCTTCAAGTTCCCGATCCGCACCACGGCCGAAGGCGCTGCCAACGAGTACGGCGGACAGAAAGGCGGCAATCTGGACGACAATACCCTGTTCCTGGAAAAGGAACTGCCCCAGCCGACCAAGTTGGCGAAGTGATTTTGTTTGCGGATTCCACTGATCGCTTTCCAGCTCACTGAAGAATACAAGGAGAACAGACAATGGCATTACCGAATAAACCGAAGGGCGAGATCGAGGCCGTAGACAATCCGGAAATTGTTGAGCACAAGTGTGATGTGCTGATCGTCGGCGGCGGTATGGCTGCCTGCGGCGCCGCCTTTGAGATCAAGAAATGGGCGCCGGACGATATGAAGATCATTCTGGTCGACAAGTCCGCACTGGAGCGCTCCGGCGCTGTTGCCCAGGGTCTTTCCGCCATCAACACCTATATTGGCGAGAATGCCATCGAAGACTATGTCAAGATGGTGCGTAACGACTTGATGGGTGTTGTCCGCGAAGACCTGATCTACGATCTGGGTCGCCACGTCGACGAGTCCGTCATGCTGTTCGAGGAGTGGGGTCTGCCCGTTTGGAAGCGTGCCGAAGACGGCAGCAACCTGAATGGCGCCGCTCCGGCCAAGACCCTGCGTGAGGGCGGCCAGCCGGTACGTACCGGCAAATGGCAGATCATGATCAACGGCGAGTCCTACAAGCCGATCGTAGCCGAGCCGGCCAAGAAGGCCCTGGGCGAAGAGAATATTCTGGAGCGCATCTTCATCGTCAAGCTGCTTTTGGACAAGAACAGGGACAACACCATCGCCGGTGCGGTTGGCTTCTCCACCCGTGAGAACAAGGTGCATGTTTTCACGGCCACGGCCATTCTGGTGGCCTGCGGCGGTGCGGTCAACATCTTCCGCCCGCGCTCCACCGGTGAAGGCAAGGGCCGTGCCTGGTATCCTGTGTGGAACGCCGGTTCCACCTACACCATGTGCGCCCAGGTCGGCGCCACGCTGACCATGATGGAGAACCGCTTCACCCCGTCCCGTTTCAAGGATGGCTATGGCCCGGTCGGCGCCTGGTTCCTGCTGTTCAAGGCCAAGGTGCAGAATGGATTGGGAGAGTTTTATGCCAGCGGCGACTTTGCCAAGGCAGAGCTGGCCAAGTACATGCCCTACGGCCAGTCTCCGGTTACCCCGACCTGCCTGCGCAACCACCTGATGCTGGAAGAACTGAAGGCTGGTCGCGGCCCGATCTACATGGCGACCGACGTGGCCCTGAAGGCCTTTCTGGATGCCCAGAAGGAAGCCGGCAAGGACGACAAGGAGATCAAGAAGTTCTGGAAACACCTCGAATCCGAGGCCTGGGAAGACTTCCTGGATATGTCCGTTGGCCAGGCCGGTCTGTGGGCTGGCATGAACATTGAGCCGGAAAAGATCGGCTCCGAAATTATGCCGACCGAACCCTACATGCTGGGTTCCCACTCCGGTTGCTGCGGCATCTGGACTTCCGGCCCCGAAGAGGACTGGGTGCCCAAAGTCGATGGCCCGCGTTCGCATCAGTACAAGTGGGGCTACAACCGCATGACCACGGTTGACGGTCTGTTCACCGCCGGCGACGGCGTGGGTGCCTCTGGGCACAAGTTCTCCTCCGGTTCCCATGCAGAGGGTCGCCTCGCCGCCAAGCAGATGGTCCGTTACTGCCGCGATCACAAGGACTTCAAGCCCGAACTGGCCCAGACGCCCCAGGAGCTGGCCGACATGATTTATGCGCCGGTCAAGCGGTATCATCAGTTTGAGGGCGCCTCCACGGCAGCGGATGTCAATCCGAACTACTGCAAGCCTGCCGGTCTGATGATGCGCCTGATGAAGGCCACGGACGAGTACGGCGGCGGTGTGGCCACCTATTACATGACCTCCGGCAAACTGCTGAACATCTGCCTGGACCTGCTCAGGCTCCTGCGTGAAGATGCGGACAAGATGGCTGCCGGCGACCTGCACGAGCTGCTTCGTGCATGGGAAAACTATCACCGCATCTGGTGCGTTGAAACCCACATCCGGCACATCGAGTTCCGCAAGGAATCCCGTTATCCGGGCTTCTACTATCGTTCCGATTATCCGACCTGCGATGACGAGAACTGGAAGTGCTTCGTCAACTCCACCTTTGACCCCAAAACTCAGGAGTGGAAGTGCGAGAAGGTCAAGTGCATCAACATCATTGAGACGGAGCCGTGGATTTAAGACTGCTCCCGCTTTGAAGTGCAGTGTGTCAACTCCAGACTCCTATGTGGAGTCTGGAGTTTTTTTATGCGGGCGGCTTTTTGATTTGAGTTGCATTGCAAATGAAGTGATTTTATAAAGTTATGCTTTTTACCGGCAATCACCTTTTTAAATACCAGCAGTACGAGGAGGTCTGGCATGAGTGACACTGCAGGCAACGGTGCGGTTTTGGTTGTGGGTGGCGGTATCAGTGGACTGACCGCAGCCCTGGAAGCAGCCGAAGTCGGCAAAGAGGTTTTTCTTGTCGAAAAAAATGCCTACCTGGGTGGGCGGGTCGCACAGCTCAACCAATATTTTCCCAAACTCTGTCCCCCGACATGCGGGCTGGAGATCAACTTCAAACGTCTGAAGGACAACCGCAGGATCAGGACCTACACGCTGACCAGGGTTGTCTCGGTCTCGGGCGAACCCGGCAACTTCGAGGTCAAGCTGGAAACGGCTCCCCGCTACATCAACGCCAACTGCACGGCCTGCGGCGATTGTGCGGCCGCATGCCCGGAAGAGGTCGACGACCCCTTCAACTTCGGCATGAACAAGGTCAAGGCGGTGCGCCTGCCCCATGAAATGGCCTATCCCCGTCGCTTTGTGCTGGACAGGGACGCCTGCTCCGAAAAAACTCTGGAGAGCATCAAGGCGGCCTGCAAATACAATGCGGTGGAACTGGACATGCAACCCAGAACCTTTACCTTGCAGGTCGCTGCCATCGTGTGGGCAACCGGATGGAATCCCTATGATCCCGCGAAACTGACACAGCTCAGCTTCAACACCTCTCCGGCCATCATCACCAACATGATGATGGAACGTCTGGTCGCGCCCAACGGCCCGACCAGGGGCAGGCTGCTGCGCCCGGGCGACAACAAGGAGCCGCAATCCTTCGCCTTTGTCCAGTGTGCAGGTTCCCGTGACGAGAACCATCTCCACCATTGCTCCTATGTGTGCTGTATCGCCACATTCAAGCAGATCTCCTACATTCGCGCCCAGTATCCGGAGGCCAAGATCTATGTTTTTTACATTGATCTGCGCACACCGGGCAAGTACGAGCAGTTCCGCGCAAAGTTCATGGAGGACCCCAACACGACCTTCATCAAGGGCAAGGTCGCCAGTATCCTGGCCGAGAGCGATGGCAGCGTCACGGTTTCCGCCGAGGATGCCCTGGGCGGCAGCAAGATCAATCGGAAGGTCGATCTGTGCATCCTCGCCACCGGCATGCAGCCCGCACTCGGGCCGGCTGGTCAAGTCCTCGGACTGACGATGGACGGCAACGGCTTTGTCGTGTCCGAGCCTGAAAAGGGCATGATCGCTGCCGGTTGTGCCAAATCGGCTGTGGACGTCTATACCAGCGGCCAGTCGTCCACGGCGGCTGCCATGAAAGCCATTCAGATCGCGCGTTAAGGAGGCTGGGTCAATGGATAAGGTATATGGAGCGTATCTCTGCACGGGATGCGGCATCGGTGAAGTTTTGGACGTGGATGGCCTGAAGTCGGTTGCCGATGAAACCGGCATTGCGATGCAGTCTCATCCCTGCCTCTGCGGCGCTGAGGGGCGTGCCCTGATCGAGCAGGATATCAAGGAAAAGAACGTCAACACGGTGGTCATCTGCGGCTGCTCACCCCGGGTTATGCAGAAGGAGTTTGATTTCGGAGCGGGCGTCATCACCGTGCGCGGTAATCTGCGCGAGCAGGTCGCCTGGATTGCCGGCGACAAACCCGAAGACGGCAAGGTGGACGAATTCCTGCAGGAACTGGGTTCGGACTATGTCCGCATGGCGGTCACCCGGGCGCAGAAAACCGCACTGCCCGAACCGTACCGGCTGGAAAGCATTTCCAAAAGGATTCTCGTCCTGGGCGGTGGAATTGCCGGCCTGACGGCAGCCAGCGAGGCGGCTGCTGCCGGCTATGAAGTGACCCTGGTGGAAAAGGACGACAAGCTGGGCGGCAAGGCGCTGGGCTGGCGCAAGATGTTCCCCACGGCCTACCCCTATGACAAACTGGAAGAGCCCTCTATCGGCAAGCTGGTTGCCGAGGTGAGCGGCAATGAGCGGATCACGGTCAAAACTGGCACGGAAGTCGCCCGTATTGCCGGCGCGCCGGGCAAATTCAACGTCACCTACAAGAAGACCGGCCAGCAGTCCGAGTGGGATGCCCCTGCCCGGGTCACCGTTGACCAGCAGGACCTGATTGCCAAGGGCGAGCTGGAGGATCCGAACAAGGGCCTCAGGCCGTACACCGAACTGAATCCGGAAGGCGAACTCTTTGGGGCCGTGGTGCTGGCTACCGGCTGGACGCCCGCCAAGATCCAGGGGTACGAGCATCTGGGCTATGGCGCCATCAAGTGCGTGGTCACCAATGCCGAGTTCGAAAAGCTGGCGAAGGACGGCCAGGTGCCGGCCCGGGTGGCCTTTGTGCAAAGCCCCGGCGGCAAGGACGGGGACGAGGATTTCCCCTACTGCAACGCGGTCACCTCCATGGTGGCCCTCAAGCAGGCGAACTACGTGATCGAGGATCATCCGACGGACGGTCAGGCCTATATCCTGTATCAGCACATGCGTACCCCCGGCCATGCCGAGCTGTACTACAAGGCCATGCAGAACAGGGACGGCGTTTTCCTGACCAAGGGGCAGGTGACCAAGGTCGAGGCCTGCGGCGGAGGGGCCACGGTTACTGTGGAAAATACCCTTTTGGGCGATGAGCTGCACATTGACGTGGACATGGTCGTTCTGGCCGCCGGCATGGTGCCGACCACGCTGAACCAGCCTGAAGTCAATCTGGCCTATCGTCAGGGGCCGGCACTGATCGACCTGGATCTCTTCGACGGCTATGCGGACTCCAATTTTGTCTGCTTCCCCTACGAAACCCGGCGCACCGGCGTGTATGCCTGCGGCGGCGTCCGCAAGGCGGAGACCATGGAGGAGACCATGGACGACGCCGCCGGCGCGGCCCTGAAGGCGATCCAGTGCATCGAATCCACCAATCGCGGCGTCGCAGTGCACCCGCGTTCCGGCGACATGAGCTTTCCGGATTTCTTCTTTCAACGTTGCACCCAGTGCAAACGCTGCACGGAAGAATGCCCCTTCGGCGCGCTGGACGACGACGAGAAGGGCACGCCCCTGCCCAACCCGACCCGCTGCCGGCGCTGCGGTACCTGCATGGGTGCCTGTCCGGAGCGCATCATCGGCTTTGCCGATTACAACATCGATATGATTGGCTCCATGGTCAAGTCCATAGAAGTGCCGGACGACGACGAGGAAAAACTGCGCATCGCCGTGTTTGTCTGTGAAAACGACGCATACCCGGCCCTCGACATGGCGGGCATGCGCCGCAGTAAGCTGAACAGGCTGGTGCGTTTCATCCCGGTACGCTGCCTGGGCTCGGTCAACATGGTCTGGATCAAGGATGCCATGTCTTCCGGCATGGACGGCGTACTGCTTCTGGGCTGCAAGTACGGCGACGATTATCAGTGCCACTTTGCCAAAGGTTCGGAAATTGCCAACCGCCGTATGGAGAACATCGGTGAGACGCTGGGCACCTTGGGCCTTGAGCCGGAGCGCTGCGCCGTGCGTCAGGTCGCCATTTCCGACTACGACAAAGTCCCGGCAATCATTGACGAATTTGTTGAAGAGATCGTTGCCATGGGGCCCAACCCCTTCAAAGGCTTCTGATCGGACGTGTACTGCCCGGGGCTGCCGCTTATGTTGTCCGCCAGCCCCGGGCCCCATAAAATATTCAGGTATGAGAACAATACTGCTCGTCAGAGGAGGAGCCCATGTCAATTAACGTGCAGCCGGATCGTCAATTTATCGCTTCACTCAAGGAGGCTGGTGGCGATGCGCTGAAGAAGTGTTATCAGTGCGCCACCTGTTCCGTCGCCTGCCCCCTGTCAACCGATGGCAGCCCCTTTCCCCGCCGGGAAATGATTTATGCCCAGTGGGGCCTGAAGGATAAGCTGGTCAACGATCCCAATGTGTTTTTGTGTCATCAGTGCGGGGACTGTACGGCCATGTGCCCCCGCGGCGCGCGGCCGGGCGATGTCATGGGCGCTGTGCGCGCCTATGTGTACGCCGAGCTGGGTTGGCCGAAGTTTCTGGCCCGGATGTGCGCTTCCCAGGATAACCTGTGGAAGCTGATTGCCATTCCGGCAACCGTCGTCCTGCTGCTGTGGCTGATTTCCGGCGGCATGCATCTGCCCAGTGCGCAGGAATTCGCAACAGCCGGCTATCAGCATTTCTTCGGTCACTGGGACTGGCGGTATCTGGATAGAAACGTCATGTTCATTGATATGTTCATGCTGGCCGCTCTGGCGATCGCGGTGTGGTCTTTTTACAAAGGCACGGTAACCCTATGGAGGGGCATGGCCCAGTCGCTGCCTCGGGAGACCGTCGCCTACCGCCCCACGCTTGGTCAGTTTCTGAAAGAGTTCCTGTGGCCCTCGATTGTCGAAATCGTGCAGCACAAACGTTTTGACGAATGCAAAGAGAACAATGACCGGATCCGCGGGCACAAACCGCTGATGCTGGCCTTTATCGGCCTGTTCATGGTGACCTGCTATTCGGTGATCAAGAACGATGTCTTCGGCATCGTCTTTCCTTCGCTGCACGGGCCCATTTCGATGCTGAATCCGGTCAAGTGGCTGGCGAACATTGCGGCAGTCGCCATGATTTACGGCATCGTGGTGCTGTGGCAGAATCGCAAGAAGATGGAAGATGCCGGCAAGGCCCGGTACACCTTTTATGACTGGTTCTATATCTGGATCATTGCGGCGGTCGGCGTGACCGGCCTGGGTGCCGAACTGCTCCGCTTGGTCCATCTGCCGCTGCCCGGCTATTTTTTCTATTTCTGGCACCTGGTTTCGGTTGCCATGATGTTCCTGTACCTGCCGTACAGCAAGTTCGCGCATCTTGTATACCGGACAGAGGCCTATGCCTTTGACCTGTACCGCAAATCTGCCTATGCAAAGAATCCCCTGAACAGCTAGGACGGCACTGCGCTTCAGGCTGGCATGCAACCGGAGGCTGCGAGGCCTCCGGTTTTTTTGTCGGCAGAGATAGGGCTTGCTTTTTCCTGGGCTATACGGTAGGAAACGCACCAAATTCAGGGCTGGCGTAGCTCAACTGGCAGAGCACCTGATTTGTAATCAGGGGGTTGCGGGTTCAAGTCCCATCGCCAGCTCCATTTTTTTATTGCATTCTTGGCGTAAAAAGGGCAAAAAGCACCTTTGCGCTTGTTTGTTGGGTAAGTGGAGGGGTTCCCGAGCGGCCAAAGGGATCAGACTGTAAATCTGCCGGCGAAGCCTTCGGAGGTTCGAATCCTCCCCCCTCCACCAGGCCAAGGTCTGGAGTGGACAACAGTAAAGCGGGAATAGCTCAATGGTAGAGCATCAGCCTTCCAAGCTGAGGGTTGCGGGTTCGAGTCTCGTTTCCCGCTCCAGTTTTCAGACAGGCAATTTTGAAGACAGGCCCACGTAACTCAGTGGTAGAGTACCTCCTTGGTAAGGAGGAAGCCATCGGTTCAAGTCCGATCGTGGGCTCCATTTTTTATCAATCGCACAAGGTCGATTGAAACGTGAACATTGTCCAGGGAGACATGAAATGGCTAAGGAAAAATACGAGCGGACGAAGCCGCATGTCAATGTGGGAACCATTGGTCACATTGATCATGGGAAGACGACCTTGACGGCGGCCATTACGCAGGTTTTGGCGAAGAAAGGTCTGGCGAAGTTTATCGACTACAGCTCGATTGACAAGGCGCCTGAGGAGAAGGAGCGGGGGATTACGATTTCCACCTCCCACGTTGAGTACGAGACGGACAAGCGGCACTATGCCCATGTTGACTGCCCTGGGCACGCGGACTACATCAAGAACATGATCACGGGAGCGGCCCAGATGGACGGGGCCATTCTGGTGGTTGCGGCGACGGACGGGCCGATGCCGCAGACGCGGGAGCATATTCTTCTGGCGCGTCAGGTTGGAGTGCCAGCGATTGTCGTCTTTTTGAACAAGTGCGACATGGTGGATGACCCGGAGCTGATCGAGCTGGTTGAGATGGAGCTCAGGGAGCTTCTGAGCAAGTATGATTTTCCTGGGGACGAGATTCCGATTCTGAAGGGCTCTGCGCTGAACGCATTGAACAACCCTGAGGATCCTGAGGCGATCAAGGGGATTTTGGAGCTGATGGATGCGGTTGACAGCTACATACCCCAGCCGGAGCGTCCGATAGACAAGCCGTTTTTGATGCCTGTGGAAGATGTTTTTTCGATTTCCGGCCGTGGCACGGTGGCGACGGGACGCGTTGAGCGCGGGATCATCAAGGTTGGTGATGAAGTCGAGATTGTGGGTGTTCGGGAGACGGTGAAGACGACGTGCACCGGTGTCGAGATGTTCCGCAAGCTGCTGGACGAGGGGCGTGCTGGGGACAACATCGGCGCGTTGCTGCGCGGTCTGAAGCGGGAGGAAGTGGTTCGGGGTCAGGTCCTGGCGAAGCCGGGCTCGATCAAGCCGCACAAGAAGTTCCAGGCTGAGGCCTATATTCTGACGAAGGAGGAGGGCGGGCGTCATACGCCCTTCTTCAACGGGTACCGTCCGCAGTTTTACTTCCGGACAACGGATGTGACTGGGGTATGTACGCTGGAGGAAGGGGTTGAGATGGTTATGCCTGGGGACAATGTGCATATTACCGCGGAGTTGATCACGCCGATCGCCATGGAGGAAGGCCTTCGCTTTGCCATACGTGAAGGCGGTCACACGGTAGGCGCCGGCGTCGTCAGCAAAATTCTCGAGTGAGGCGGCAGCTCTCGAGCCGGTTCCTCTAGAAGATGGCGGCTGGTTTTGATTTCTAAGGGTAGCCGGGCCTAGGCCCGGCTACTGCTACTCTGGCGGGGCGCAAAATGAGAGACAACATTATTCTTGCTTGCCAGACATGCAAGCATCGTAACTATACAAGCACCAAAAACAAAAAGACCCTCCCGCAAAAGTTGGAGCTCAAGAAATATTGCCCCTTTTGCCGGGAGCATACGCTCCACAAGGAAACCAAGTGATTGTGCAGGCCAGTAGCTCTAATGGTAGAGCATCGGACTCCAAATCCGAGGGCTGGGGGTTCGAGTCCCTCCTGGCCTGCCATGAATGCATGCGAGGTCTTTGAGTAAGATTCAGCTGGAGGGAGAAGCTCTTCTCATGGCCGCAAGGAAAATAAATAAAGGGAAAAATTCGGGGACAGATTCCGGTAAAACAGTGGATGATTCGAGTGAGCGTTCCGCTTTCACCCCAACTGCCATAAGCCAGTTCCTCCATGAAGTTTTTGCCGAGTTCAAGAAAATTGTCTGGCCGGCAAAAAAGATAACTGCCGGCCTGACCTGCTTTGTGCTGGTTCTGGTCATGTTTCTTTCCTTTTTCCTGGGATCGGTTGATTTGCTGTTGGGCAAGGTGGTGACCTTTATCCTGAATTTTGGCACGATTTGAGCGTGGGGGCTGTCCATGGCAAAAAAATGGTACATTGTCCATACGCATACCGGTTTTGAACGCAAGGTCAAGTCTTCCCTGGAAGAGCGGATCAAGGCGGCGCATCAGGAAGAGCTTTTCGGCGACATCCTTATCCCCACCGAGCAGGTGGTGGAGATGGTCAAGGGCTCCCGCAAGACCTCGGAGCGGAAGTTTTTCCCCGGGTATATCCTGGTCAATATGGAGATGACGCAGTATTCCTGGCACACAGTTCAGGAAACAATGCGGGTAACCGGCTTTGTGGGCGTGAATATGAGCAGTGCCGGTAATGACAGTGAAATTTATAAGAAAATTCCTTCTCTGACTGACGAAGAGGCCGAAAAAATTATCGGTCGCATCGAAGAGGGCAGCAGCAGGCCCAAGCCCAAAATTATCTTTAATGTGGGTGATCAGGTCAGGGTGACTGATGGGCCCTTTGCCAATTTTCAGGGAGAAATTGATGAGGTTTATCCCGATAAGGGCAGAGTGCGGGTCATAGTGACCATTTTTGGACGTTCCACCCCGGTGGAACTGGAGTATATCCAGGTAAGCAAAAGCTAGCGCTGGCTGTCTTTTAGGAGCAAGTCATGGCGAAAAAGATTCAGGCATATATCAAGTTGCAGATTCCGGCAGGCAAGGCGAATCCATCGCCGCCAGTTGGCCCGGCCCTGGGTCAGCATGGGGTGAATATCATGGATTTCTGCAAGGCCTTCAATGCGCAGACGCAGGCCTTGGGGGATACCGTAATCCCGGTGATTATTACGGTTTATGCGGATCGCTCCTACTCGTTTATTACCAAATCGCCGCCCGCATCGGTCCTTCTGCTGAAGGCGGCGGGGCTGGCCAAGGGCTCCGGCAATCCGAAAAAGGAACGCGTGGCTGAGTTGAGTCGGGAAAAAATCCGCGAGATCGCGCAAACCAAGATGGCCGACCTGAATGCCTATGGTATTGAACAGGCCATGCGCATCGTCGAGGGCACGGCCAGAAGCTGCGGTATAACAGTAGTGCAGTAACTTAACTTCGTTGGTACCTGTGTTGCTGCCATTGGGCAATGACAGGGAGAAAAGGAGATTCCAATGCCCAAACATGGCAAGTTGTACAGAAATGCTGCTGCGGGAATTGAGCGTTCAAGGCTCTATGATCTGAACGAGGCGGCAGATTTGGTGGTCAAGCTCAAATGCGCCAGGTTCGATGAATCGGTGGATATTGCGGTGCGCCTGGGCGTTGATCCGCGCCACGCGGATCAGATGGTGCGTTCCAGCGTGATCCTGCCGCATGGCACCGGCAAGAGCGCCAGAGTGCTGGTTTTCGCAAAAGGCGAGAAAGAAAGGGAAGCGCTGGATGCCGGGGCGGATTTTGCCGGTTCCGATGAGCTGATTGCCCGAATCAAGGAGGGGTGGCTGGATTTTGACAAAACCATCGCCACGCCGGACATGATGGGTGAGGTTGGCAAGATTGGCCGGATTTTGGGGCCGCGCAATCTGATGCCCAATGCTAAGCTTGGCACTGTCACCTTTGACATCGCACGGGTGGTGGCGGAAATAAAGAAAGGCAAGATGGATTTCCGTGTTGACAAGGCTGGCATCGTTCATGCGGTTGTCGGCAAGGTGTCCTTTGGCAGCGAGAAGTTGCAGGAGAATATTCTGAGCTTGATTGACAGGCTCATTCAGCTCAAGCCGGCAACGAGCAAGGGCGTTTATCTGCGGGCCATCTCCCTGTCCAGCACCATGGGGCCTGGCATCAAGATCGATCCCCTGCATGTGCGCGGCCGGATCAAGGCGGCCTAGGTTTTCACCGGGCTGCGCGCTGAGGCGGAGCCCGTTTGCATAGTTTGAGGAGTTCATTTTTTGGGGAAGGTCAAAGACAGCAGGCACCTAGGTTTAATGGTTGCATAGAGCGCCACCTGCCGAGGCCAGGCCGGAGTCTGATGCATTCGGCCATTGTCTTTCTATTCTGCTCTTTTTGACTGGCTCCCGTTTGCAACAGGAGGCCTACATTGGATCGTAACCAGAAAAACGAAGTAGTCAGCGGATTGAAGGGCTCGTTTGCCAGGGCCAAAATCGCCATGGTACTCGAGAATCGGGGGCTGAAGGTTTCCGAGCTGGAAAAGCTGCGTAAAAACCTTCGCGAGCAAGATGCGCAGGTGCAGATTGCCAAAAATACCCTCCTGCGTATCGCAGTCCGGGATACGCCCTACGAAAACCTGAGCGATACGCTGACCGGCACTACGATGGTGGCCCTTGGCTTTGATGAGCAGGTGGGCCCAGCCAAGGTGGTGGCCGCCTTTGCCAAGGAGTTTGCTGAGACCTTTGCCATCAGGGCGGCCGATCTGGAAGGGAAGCGGATCAGCGAGGCCGAGTTGCTGGCGCTCTCCAAACTGCCGGGCCGCGAGCAGCTCTTGGCCAAACTGCTTGGCACCATGTCTGCGGTTCCCACCAGTTTTGTCCGGGTACTCAGCGCCGTGCCCCAGAAGTTGTTGTATGCGTTGACTGCAGTCAAAGAGCAGAAGGAAAATCAGTGATTCAGTGATTGGTCGTTTGACGACCTTTCGTGCAACCGAATGTTTCAGGAGGAAAGACCATGGCTGTAAGCAAGGAAGAAGTAATTGAATTTATCTCCAATATGTCCGTCCTTGAGCTCTCCGAGCTGATCAAGGAGCTGGAGGACAAGTTTGGCGTTTCCGCAGCCGCTCCCGTGGCCGTTGCTGCAGCTGCGCCTGCTGGTGATGGCGCGGGCGCTCCGGCTGCTGAGGAGCAGACCGAGTTTACCGTTGTTTTGGCCGATGCCGGTGATCAGAAAATCAAGGTGATCAAGGAAGTCCGGGCTGTTACCACTCTTGGTCTGAAGGAGGCCAAGGATCTGGTCGAGGGGGCTCCCGCCCCCATCAAGGAAGGCGTGAGCAAGGATGAGGCCGAGGCTATCAAGAAGCAGATTGAAGCCGCTGGCGGCAAGGTTGAAATCAAGTAGTACGCATGCCAAGGCCGGAGATTCTCCGGTGTATTGACTGCAAACAGGTAACGCTATAGGGCTTGCTGGCCCTATAGCGTTTGTGTGTTTGCATCGACGAACCAAATCCGTGAGCCCCAATTCTTGTTGTATCTTTCTGTTTTTTCGATACTGTTTTCTTTTTGCCCGCTGACAGAAAAATTGTGCTGAGAGGGAATATGGAGAGAGTACGTAAGTGCTTTGGCAAAATCGCCCAACTTATGGAGCCGCCGCATCTTATCGCCATGCAGCGGGAATCTTACGAACATTTTCTACAGCACGATGTCGCCCCGGAGGAGCGTAAAAACCAGGGGCTGCAGACCATCTTTCAAAGCATTTTTCCGATTACCGATTTCAACGGGCTCTGCTCGCTGGAATTTGTCCGCTACGACTTTGGCGAACCCAAGTACACGGTCAGCGAGTGCATGGAACGGGGCATGACCTATGAGGCGCCCCTTAAGATTACCGTGCGGCTCATCACCTTTGATGTCGATGAGGAGAGCAAGGCCCAGAGCGTGCGCGATATCAAGGAGCAGGAGGTCTTTCTGGGCGCCCTGCCGCTTATGACCCAGGACGGGGTCTTTGTGGTCAATGGCACCGAGCGCGTCATCGTGCACCAGTTGCAGCGCTCGCCGGGCCTGTTCTACAGCCACGACAACGGTCGTTCCCATTCCTCGGGCAAGCGCCTCTACTCGGCGCGCATTATTCCGGTCCGCGGCTCCTGGCTTGATTTCGAATTCGACATCAAGGACATCCTCTACGTGCGCATTGACCGCAGGCGGAAGCTGCCGGTCACCGTTCTGCTGAAGGCCCTGGGCTATACGGCCGAGGATCTTCTGAACCAGTTTTACCGGGTGGATACCATCCAGCACGTTGGCGGCGGGAATTACAGCATTGCCTTTGACCCGGTGGCGCTTGTCGGCCAGCGTTTGAGCCGTGACATCGTGGCCCCGGCCAGCGGGGAGGTTATGGCCAGGCGCGGCGAGAAGATTACGAAAGCGCTGGCGAAAAGGCTGGAAAAGGCCCAAGTCGCCTCTTTGCCCCTTGCCAGCGAAGACCTGGTGGGCCGCTATTTTGCCCACGACGTGGTGCATCCGGAAAGCGGCGAGGTGCTGGCCACCTGCAATTCGGCGCTGACGCCCGAGTTTTTGGCGGCAGCCGCCGAGGCTCAGATTGAACAGTTCCAGTTGCTCTATATTGACGGCGTCAACTACAGCGAGTCCTTTCGCAGCACCCTGCAGGTGGACAAGATCAAGGATACGGAGGAGGCGCTGATCGAGATCTACCGGCGCCTGCGGCCATCCAGCCCTCCGACCCCGGAGGTGGCCCAGTCCTTCTTCGACAGCCTGTTCTTCCAGGATGCCACCTATGACCTGTCGGAGGTGGGGCGCTACAAGATCAACACCAAGCTGGGTCTGAATACGCCGATCGAAAAGCGCACGCTGACCAGGGAGGACATTCTGGAAAGCGTGAAGCACCTGGTACGCCTCAAGGACAACAGCAGGGACGGCGACGATATCGATCATCTGGGCAACCGGCGGGTGCGCACGGTGGGCGAGCTCTGCGAAAACCAGTTCCGCATTGGCCTGGTGCGCATGGAGCGCGCCATCAGGGAGCGCATGAGCATGCAGGAGCTGGAGACCCTGATGCCGCACGATTTGGTCAACCCGAAGCCGGTGAGTTCGGCGATCAAGGAGTTCTTCGGCACCAGTCAGCTCTCTCAGTTCATGGATCAGACCAATCCGCTCTCCGAGGTGACCCACAAGCGCCGTATGTCGGCCCTTGGCCCTGGCGGTCTGTCGCGTGAGCGTGCCGGCTTCGAGGTGCGCGACGTGCATCCGACCCACTATGGCCGCATCTGCCCGGTCGAAACGCCGGAAGGTCCGAACATCGGTCTGATCGTGTCGCTGGCCACCTACGCCACGGTCAATCCCTACGGCTTCATAGAGACGCCTTACCGCTATGTGCAGGATAGGCTCGTTTCCGGGGAGTACAAGTATCTTTCGGCTCTGCAGGAGGAGAAGCAGGTCATTGCGCCGGCCAATGTCCAGATGGCAGACAGCCGGATCGCGGAGGACTATCTGATTGCCCGGAGCGAGAGCGAAGTGACCCGCGTGGCTGCGGAAGACGTGACCATGATGGATGTGGCCCCCAATCAGATGGTGTCCATTGCCGCGTCCCTGATTCCCTTTCTGGAAAATGATGATGCCAACCGCGCCCTGATGGGTTCCAACATGCAGCGGCAGGCTGTGCCGCTTTTGCGTTGCACCGCACCGCTTGTGGGCACGGGGATGGAAAAATATGTGGCCCGCGATTCCGGGGCCTGCCTTTTGTCTGCAGGCGAAGGCATTGTGGAGGAGGCTGACGCCAACCGCGTGGTGATTCGCTACGACAAACCGGACACCGACGGCTTCGAAACCGGCGTGGCCGTGTACCGGCTCACCAAGTACAAAAAATCCAACCAGAATACCTGCTTCACCCAGAAGGCTGTAGTGCTGCCCGGCGAGCGGGTGGTCAAGGGGCAGGTGCTGGCGGACGGTCCTTCCACCGAGGTTGGCGAACTGGCCCTGGGCAAAAACGTTACTATCGCCTTCATGCCATGGCGAGGTTACAATTTTGAGGACTCCATTCTGGTGAACGAGCGCCTGCTGAAGGAGGACACCTTCACCTCGGTGCACATCGAGATCTTCGAAACCATGGCCCGGGACACCAAGCTGGGGAAGGAGGAAATCACCCGGGATATTCCCAATATCGGCGAGGACGGCCTGCGCGACCTGGATGAGTCGGGCATTGTCCGCATCGGCGCCGAGGTGAAGGCCGGGGACATGCTGGTGGGCAAGGTCACCCCAAAAGGCGAGACCATGCTGTCGCCGGAGGAAAAGCTCCTGCGCGCGATCTTCGGCGAAAAGGCAGGTGATGTCAAGGATACCTCCCTGCGGGTGCCGCCTGGCGTGGAAGGCGTGGTGATCGATGCCAAGGTCTTTTCCCGCAAGGGTGTGGACAAGGATGAGCGCGCACTGATGATAGAGGAGCTGGAGCTCGAGAGCATCAACCGCGATATGGAGGCTGAGCTGAACTGCCTGCAAAAGGGTGTGCGCCATGCTCTGGCCGCTCTTTTGAACGGCCGTACTGTCAAGAGTGATATCAGGGACGCCAAAGGCGAGGTCATTCTGAAGCTGGGCAAGCAACTGACAGGCAAGGTGATCAATCAGGTGCCCTTCGGCGCGCTGGGAACCCTCGATTTTGCGGAAAAGGGCAAGTACGAAGAAGAAATCAACGCCATTTTTACCCGGCACGCCAATCAGGCAAATCTGGTGCGCAAGCGCTACGAGGGTATTGCCGAGCGCCTGGAAAAGGGGGACGATCTGCCGCCGGGCGTGGTCAAAATGGTGAAGATCTATGTGGCTACCAAACGCAAGCTCTCTGTGGGCGACAAGATGGCCGGCCGCCATGGCAACAAGGGCGTTGTCTCCCGGCTCCTGCCCGAAGAGGACATGCCTTTCTTTGCGGACGGCACCACAGTGGACATGGTGCTGAACCCACTGGGCGTGCCCTCGCGCATGAACGTGGGACAGGTGCTGGAATGTCATCTGGGCTATGCTGCCAAGAAACTGGGCGAGCAGATTGAGCGATTGGCCAGGGAACGGGAGCTGGCTGAGGCCAGGGCCAAATTGCAGAAGATCTACAGCAGGGAAGAGTACGAACGGCTGACTGCGGGTCTGGACGACGATGCGCTTCTGGACAAGCTGCGCAAGTACGGCAGGGGCATCCACGTGGCCACCCCGGTTTTCGACGGGGCCTCCGAGGTGGAGATCCGCAAGCTCTTGGTCGAGGCCGGAGTGGACGAGGTCGGCCAGGCGACGCTCTACGACGGCCTCACAGGCGAGCCTTTTGCCAATCAGGTTACCGTGGGCACCATGTACATGCTCAAGCTGCACCACCTGGTGGCCAACAAGATTCATGCACGCTCCACCGGTCCCTATTCGTTGGTGACCCAGCAGCCGCTGGGCGGCAAGGCTCAGTTCGGCGGCCAGCGGCTGGGGGAAATGGAGGTCTGGGCCATGGAAGCTTATGGCGCAGCCTACACCCTGAAGGAGTTTCTCACGGTCAAATCCGATGATGTCGATGGACGTACCACCATGTATGAAAAAATCATCAATGGCAACAACTTCCTGGAAACCGGCCTGCCCGAGTCCTTCCACGTCCTGGTGAAGGAGCTGAAGGGCCTGTGCCTGGACATCGAGCTCCTGGAATAGCGGCGTTCCGCTGTCAGGTCGGCAAAACCATTGGTGTTCACAAGATAGAGGTGCCAACCGTGGAAGACGTATTCAGCTTTTTTGCGAAACCCAAGGAACCGGTCAGTTTCAACAGGGTCAAAATCTCTCTGGCCTCGCCGGAAAAGATACTGGAATGGTCTCATGGCGAAGTCAAGAAGCCGGAGACCATCAATTACCGTACCTTCAAGCCCGAACGCGATGGCCTGTTCTGCGCCAAAATCTTCGGGCCGGTCAAGGACTACGAGTGTAACTGCGGCAAGTACAAGCGCATGAAGCACCGTGGCGTGGTCTGTGAAAAGTGCGGTGTCGAGGTCATTCAGTCCAAGGTCCGGCGTGAGCGCCTGGGGCACATCGCCCTGGCAGCGCCGGTCGCCCACATCTGGTTTCTGAAGAGCCTGCCCTCCAAGATCGGCTCTATTCTGGACATGACTCTGAAGGAACTGGAACGTATTCTTTACTTCGAGTCCTATGCGGTGGTCGAGTCCAGCGAAGAGCATCTGCCGGTGGGCAGCATTCTGAGCGAAGACCAGTACCGGAAGGCCATGGAGGATTATCCCGACAGGTTCCGGGTCGGCATTGGCGCCGAGGCTATCCGCGAGATGCTGGCTGCTCTGGATCTGGACGCGCTTTCGGAGACGCTCAGGCAGGAAATGCGGGAGACCGGCTCTGCCACCAGGCGGGCCAAGCTGGGCAAGCGGCTGAACGTGGTGGAGGCCTTTCGCGATTCCGGGAACCGGCCCGAGTGGATGATTCTGACCGTCATTCCGGTGCTGCCCCCGGATTTGCGGCCTCTGGTGCCCCTGGAAGGCGGGCGTTTCGCCACTTCGGACCTGAACGATCTCTACCGCCGGGTTATCAACCGCAACAACCGCCTGAAGCGGCTTCTGGAACTGGACGCGCCGGATATCATTATCCGTAACGAAAAGCGCATGCTGCAGGAAGCGGTGGATGTCCTTTTCGACAATGGTCGCCGTGGCCGTACCATCACCGGCCCGGGCAAGCGGCCCCTGAAGTCGCTTTCCGATATGCTGAAAGGCAAGCAGGGTCGCTTTCGCCAGAATCTGCTGGGCAAGCGGGTGGACTATTCCGGCCGTTCGGTCATCGTGGTCGGGCCTCATCTGCGGCTGCACCAGTGCGGTCTGCCCAAGAAGATGGCCCTGGAGTTGTTCAAGCCCTTCATTTACAGCCGGCTTGAGCAGCAGGGCCACGTGAGCACCATCAAGAGTGCCCGCAAGATGGTGGAAAAGGGGGTAAAAGAGGTGTGGGACGCCCTTGAGGAGATCGTGCAGGAGTACCCGGTCATCCTGAACCGTGCTCCAACCCTGCACCGTCTGGGCATGCAGGCCTTCGAGGTGCTGTTGATCGAAGGCAAGGCCATCCAGTTGCACCCCTTGGTCTGCACGGCGTTCAACGCCGACTTTGACGGTGACCAGATGGCCGTGCACGTGCCGCTTTCGGTGGAGGCGCAGGTCGAGGCCCGGGTCCTGATGATGTCCACGAACAATATCCTCTCGCCGGCCCACGGCGGGCCCATCATCATTCCGAGCCAGGATATTGTCCTGGGCCTCTACTATATGACCCGGGAACGGCCGGGCGCGCCGGGCGAGGGCCTGGTTTTCGGCTCGCCGGCCGAGGCGCGTATCGCCTTTGACCAGGGCGTAGCCCACATGCAGGCCAGAGTCAAGGTGCGCATGAAGAAGGACAAGAGGAACGACGAGGAGGCAGCGGCCCTGGTGGATACCACCATTGGCCGCACCCTGGTGGGTGAAATCCTGCCCGACGCCGTACCTTTTTCCCTGGTCAACAAGGAGATGTCCAAAAAGGAACTGGCCTTCCTGATCGATTATACCTATCGCCACGCCGGCACCAAGGAAACGGTGCTTCTGGCCGACCGGATCAAGGATCTGGGCTATGAGAACTCCACCCTGGCAGGCATCTCCATCTCCATCAATGACATGAAGATTCCTGTGAGCAAGGAGGATCTGGTCGCAGCCTCCGAGCAGGAGGCTGCGGAGGTCGAACAGCAGTACGCGAGCGGTCAGATTACGGACGGCGAAAAGTACAACAAGCTGGTTGATATCTGGACCAAGGCGACTGACAAGATCATCGAAGAGATGATGCAGGAAATGTCAGTGGACTACATCAAGGGCAGGGACGGCAAACTCCAGGAAATCAAGAGCTTCAACCCGGTCTATATCATGGCTGACTCGGGCGCCCGCGGTTCCCGGGACCAGATCCGTCAATTGGCCGGCATGCGCGGCCTCATGGCCAGGCCGGATGGCAAGATCATCGAGACACCCATCAAGGCCAATTTCCGCGAGGGTCTGAGCGTTCTGGAGTACTTCATCTCCACCCATGGCGCCCGCAAAGGCCTGTCGGATACGGCTTTGAAGACCGCCAACTCCGGCTACCTGACCCGACGCCTGGTGGACGTGGCCCAGGACTCGACGATTGTCGAGCATGATTGCGGCACCATGCAGGGGACGCTGGCCGAGCCCCTGATCGAAGGCGGTGAAATCATCACCCGCATCGGCGAGCGCATTCTGGGCCGGGTGGCACTGGATGACGTGGTGGATCCGCACAGCGGCGAGGTCATTGTGCATGCGGACGAGGAAATCACGGAGGACAAGGTCGAGCAAATCGAGGCTGCGGGCATCGACCGGGTGATGATCCGTTCGGTGCTGACCTGCGAGTCCAGGCGCGGCATCTGCGCCATGTGCTACGGCCGTGACCTGGGGCGCGGCCACATGGTCAACATCGGCGAGGCCGTGGGCATCATTGCCGCCCAGTCCATTGGCGAGCCGGGTACCCAGCTCACCATGCGGACCTTCCACATCGGTGGCGCGGCCAAGGGTTCCATTGAGCAGGCCGAAATCCGCACCCAACGCGGCGGCGAGGTCTGCTACAGGAACCTGCACTCCGTGCAGAATGCCGAGGGCCACAACATCGTTATGAGCCGCAGCTCCGAAATCCTCATCCGCGACGAGCAGGGGGCCGACCGGGAGCGCTTCCCGGTGCCCTACGGCGCCACCGTGGTGGAAAAGGAGGGCGCGAAGGTCGAGCCAGGCACGGTCATTGCTTTCTGGGACGCCTTTTCCTTGCCGATCGTGGCCGAGGTGGGCGGCACCGTCAAATACGGCGATGTGGTCGAGGGCGAGACCATGCAGGAGCGCATTGACCCGGTCACGGGCATTACCAGCAAGGTCATCATGACAAGTGGCTTCTCCAAACAGGTCAATCCGCGCATCAGCATCAAAAACGAGGCGGGCAGGACCATGAAGCTGCCGGACGGTCAGCTCTTTGCCCGTTATCCATTGCCCGCAGGCGCCATCATCACGGTGAACGAGGGCGAGACGATCAGCGCCGGCCACGTGCTGGCCAAGATTCCCCGCGAAACCACCAAATCCAAGGATATCACCGGTGGTCTGCCCAGGGTCGCAGAGCTTTTCGAGGTGCGCAAGCCCAAGGAGCAGGCCATTATCAGCGAAATCGACGGCCGCGTCACCTTTGGCAAGGAACTGAAAGGCAAGCGGCGGGTCATTGTGGTGCCGGAAGTCGGCGAAGCCAAGGAATACCTGATTCCGAAATCCAAGCCGATCACGGTGCATGAAAACGACCACGTTGAGGCCGGTGATCCGCTCATGGACGGTTCCCCGCTGCCCAATGACATTCTGCGCGTCAAGGGCCGGGAAGAGGTGGCCCGCTTCCTGGTCAACGAGATTCAGGAGGTGTATCGACTCCAGGGCGTCAAGATTAATGACAAACACATTGAGACCATCGTGCGGCAAATGCTGAGGCGGGTGCGCATCACCCATGTGGGCGATTCGTCCTTCATGCTGGACCAGCAGGTGGAGCAATGGAAATTCCGGGAGGAGAACGAGCGGCTCGCCAGGGAGGGCCTGCAGGCGGCTGCAGCCGAGCCCCTGCTTTTGGGTGTGACCAAGGCCTCCCTGTCCACGGATTCCTTTATTGCCGCCGCCTCCTTCCAGGAGACGACCAAGGTGCTGACCAACGCCGCCATGGCCGGCCGGGTGGATGATCTGTCCGGCCTGAAGGAAAACGTAATTATGGGTCGGCTGATTTCGGCTGGCACCGGTCTGCGGCGCTACCGTGTCAACCAAGGTGATGAGTGAAAAAGCGCTTGCATTTCCCGTCGCTATACTTTATAAATACCGGCTTACGTTTTTAACGTAATTTTTCATTTGCGATTATTTGAGAGCAGGTAAGGCTCTTGAGTGAGAAGGAGTTGCCGCATGCCAACCATCAATCAGCTTGTCCGTAACCGGAGAAAGCAGCTCAGCCGACGTTCCGGCTCTCCGGCACTGCAAAACTGCCCGCAGAAGCGCGGGGTCTGTGTGCGCGTCTATACCACGACGCCCAAGAAGCCGAACTCCGCCTTGCGTAAGGTTGCCCGCGTGCGCCTGACCAACGGCATTGAGGTTACCTCCTATATTCCTGGCATCGGACACAACCTGCAGGAGCACTCGGTCGTGCTGATCCGCGGGGGGCGCGTCAAAGACCTGCCCGGTGTCCGCTATCACATCGTTCGGGGTACGCTGGACAGCTTGGGCGTCAGCAATCGCCATCAGGGTCGCTCCAAGTACGGCGCAAAGCGGCCAAAATAAAATTTTCCGGTAGAAGGTAGGATCATGCCAAGAAAGAAGGTACTGGACAGGCGCTCCGTTGCTCCGGACCCACGTTTTAATTCGGTGCTTGTTTCCAAGTTTACCAACAGTCTGATGTGCGAGGGCAAGAAGACGGTGGCGCGCCGGCTGTTCTACGACGCCATGGACATCATCAAGAGCAAGGTGGCCGACCAGGAGCCGCTTGCGGTCTTTGAGGAGGCCATGGAAAACGTGCGGCCCAAGGTCGAGGTGAAGAGCCGTCGTGTGGGTGGCGCTACCTATCAGGTGCCGATTGAAGTGCGGCCCGAACGGCGTAATGCCTTGGCCATACGCTGGATTATCAACTACTCCAAGGGGCGCTCCGGTGAGTCCATGTCCGACAAGCTGGCGGCAGAGCTTTTGGACGCCTATAACAATCGTGGGCAGGCCGTCAAAAAGAAGGACGATACCCACAAAATGGCCGAAGCCAACAAGGCCTTCGCCCATTACCGATGGTAGCAGGACGCAGTACACGCTTCTTGACGTCGGGAACAGGCCTGAGTATAGAGCTTCGCTCTTCGTTTATCCAAGGCGGTTTGCGTATTATGAGTCGGCAGACGGCGAGAAAGTGTGACATAGATGGAATCGCTCGGGAAAATTCGCAACATCGGCATCATGGCCCATATCGATGCCGGAAAAACGACAAGCACTGAGCGTATTCTCTTTTATACCGGGCGTTCACACAAGTTGGGAGAAGTTCATGACGGAACGGCGGTCATGGACTGGATGGAACAGGAGCAGGAGAGGGGGATTACCATTACCTCTGCTGCAACGACATGCTTTTGGGCGGATCATCAGATCAATATTATAGACACGCCCGGGCATGTAGACTTCACTGTCGAAGTCGAGCGGTGTCTGCGGGTTCTGGATGGTGCTGTCGCCGTGTTCTGTGCTGTCGGTGGCGTCGAGCCGCAGTCCGAGACGGTATGGCGCCAGGCGGACAAGTATCATGTGCCCCGCATCGCCTTTGTAAACAAGATGGACCGGGTGGGTGCATCCTTTACAGGATGTATCGCCGAAATGGAGCGCCGGCTGGGGGCGTCGCCGGTTGCGATTACGCTGCCCGCTGGCAGCGAGGACGTCTTTTTTGGGGTAATTGATCTGCCTGCACAGCGCCTTCTGCGCTTCACGGAAGAGTCCTTGGGGCAGACAGTGCTGGAAGAACCTATCCCCGATGCCTATCGGGATGCATCATCGGCCGCCAGAATGCAGCTTCTCGAAAAGTTGGCCGACTTTGATGAGAAGCTCATGGAGAAATATCTCAGCGATCAGGAAATCAGTCCTGATGAGATTCATGCAGCCTTGAGAAAGGCTACTCTGGCGTTGAAACTTGTCCCTGTGCTGTGCGGATCCGCCTTCAAGAACAAGGGGATTCAGCCCCTGCTTGATGCGGTCGTTCGTTATTTGCCTTCCCCCCTGGATATTCCACCAGTGGAGGGGATGGGGCCTCAGGGGCAAAGAGTGCTGCGCAGGGCTGATCCGAAAGAAAAACTGAGTGCCCTGGTGTTTAAGCTGCAAAGTGATGCCTTTGTCGGCAGTCTGGCCTTTGTTCGCGTTTACTCCGGCGTGCTGGGACTTGGACAGAAGTTCTTCAATCCGCGCCAGAAAAAGACGGAGAAGCTGTCCAAGCTGTTGAAGCTGCATGCCAACAAACGCGAGGAGGTGCGGCAGCTCGGGGCTGGTGAGATCGGGGCCGTGGTTGGGCTGAAATTTACTCGGACAGGGGACACGCTCTGTGAGGCGGACGACAGTATTGTCCTGGAAAATATCGCCTTTCCCGAGCCCGTGATTGGTATCGCCATAGAAGCCAAAACCAAGGCGGATGAAGAACGTCTGAAAAAAAGTCTGGCCGAAATTGCCAGGGAAGATCCCGGTTTTCGTGTTTCGGTCAGTGAGGATACCGGTCAGACGATCATTTCAGGGATGGGTGAGCTGCATCTTGAAGTTGTTGTGGACCGGCTGGCCCGCGAGTTCAAGGTCGAGGCGAATGTGGGCGAGCCGCAGGTTTCCTACCGGGAATCCATAACGCGCCCGGCACAGGCTGAAGAGCGGTTCGAGACTCCGCTCGGGGGCAAAGAGCAGTACGGGCACGTAAAAATCGAGCTGGTTCCAGGCGAGAAAGGTCAGGGTAACAGCTTTGAGATTTTGGTTGACGAGGGGGAAATTCCCGCACTCTACCTTGAGGCTATACGGAAAGCTGTTCTGGACAGCCTGGAGTCCGGCCCCCTGGTTGGTTATCCCCTGATTGATGTGAAGGCCCTGTTGGTGGGCGGTTCCTACGACGAGGAAAAGTCCACGGAGATGGCTTTTGGCATTGCTGCCACGGTGGCGTGCAGCCGGGCTGCTGCCGAGGCTGCTGCGGTGTTGCTGGAGCCGATAATGCGGCTTGAGATTATAACTCCGGATGAATATCTGGGGGATGTGATCAATGATCTGAATCGGAAGGGAGCTCAGATCCTCAGTCTTGACGCCGGCAAAGGCGTACAGGTCGTTGATGCCAAGGTCCCTCTGGCCGAGATGTTCGGCTACTCGACGGAACTCAGGTCCAGTACCCAGGGCCGGGCGACCTTCAGCATGCAATTCAGCGAGTTCGCCGAAGTCCCCGCAAGGCGAGCAGAAGCGATAATTCAAAAGATCCGGGGCGTGGTCTGATGGGTGGAAAGAAGATTTTCTGAAAGAGGTATTCAGAATGGCTAAGGAAAAATACGAGCGGACGAAGCCGCATGTCAATGTGGGAACCATTGGTCACATTGATCATGGGAAGACGACCTTGACGGCGGCCATTACGCAGGTTTTGGCGAAGAAAGGTCTGGCGAAGTTTATCGACTACAGCTCGATTGACAAGGCGCCTGAGGAGAAGGAGCGGGGGATTACGATTTCCACCTCCCACGTTGAGTACGAGACGGACAAGCGGCACTATGCCCATGTTGACTGCCCTGGGCATGCGGACTACATCAAGAACATGATCACGGGAGCGGCCCAGATGGACGGGGCCATCCTGGTGGTTGCGGCGACGGACGGGCCGATGCCGCAGACGCGGGAGCATATTCTTCTGGCGCGTCAGGTTGGAGTGCCAGCGATTGTCGTCTTTTTGAACAAGTGCGACATGGTGGATGACCCGGAGCTGATCGAGCTGGTTGAGATGGAGCTCAGGGAACTTTTGAGCAAGTATGATTTTCCTGGGGACGAGATTCCGATTCTGAAGGGCTCTGCGCTGAACGCATTGAACAACCCTGAGGATCCTGAGGCGATCAAGGGGATTTTGGAGCTGATGGATGCGGTTGACAGCTACATACCCCAGCCGGAGCGCCCGATAGACAAGCCGTTTTTGATGCCTGTGGAAGATGTGTTTTCGATTTCCGGCCGTGGCACGGTGGCGACGGGACGCGTTGAGCGCGGGATCATCAAGGTTGGTGATGAAGTCGAGATTGTGGGCGTCCGGGAGACGGTGAAGACGACCTGCACCGGTGTCGAGATGTTCCGCAAGCTGCTGGACGAGGGGCGTGCTGGGGATAACATTGGCGCGTTGCTGCGCGGTCTGAAGCGGGAGGAAGTGGTTCGTGGTCAGGTACTGGCGAAGCCGGGCTCGATCAAGCCGCACAAGAAGTTCCAGGCTGAGGCCTATATTCTGACGAAGGAGGAAGGCGGCCGTCATACGCCCTTCTTCAACGGGTACCGTCCGCAGTTTTACTTCCGGACAACGGATGTGACTGGGGTATGTACGCTGGAGGAAGGTGTTGAGATGGTTATGCCTGGGGACAATGTGCATATTACCGCGGAGTTGATCACGCCGATCGCCATGGAGGAAGGCCTTCGCTTTGCCATACGTGAAGGCGGTCACACGGTAGGCGCCGGCGTCGTCAGCAAAATTCTCGAGTGAGGCGTTATTCATGATTCCTGCAGACAAAATCCGGATCCGCCTGAAAGGCTATGACCACAAACTTCTGGACCTTTCGACGAGGGAGATTGTTGAGACGGCGCGGAGAACCGGAGCCACTGTTGTGGGGCCGATACCCCTGCCGACCAGTGTCAACAAGTATACAGTACTCCGATCCCCCCATGTGGATAAGAAGTCCCGTGAACAGTTTGAAATGCGGACGCATCGCCGGCTGCTGGATATTCTGGAACCAACACAGCAGACGATTGATTCCCTGATGAAGCTGGAGCTGTCCGCCGGTGTGGATGTGGAGATCAAATTGCCTTGAGCTTACGCCTGACCGGGCAAGAGCACGACAATCAAACGAAAGATTCAGGTAGAAAGCGATGCCAAAGACAGCTGGTATTCTGGGGAGAAAAATAGGCATGACCCGGGTGTACGACGAAAATGGCCATGCCATTCCCGTGACAGTCATAGAGGCAGGCCCATGTGTGGTATTGCAGCGAAAAACCGCTGAAAAGGAAGGATATGACGCGGTTCAGCTGGGCTTCCTGCCGCGCAGGCAGTCGCGTATCACCAGGGCTGAGGCTGGCCACTGCAAGCGGGCCGGATTAGAGCACGGATTTTATCATGTTCGTGAATTTCGTGTACAGCCGGATAACGAGCTTGCAGTGGGGCAGGAATTGGCCGTATCCACGCTGTTTAAAATAGGTGATAAGGTCAATATTAGCGGCGTCAGCAAGGGCCGGGGCTTTCAGGGGGTGGTCAGACGTCATGGTTTCAAGGGGGGGCGTGATACGCACGGTTCGAACTTCCATCGTGCTCCCGGCTCCATTGGCAGTAGTGCCTGGCCGTCCCGTGTTTTGAAGGGACTGCGGTTGCCGGGCCGGATGGGCAACGAGCGGGTGACGCAGAAAAACCTGAAGATTGTCGATATTCGCGAGGGACACTTTTTATTGGTGCATGGTGCGGTGCCAGGTGCCAAAAACGGTCTCCTGAATATCTACAGCATCGCTGCTTAAGTTTGTCGTGCAAGGAGATTGAGATGGCTGTTTGCAATGTACTGAATACACGCGCCGAGAAGGTTGGGGAAGTTGATCTCAACGACGCACTGTTCAATATTGAGGTGAACCCAGGCATCCTGCACGAGGTCGTGTGCATGCAGCGTGCGGCCCGGCGCAGCGGCAATGCCAGCACCAGGTGCAAGGGTGAAATCAGTGGCGGCGGTGTCAAGCCCTGGCGCCAGAAGGGGACCGGTCGTGCGCGGTCCGGGAGTCGTACGTCTCCTCTGTGGCGCGGTGGTGGCACCGTTTTTGGCCCCAAGCCCCGCGACTATGCCTATAGCCTGCCGAAAAAGGTCAGAAAACTGGCACTGCGGATGGCAATGAGCGCCCGCAATCAGGAGGGGAAGCTGCTCGTACTGGACAAGTTCGAGATGCCAGCGGTGAAAACGAAGGACTTCGTTGCAACCATGAAAAGACTGGCTGCAGATAACTGCCTCATTGTTGTCGAGGCAATGGAAAAAAATCTTGATCTTTCATCTCGAAATGTGATTGGCGTCAAGGTGCTGCCAGTTGCTGGCTTGAATGTCTACGATATTTTGAAGTACGACAAACTCATGTTGCTGCAGGCCAGCCTTGACGGGATCGAACGGAGACTGACCGTATGAATACCTTGTATGATGTCATTAAAAAGTCTCGCCTGACCGAGAAGGGTAACAAGTTACAGGAAACCCAGAATACGGTTGTCTTCACTGTGGCTGGCACTGCCAACAAGATTCAGATCAAGGCAGCAGTGGAAAAGCTTTTCAAGGTCAAAGTTGCAAAGGTTGCCACAGCCCATGTGAGAGGTAAAAAGAAACGAGTGGGCATCCGCTCGATTGGCAAAACGAGTGACTGGAAGAAAGCGTACGTTACACTTGCAGAAGGAAAAATCAACTTTCTGGAAAATCTGTAACTCACTTTTCTCAGGTATTCAGCGTAGAAGGCAGAAAAGACAATGGCTATCAAAATCCATAAACCGACTTCACCGGGCAAGCGGCACTACGTTTCGTTGGCACAGGATGTGCTTACACGCAAAGATCCTGAAAAAAGTCTGCTGGCGCCGCTGCAGAAAACCGGAGGCCGTAATAACTATGGCCGGGTAACGGCACGCCACAATGGCGGCGGACATAAGCGTAAATATAGAATTGTCGACTGGAAGCGCGATAAGAATGGTATTCCTGCCCGGGTTGTGGCCATAGAGTATGATCCAAACCGCTCCGCCAATCTGGCACTGCTCAACTACGCGGATGGAGAGAAGACGTATATTCTCGCTCCCAACGGCCTTGCAGTTGGCGATACGGTCGTGTCAGGGCCTGAAGCCGATATCAAACTTGGCAATTGCCTGCCGATGTTCAATATCCCTCTGGGAACCGTTATTCACAATATTGAAATGAAAATCGGCAAGGGCGCGCAGATGGTGCGCTCTGCAGGATCTGCCGCCCAGTTGATGGCCAAGGATGGCAATCATGTCCTGGTCAAGTTGCCTTCCGGTGAGGTGCGCCGTTTTAGCAAGGACTGTCGTGCCTGTATCGGCCAGGTGGGGAATACTGAGTATGGGAGCCAGAAGATGGGCAAGGCCGGGCGTGCACGCTGGCATGGCATCCGGCCTTCGGTGCGGGGCGTGGCCATGAACCCGGTGGATCATCCAATGGGCGGCGGTGAAGGCAAGAGTTCCGGCGGCCGGCATCCCTGCTCGCCCTGGGGCACGCCGAGCAAGGGCTTTAAGACCAAAACCCGCAGGACTGCTGATCGAGATATCGTCAAGAAACGGAATTAGGAGCGGAGAGAGAAATTATGGCACGTTCCATCAAAAAGGGCCCATTTGTGGATGATCACCTGTTGAGCAAGGTTGAAGCGGCACAGGAAAGTGGTTCGCGCAAGGTGATAAAAACCTGGTCGCGCCGCTCCGATATTGTTCCTGAAATGGTCGGGTTGACTTTTGCGGTGCATAACGGTAACAAGTTCATCCCTGTCTATGTCACGGAAAATATGGTGGGCCACAAGCTGGGCGAGTTCTCACCGACCAGGACATTTTACGGTCATGCCTCCGATAAAAAGGCGAAATAGAGCTGCAGGGGATACGAGGAGGTAGATTATGGAAATTAAGGCCGTTGCGAAATACATTCGCCTTTCTCCGCAAAAAGCTCGTCTGGTGGCCGATGTTGTTCGCGGCATGGGTGTGGAAGATGCTTTGACCACCCTGCGTTTTATGCCTAAAAAGGGTGCTGGCATTATTCGTAAGGTGCTGGCCTCGGCTATTGCCAATGCCGATCAGGTTGATACAGTCGATGTGGATACGCTGTATGTCAAGCAGATACTGATTGACGGCGGGCCTATGCTGAAGCGCTTCAGTCCGCGCGCGCAGGGCCGGGCCAATCGTATTCTGAAGCGTTCAAGCCATATAACGGTGGTTGTTGACGAGAAATAACGGCAAGGACGAAGTGGTTCCTAATTTAGCAGAAGTGCACGGAGGACATCTTGGGTCAGAAAGTTAATCCCATCGGTTTGCGGCTTAACATTACCCGGTCATGGGAATCGGTATGGTACGCTGATAAGGGCTATGCAGCGAATCTGAATGAAGATCAAAGGGTGCGCGCCTATCTCAAGAAGCGGCTGTATCATGCCGGCATCTCCCAGATCATGGTTGAGCGCACCGGTGATAAGGTCAAGATCAAGCTGTTCGCAGCGCGCCCCGGCGTGATCATAGGCAAGAAAGGCGCCGAGATAGAGAACCTCAAGAAGGGACTGGATCAGGAATTCAAGCGCCCCTTCCTCATTGACATTCAGGAAGTTCGCCGGCCCGAGGCCGATGCACAGCTTGTGGCGGAAAGCATCGCCCAGCAGTTGGAGAAGCGCATAGCTTTTCGCCGGGCCATGAAGAAGTCGATCAACTCGGCCTTGCGTTTTGGGGCCCAGGGTATCAAAGTGTCCTGCTCCGGTCGCCTGGGCGGTGCGGAAATGTCCAGGACGGAATGGTTTAAGGAGGGGCGTGTGCCTTTGCACACACTGCGTGCGGACATCGATTATGGCCTGGCTGTCGCCCGGACCACCTATGGCATTATTGGAGTCAAGGTCTGGATATTCAAAGGCGAGATACTGGCTGACGCAAACGAAGCGCCCCAGCGTGAAGCGCAGTCGGCAGTGGCTGCATGAGTTGCTGCGAGTGATGGGTTTTATTCAGAGAGGATAGACATATGTTAAGCCCGCGTAAGGTTAAGCATAGAAAACAGTTCAAGGGTCGGATGCGCGGTGCGGCGCAGCGCGGCGAAGAAATCAGCTTTGGCGATTTCGGTCTGAAGGCCATGGAGTGCGGCAAGCTGACCGCCCAGCAAATTGAAGCCGCCCGTATTGCCATCAACCGCAAAGTCCGTCGCGGCGGCGCTTTATGGATTCGCATCTTCCCGGACAAACCCATTACCAAGAAACCGGCTGAAACCCGCATGGGCAAGGGTAAGGGGGTTCCTGATCATTGGGTTGCAGTGGTCAAGCCGGGTAAGATGCTGTATGAGCTGCGGGGGGTCCCGGAGGAACTCGCGGTTGAAGCTCTGCGCCTGGCAAGTTACAAGTTGCCGTTTCCAACTGCAATAGTGAGCAAGAGTGAGGGTATATGAGCCAGAACTTAAAGGATCTTTCTGTTGCAGAACTGCAGATAAAGGATCGGGAGTTACGCGAGTCGCTTTTTAAGCTGCGTTTTCAACATGGTATTCGTCGCCTGGACAATCCGGCGCAACTGTCCCGTATAAAGAAGGATATTGCCCGTGTTCAGACCTTTCTGGCGCAAAAAGCCAATCAGCAGTAATTCGCCGCCACTTACCTCTTAAAGGTTTTGCAATGAGTACAGAAAATGTGAAGAAGACGCGCCGAGGCGTGGTAGTGAGCAACAGTATGGACAAGACTGTTGTGATTTTGGTCGAGCGCAGGGTACTCCACAAACTTTACAGGAAGTACGTGCGCAGACGTGCGAAGTATATGGCGCATGATACGAACAATCAGTGTCAGGTAGGCGATCGCGTCCTTATTGAAGAGTGCCGGCCGCTTTCGAAGAGAAAACGCTGGTTGGTACGGTCTGTGCTTGAGCGGGCCGCCTGACAGATGGGTATCGTGCAACAGTGAGATGAGATTGGTGAAACCATGATCCAGACAGAGACTGTTTTGAACGTGGCGGATAATTCCGGGGCCCGCCGGGTATTGTGTGTGCGGGTACTGGGTGGCACCCGGAAGCGCTACGCCAGCATTGGGGATATTATTGTCGTGACGGTCAAAGAGGCCATTCCCCATGCGAAAGTGAAGAAAGGCGATGTACTCAATGCCGTTGTGGTTCGCACGGTGGCCCCGCTTTCCAGGCCCGAAGATACCTTGGTCAAATTTGACGAGAACGCGGCTGTATTGCTGACGACTGGTGGTGACCCCATTGGAACCCGTATTTTCGGTCCGGTCGCCCGTGAGCTGCGCAGCCTTGGCTTTATGAAAATTATTTCGCTCGCGCCTGAAGTCCTGTAAGCGCGCTGATTATGTTTGGAAATTGCAGAGGTGAAGTGATGCGCCAGGTGTCCAGCAAGCTGAAGGTCAACGATAAGGTAGAGGTTATTGCAGGCAAGGATAAGGGCCGGGTGGGAAAAGTGCTTCGTTTTGAAGATGCCGGGCACAGAGTTGTGGTTGAGCACATCAATATGATCAAGAGGCACCAGAAATCCCGCAGCGCAAATCAGCCAGGGCAGATAGTTGAGCGTGAAGCCAGTATTGATATCTCCAATGTTATGCTGGTTTGTCCTGAATGCGCGGCCACAGTGCGGACAGGGCACAAGACGCTTGACAATGGGAGCAAGGTCAGAATTTGCAAGAAGTGCCAGGCGACAATCGAGACGCCCAAGAAATAAATGGGTTGAGGTTGAATTTCATGGGAAGCTTAAAAGAGTTGTATGATACCCGGCTGAAAGGCGAGCTGCAGAAGAATTTGGGCATCGCGAACGCCATGGAAACCCCTAAAATTGAGAAGATCGTTCTTAACATGGGGCTCGGCGAAGCGGTGCAAAACCCAAAGGTAGTTGAGCAGGCAGTAGGGGAGTTGACACGCATTGCCGGTCAGAAGGCAGTGGTGACCCGGGCTAAAAAGTCGATAGCCACCTTCAAGCTGCGGCAGGGCATGCCGATAGGGGCCTGCGTGACCCTGCGACGCGACCGGATGTATGATTTCCTCTCCAAACTGATTAACGTCGCCCTGCCGCGGGTGCGTGATTTTCGGGGAGTGTCGCCAAGGGGTTTTGACGGGCGTGGCAACTTTTCCATGGGCATTGCAGAGCATATCATTTTCCCAGAGATTGACTACGATACCATTGAGAAGATACGCGGCCTCAATGTGACCATTGTCACCACTGCCAAAACGGATGGGCATGCCCGGGCCCTGCTGGATGCCTTTGGCATGCCTTTTCGCAAAAAGTAGGCCTTGTGCGTAACCGAAACCTGTAAGGAGAATGTGCTGTGGCAAAGAAATCGTTGATGTGCAAGGCAACTCGCAAACCGAAATTTGCAGTGCGGGCCTATAACCGCTGTCCCCTATGCGGGCGCGCGCGCGCATACTATCGCAAGTTTGGCATGTGCCGCCTGTGCTTTCGGAAGCTGGCCTCTCAGGGAGAAGTTACAGGCGTGATTAAGTCAAGCTGGTGAGCCCCGCTTCCAGAGACTGTTCAGGACTGAACCAAGACGAAATTTGAGGATAATTTCCATGTCGATGAATGACCCTTTGGCAGATATGCTGACCCGTATCAGAAATGCCAGCAATGCCCATTTCCCCTCCGTTGATATGCCGCTTTCCACACTGAAGGCCAGCGTCGCCAGAGTGCTCAAGGAAGAGGGGTATATTGAGGGCTTTGAGACGGTCAACGAGGGCCCACAGGGCGTGTTGAAGATTCAGTTGAAGTATGGCCCCCACAGCGAGCAGGTCATTACGGGAATTCGCCGGATCAGCAAACCAGGGCGACGACAGTATACAGGAAGTACCAGGATCCCCAAAGTGATGAGCGGTCTTGGTATTGCAGTGCTGTCCACTTCCCAGGGTGTCATGACAGACAAGGCTGCGCGGCGGGCGAATGTCGGCGGCGAGCTCCTCTGTGAAGTATGGTAACAGCGGTACGCATAAGGAAAGGTGATAAAATGTCCAGGATAGGTAAGCTGCCCGTTGCTATTCCAGCTGGGGTCAAGGTGGAAGTGCAGGGTGCACATATCAAGGTGAGCGGCCAGAAAGGCTCGCTGGAGCGGGATTTGCGCCCTGAAATGCAGGTTTCGGTTGAGAACGGTCAGGTTGTGTGCAAGCCGACTGGCGGGGACAAGCAGACAATGGCCTACTGGGGCCTCACCCGCAGCCTGATTTACAATATGGTCGTAGGCGTCAGCGAGGGTTTTTCCAGGGTGCTGACCATTGAAGGGGTTGGCTACCGGGCCAGCGTCAGCGGTTCGACCCTGACCCTCAACGTTGGCTATTCCAATCCGGTTGCCTTTGCCTTGCCGGCTGGTATTACCGGTGTTGTTGGCAAGGATAATGCCATTACCCTGCAGGGAATTGACAAGGATTTGATTGGATTGACCGCCGCCCGCATCAGAGCCGTGCGCGCTCCTGAGCCCTATAAAGGAAAAGGGATCAGGTATGCGGGTGAGTATGTTGCCAGAAAGGTCGGTAAGACTGGCGGCAAAAAGTAACTTTTGATTTGGTGATATATTATGGCCAAAACGAATCCCAAAGTGCTTGCACGGAAAAAGCGTGCCCAGCGTATCCGGCTCAAGGTGCACGGCACCAGCGGGCGGCCGCGCATGAGCGTTTTTCGGAGCAATCGGCATATATCCGTGCAGCTTATCGATGATGAGCGGGGTATCACCCTGCTGGCCTGCTCCACGGACAGCAAGTCGTTTGATGCCTCTGCCTTCAAGGGCAAGTCTGAGCAGGCGAGGGAAATCGGTCGTCAGGTAGCTGAAAAGGCAAAGGCTGCAGGCATTGAACGGGTTGTTTTTGATCGTGGCGGCAACCTCTACCATGGGCGCATCCGTTCCCTGTCGGAAGGGGCGCACGAGGCGGGTTTGCAGTTTTGAGGCTATAGTGTTTTGAGCGAGGAAATCATGCTTTGCAGAGCGGGGGTGTGACTTGACCGAGTCTAGGCGAACAAAGGACAATGTGCAGGAAGATCTGATTGAAAAGATCGTTTACATCAATCGGGTTGCCAAGGTAGTTAAGGGCGGTCGGCGTTTCAGCTTCAGCGCGATCGTGGTGGTCGGCGATGGCAAGGGGCGTGTTGGCTATGGCCTGGGCAAGGCCAATCAGGTGCCTGAGGCCATCCGCAAGGGCGTGGAGCAGGCCAAGAAGGATATGCGCACGGTTGCTTTGACCGAGTTTTCCATTCCCCATGATACGATCGGAAAATTCAAGTCCGGGAGCGTGATGCTCCGGCCAGCTTCCGACGGTACGGGCGTTATCGCCGGTGGCGCCGTGCGAGCTGTTCTTGAGGCGGCAGGAGTGCAGAATATTCTGACCAAGTGCCTGGGTTCCAATAATCCGCATAACCTGGCCAAGGCAACTTTGGCGGGTCTCAGGCAGTTGCGGAGTGCGGAACAGGTGGCACAACTGCGGAATATCAGTGTCGAGGATGTGCTGGCCTGAGCCGGCACGATGATGAATTGATGTGGCTACCATGAACGACACCATTACATACACGCAGGTTAAAAGTTACATCGGGAGCACGAAGGCCGTTCGGGCGACGCTGAAAGGGCTGGGCCTTTTGCGCATGCACATGACCGTTACCAGAAAGGACACGCCCGAGCTGCGCGGCATGCTGGACAAGGTTCAGCACTTAGTGCGAATTGTGGAGGACAAGTGATGCTGACTTTGAATACGTTGACTCCTTCGGAGGGCGCCCGCAAGTCGAACAAAAGGGTGGGGCGTGGCGCGGGGAGCGGGAGCGGCAAGACGGCTTCCCGTGGTCATAAGGGTGCGCGCGCACGGACTGGTTACAGCATGAAGCCAGGATTCGAGGGCGGTCAGATGCCTCTGCACCGCCGTCTGCCTAAACGCGGCTTCAAAAATGCCTTTAAGGTCGAGGCGGTCCTGATTTCTCTGGAAATGCTGGACAGTTTTGGGCAGGGGGCCACGGTCGATCAGCAGGCTCTGGTTGATGCCGGCTTTATCAAGGATATTCAGACGCCAGTCAAGGTTTTGGCCAACGGAGAACTGCACAAAAGCCTGACTGTAAAACTGAGCCGGCTCAGTGCAAAGGCCAGGGAGCAGATTGCTGCAGCGGGTGGGACCGTCGTCGAGGAAGCGCAATGAGCGGACTCGCGCGCATGGCCAGCATCCCGGAGCTTCGCAGGCGTATTCTTTTCACGCTGCTGATGCTCTGCGTTTACCGGATGGGCGTGCAGATTCCCACTCCGGGGATCAACGGCGAGGCACTTGCGGATTTTTTTCAGCAGTACTCGAGCACGCTGTTTGGCATGTTCAACATGTTTTCCGGCGGCGGGCTGGAGAATTTCTCCATCTTTGCCCTGGGGATCATGCCGTATATTTCGGCATCCATCATCATCCAGTTGCTGACCGTGGTTGTGCCCCGGCTGGAGGCGCTGTCCAAGGAAGGCGAGGCGGGAAGGCGCAAAATAACGCAGTACACCCGATACGGGACGGTGTTTTTGTCTGTGGTGCAGGGCTTCTTCATTGCGGCAGGGCTTGAAGGGCAAAGCAGCTCAAACGGTGTTCCGATTGTTATCGACCCGGGCCTCCACTTCAGATTGATGACGGTGCTGACCCTGACTTCAGGCACAGCCTTTATCATGTGGCTGGGCGAGCAGATGACCGAACGGGGCATTGGCAACGGCATTTCACTGATAATCTTTTCGGGTATTGTCGCCCGCATGCCGGCAGCATTCGGCAACTCGGTGCAGTTGGTCAAGGCGGGGCAACTGCCATTGATGCTGGCCCCGGTTTTGCTGGCAATGATGGTTGCAGTGATCGCCTTTATCATTTTTATGGAAACTTCCCAGCGCCGCCTTCCGATTCAGTATGCCAAGCGGGTCGTAGGGAGGCAGGTCTACGGCGGTCAATCCTCGCATTTACCGCTGAAGATCAACGTGTCCGGCGTTATTCCCCCGATTTTTGCCTCCTCTTTGATGATGTTCCCCGCCACTATCGGCACCTTTATCAAGGTGGATTGGGTGCAAAAGGCCTCTGCCCTGCTGTCGCCAGGTACGCTTTGGTACTATGTGCTGTACGTCGCGCTGATTGTTTTTTTCTGCTTTTTTTACGCTGCTGTTACCTTCAAGCCTGATGATGTGGCCGAGAATCTGAAGAAAAACGGTGGGTTCATCCCCGGAATACGCCCAGGCAAGAAAACAGCCGATTTTCTGGACAGAACGCTTATGCGCCTAACCGTTATCGGCGCCATATACCTGAGCGCGGTATGCGTCATGCCTACCCTGCTGATTCACAGTTTGAATGTGCCTTTCTATTTTGGCGGCACGGCGCTGCTCATTGTGGTGGGGGTCGCGATCGACACCATAGCGCAGATTGAATCCCATATGATTATGCGCAACTACGACGGGTTCATGCGGGCAGGGCGGATTCAGGGCCGTCGTTGACACAAAGAAGCAGGTCATTTCGTGAGTGAGACAGGCACAATAACCTTAAAAACGGCTGAAGAAATTGCATTGATCCGTCAGGCTGACCTCATCGTTGCCGGGGTGCTGGACCTGCTCAGAAGGAATATTCGTCCAGGACTCAGCACAATGCAGCTTGACCGGATGGCGGAAGAGTACTGCCGTGATCATGGCGGCATTCCGGCATTCAAAGGCTACTATGATTTTCCCTGCAGCCTGTGCGTATCCATCAATGAAGAGGTCGTGCATGGCATCCCCTCCCGCAAGCGCATCCTGAGGGCAGGGGATATTGTTTCCCTGGACTTTGGCGCCGTTTTCCAGGGTTTTTATGGTGATGCCGCCATTACCGTTTCCGTTGGGGACACGAGCGCGCGTAAAGATGCGCTCATGCGCGTGACTGAAGAAGCCCTGTACAAGGGTATAGAGCAGGCAAGGATCGGCAACCGGGTTTCCGATATTTCAAGTGCCGTGCAGACGCACGCAGAGGCAGCCGGCTTTTCGGTCGTGCGCCAGTATGTTGGCCACGGTGTGGGGACGCATCTGCATGAGGCGCCCGAAGTCCCCAATTACGTGGACAGCCGGAGCAAGTCGTCCCCGCGCCTGCAAGAAGGCATGGTAATTGCCATCGAGCCCATGATCAACATGGGCACGCACCAGGTGAAAGTTCTGGATAATGGCTGGACGGTTGTGACTGCGGACCGTCTGCCTTCCGCCCATTTTGAGCACTCGGTCGCCATAACGGCAAACGGCCCCTATATATTGAGCCAACTGGGCGGGGCAAGTGGGTCCTAAAAGATATTGAAGAAAAGGCTGTTTTCGATTATAAAGCTCCTTTTTGCGGAATTTGAGGGTAGATCAGTATGGCAAAAGAAGATGCCATTGAAGTGGAAGGTACGATTGTCGAGCCCTTGCCCAACGCCATGTTTCAGGTCCAGCTGGATAATGGGCACAGGGTTTTGGCGCATATATCCGGCAAGATGCGTATGCACTATATCAAAATATTGCCTGGTGATCGGGTGACGGTCGAACTCTCCCCCTACGATCTCAGTCGTGGCCGGGTCACGTTCCGCAATAAATCCGGAAAGGCCAAAAAAACTCAATAACCGTGTAGATATAATGGAGTCAGACAATGAAGGTACGGTCATCTATAAAGAAAATTTGCAGTGACTGCAGGATTCTCAGGCGCAAAGGCGTTGTCATGGTGTGCTGCGTGAATAAGAAGCACAAGCAGCGTCAGGGTTGAGGTCAGTCTAATTCCGAATTTCTCAGAGAGTGGAGTAATCCTTGGCACGTTTAGCAGGCGTGGATTTGCCGCGCAACAAACACATGGAACGGGCGCTTACCTATATCTATGGCATCGGTCTTGCTTCGGCACGCAAGATTCTGGATAAGGCGGATCTGCCCTATCAGATGAACAGCGATGACCTGAGCAGTGATGATGTTAACCGGCTTCGTACCATCATCGAAGCGGAATACGTGGTCGAGGGCGACAAGCGCCGCGATGTCTCAATGGACATCAAGCGCCTGATGGACCTGGGTTGCTACCGTGGTCGCCGTCATCGTCGTGGCCTGCCGGTTCGAGGGCAGCGAACCAAGACCAATGCCCGTACCCGCAAAGGTCCCCGTCGTGGTGCGGCGCTGAACAAGAAATGATCGTGCACAAGTACCCATTGTCAGCTGAATAAGAGGTTCTATATGGCCAAGCCGTCCAGGCTCGCCGTCAAGGTGCGCCGCAAGGATAAGAAGAATGTGTCCGAAGGGGTTATTTTTATTTACTCCACCTTCAACAATACACTTGTGACCGTTGCTGATCGCCAGGGCAACACGCTTGCATGGTCGAGTTCCGGCGTTCTGGGCTTCAAGGGCTCCAGAAAATCGACTCCTTTTGCGGCGCAAAGCGCGCTGAGCGACGCTGTCACCAAGGCGAAAGAGCACGGATTGAGAAAGGTGGAGGTGCGGGTGAGTGGGCCCGGGCCGGGCCGGGAAGCCGCCCTGCGCGCTCTGACATCCCTGGAGCTGGATGTCACCAAAGTACTGGATACCACGCCCTTGCCGCATAATGGGTGCAAACCGCCTAAACGGCGTCGCGTCTGAAAGAAGATAACAGGTCTTTTTGTAGCGCCATATAAAGTGCAGAGAGATTGCTGGAGGTAAGATTTGGCTAGATACAGTGGGGCATCCTGCAGGATTTGCAGACGAGAAAATCTCAAGTTGTTCTTGAAAGGAGACCGTTGCTATTCCGACAAATGCGCCTTTGAAAGAAGGTCCTTTGCGCCAGGGCAGCACGGGCAGAATCGTTTTCGCAAGCCTTCCGATTATGCAGTGCAGTTGAGGGAAAAGCAGAAGGTCAAGCATCTGTATGGAGTTTTTGAGGCCCAGTTCCGTCGTTTTTTCGCTGAAGCCGAGCGGGTGCGGGGCGTGACCGGCGCTACCCTGCTGAGTATGCTGGAACGCCGCCTTGACAATGTTGTCTACAGGCTTGGTTTCGCCAGCTCCAGAACACAGGGGCGGCAGATGGTGCGCCATAGTCTGGTGACGATCAATGGGCATAAAGTCAACATCCCCTCTTATCAGGTCAAAGTGGGCGATATCGTCAGCCTGAAGGAAAAGCAGCAAAAAAGTGAACTGGTTGCTGACAATCTCCAGGGGGCGGCTCGCCGTGGCGTTCCGTCCTGGCTCGAGTTGGACGCCAAAGCCTTCAAAGGAACCGTAAAAGCGCTGCCCAACCGCGACGAGATCACCCTGCCCATCCAGGAACAGCTGATCGTCGAGTTGTATTCGAAGTAATCTTTACTTACGGTCTGGATTGCATGGCACAGGAATTGCGGGATAATGATCCCTTTTATAAAAATTGGCATGATTTGATTTCACCGGAAACACTTGCGGTGAATGAGGAAACGCTGACCAAAAGTTACGGCAAGTTTGTTTGCCAGCCCTTGGAGCGTGGTTTTGCGACCACCATTGGCAATTCTTTGCGCCGGATTATGCTTTCCTCCATTCGGGGCGCGGCTATTACTGCCGTGCGTCTGAACGATGCCTTGCACGAGTTTACGACAATTGAAGGCGTGCACGAGGATGTGTCGGATATCATCCTTAATTTGAAGCAGGTTCGGGTTAAGCTGCACACTCCGGAGCAGCGGACGGTAAGGCTTGAAAAAAAAGGCCCCTGTGAGGTGACGGCAGCCGATATCAATGGCGCCGGAGTGGTCGAGGTGATGAATCCTGACCAGCATATCTGCACGATCACAGGGGATGTTTCGCTGAAAGCCGAATTGACGGTGGAGTGGGGCAAGGGGTATGTGACTGCCGAGCTGAATAAGAGGGAAGATCAGCCTATCGGGGTGATTCCCCTTGATGCGGCCTTTTCACCGATAGTGAGGATGCAATACACGGTGGGGCAGGCTCGTGTGGGGCAGCAGACAGATTATGACCGGCTGACCCTGGAAATTGAAACGGATGGCAGCGTCGGCCCCAGGAATGCGCTCGCGTATGCGGCGAAAATTCTCAAGGAGCAAATGACCATTTTTATCAATTTCGACGAGGAAATTGCCAAGGCCCCTGTCCGGAACGATGGCGAGCTCGACAGCAATAACTATCCGGCTTTTCTTGATAAAAATGTTGAGGATTTGGAGCTGTCGGTTCGCTCGGCCAACTGTCTTAAGAATGCGCAGATTCAGTACATCGGCCAGTTGGTCAACAAAACCGACGCCGAGATGCTCAAAACCAAAAACTTTGGGCGAAAATCTTTGAATGAAATTAAAGCGCTGCTTCAGGAACACGATCTGACCTTGGGCATGACCTGCTATTCCGGTTGGGTGGCGCCAGAAGAACGCGAGGAAGAATCCCAGGGCGATTCGCACAAGTGAGCTATGCGCCACAACTGAGAGAGGGCATTTGATATGAGGCACAGAAAAGCAGGCCGCAAACTTGGCCGCATTACTGCACATCGCACCGCCATGTTGCGCAATATGGTGACTTCAGTTTTGGAGCATGAGCGGATCGTGACCACCGTTCCCAAGGCAAAGGAAGCGCGCCGGATCGTGGACCAGATGATTACGCTTGGCAAGCGTGGCGACCTCCATGCCAAGCGGCAGGCTTTGGCCTATATTCATTCGCGGGATGTCCTGGCCAAGCTTTTCGGCACCCTGAGTACCCAGTATGCCGAGCGCAACGGTGGTTATACGCGCATTGTTCGTACCGGCTCCCGCATGGGCGATGCGGCGCCCATGGCTATTCTTGAGCTTGTGGACTACAGGGACGAGCCGGTCAAGACCGAAGAAGCGGCAGCCCAGTGAATTTGGCAGCATTTTTGATGAGGCCGGTATGCATTGCATGCCGGCCTTTCTCTGTGCCCTGTCCACTTCAGAGCGCCTGCTCGATATCCGCGCCCCAATTTGAGAAATTCTTGAAAGCCTGCCACGCTTTTGGTAGGATACCGCACTTTACTGCGGGTTTTGTCCCCGCAAATACGCACACCCCGTGAAGCCTTTGGTGCTCGTCCGAGTCGGCCCCGTGGGTGGAGGAACAACCATAAAGGAGACATAATGGCAAACGTGACTATGCGGCAGATGCTGGAGGCCGGACTGCATTTCGGCCACCAGACCAGACGCTGGAATCCCAAAATGAAACCCTACATCTATGGCCCGAGAAATGGCATTTACATTGTCAATCTCGATCTGACCATGAAGATGTTCCGCAAGGCTTACCAGTTCATGACCGACAGTGTCGCGGAGGGCGGAAGCGTTCTCTTCGTAGGGACCAAGAAGCAGGCGCAGAGCATCATCAAGGAAGAGGCCGAACGGGCCGGCATGTATTTTGTCAATCATCGCTGGCTGGGCGGCATGTTGACCAACTTTCAGGCCATTCGCAACTCGATTGAACGCCTGAAGAAAATAGAGGCCATGCAGGAGGACGGTTCCATCAACCGCTTCCCGAAAAAGGAAATCCTGCAGATGGAGAAGGAACGTGTCAAACTGACCCGCAACGTTGGCGGCATCAAGAATATGCGTGCCCTGCCGGATGTCCTGTTCATCATTGATCCCAAAAAGGAAGCCATTGCGGTTGACGAGGCCCGGAAACTGGGTATCCCCATTGTGGCGCTCACGGACACCAACTGCGATCCGGACGGTATTGATTTTGTGATTCCTGGCAACGATGACGCCATTCGTGCCATCAGGCTCATCACTTCTCTGATGACAGAGGCTGTTTTGGAGGGGAGGGCTCGCCGCGGCGAAGAAACGAGCGCCGGTCTGGACGAGATGGAGGGCGCCATGTCCGGCCAGCAGGAAGAGCCTGCGGAATCCGCCGAATAGGGTACAGACATTGACTGCGGACCGCTCGTCCGGGGCCGCTTGCAAGGGAGTAAGGACAGTGACAATTACAAGTCAGATGGTCAAGGAGCTGCGCGAGAAGACCAACGCCGGCATGATGGACTGCAAAAAGGCGTTGACCGAGACCGACGGCAATATGGAAAAGGCCGTGGATCTGCTGCGGCAGAAGGGGCTTGCGGTTGCGGCCAAGCGTTCCGGCAAGGAAGCGAAGGAGGGGACTATCGCCGCCTACGTTCAGGCCGATGGCAGGGCCGGCGCGCTGGTGGAGGTGGCCTGTGAAACCGACTTTGTTGCCAAGACCGATGATTTCAGGGCTTTTGCCTCGGGGATCGCCGAGCATATCGCCGCGGCCGCTCCAGCTCCCGAGAAGCTGTTGGGGCAGCACTTTGTGAAGAACGAGCGCCTGACCGTGCAGGATGCGCTCAACGAGCTGGTCGTGAAGATGGGCGAGAGCATCTCTGTCCGCAAGTTCAGCCGCTATCAGCTTGAAGGGGCCGGCATTGTGGTGGATTATATCCACGCAGGCGGCAAGCTGGGCGTGTTGGTCGAGGCGGCCTGCGACAGCGCCGCGGCAAGCGGGACTGAGGCGTTCAGAACCACGGTGCGGGACATTGCCATGCACATTGCCGCCACCAATCCGCTGGCCCTGAAGCGGGAGGAACTGTCCTCGGAGCTTGTCCAGCGGGAACGGGAAATTTACATCAAGCAGGCCCTTGATTCCGGCAAGCCGCAGCAGATTGCGGAGAAGATGGTCATGGGCAAGATGGAAAAATACCTCTCGGAGATTTGTCTTCTGGAACAGCGCTTCGTGAAGGACGACAAGCTCAGCGTACAGGATCTGCTGGCACAACTGGGCAAACAATTGGGCGCCAAGGTGACGATCACCCGCTTTACCCGTTACCAGATCGCTTGATGCCCTGTATGTGCCTGCGAGTGCAAGCCCCTGCCTTACATCCAGGACTGCTTCGCCTTCTGCGGCGGAGTGCATCTGTATTTCCTAGGGTGGCGCTGTTTGGCGCCACCTTTTTTTACGCCATGGAGCCTGCTGATGAGATACCGGCGCGTACTTTTGAAAATTAGCGGCGAGGCCCTGATGGGCGCTGCAGCGTATGGCATCAACATCAAGATGGTGCACTTCGTTGCCCAGGAAATCCGGGCCATTCATGAAGCCGGTATTCAGTTGGCACTGGTGATTGGCGCTGGCAACATCTTTCGCGGTGTGGCCGGCGCAGCAGGCGGCATGGACAGGAGCGCTGCCGACAGCATGGGCATGCTCGCCACGGTGATGAACTCTCTGGCCATGCAGGATGGTCTGCAGAAAATCGGCGTGCCGGCCCAGGTCATGTCGGCCATTGCCATGATGAATGTGTGTGAACCCTACGAGCGGGTCAAGGCTGTGGAGCACCTGGGGCAGCAGCGCGTCGTGATCTTTGCGGCCGGCACCGGCAACCCCTATTTCACCACAGACACTGCCGCCGTTTTGCGTGCCCTCGAGATACGGGCCGATGTGGTTATGAAGGCGACCAGGGTGGATGGCGTGTACAGCGATGACCCGGAAAAAAATCCCAGGGCGGTCCGCTACCGCGAGCTGGATTACACCAGCGTTCTGCGGGACAACCTGCAGGTCATGGATGCAGCCGGCATTTCGCTGGCCAGGGAGAACAAGCTGCCCATCTTTGTGTTCAATATGCTGGAACCGGGCAATATCATCAAAGCGGTGCGCGGTGAGGATATCGGTACGCTGATAGGGGGCTGAAGCGCTGTCCCGGCACCGGCAAAGGAGAGAAATATGATTGCTGTCGAAGATGTCAAAAAGAAGATGGATGCCAGCATAGAGGCCCTGAAGCGGGAGCTCATGAAGATCCGCACCGGCCGCGCCTCGCTGGCGCTTTTGGATGGCGTCAGGGTCAATGCCTATGGCTCCCTGATGCCGCTGGCCCAGGTGGGCACCCTGACCGTGCCGGAAAGCAGCACCATTGCCATCAAACCCTGGGATCCCAAGATGCTGCCCATGATCGAAAAGGCCATTCTCGCCTCCGATCTGGGGCTGACGCCGGCCAATGACGGCCATGTCGTCCGCCTGAGCATTCCGCCGCTCACCGGAGAACGTCGGGCCGAGCTGGTCAAGCAGGTGAAGAAGATTGGCGAAAGCTACAAGGTGGCCGTGCGCAATGTGCGGCGCGACACCAACGATGCCCTGAAAAAGCTGAAAAAGGACAAGGAAATTTCCGAAGACGAGATGACTCGCCTGCAGGATGAAATTCAGAAATCGACCGACGCCTGCATTGCGACGATTGATACGGTGGTTGCAAGCAAGGAAAAGGAAGTTATGTCGGTTTGACCCGCAGCCCTGTGATGTCCATGACCACGGAGAGCAGGGAGCTGAGAATTCCCGCCCACATCGCCATTATCATGGATGGCAACGGCCGCTGGGCCAGGGAGCGGGGGCAGTTGCGCCTCTTTGGCCACCGCGCCGGAGTGCGATCTGTCCGCGAAGTGGTGGAGAGCGCACGCAGTCTTGGCGTGCGCTACCTGACCCTGTACGCCTTTTCCACGGAAAACTGGCAGCGGCCGAAGGTGGAAGTCAGCGGTTTGATGTCGCTTTTGCAGAGCTATCTCAAGTCCGAATTGCAGACGATGCTGCAAAACGATATCCAGCTCAGATGCCTGGGCGACGCCAGCCATCTGCCGCCGGAGGTGCGCAGCGTGTTGGCGCAGACCATGGAGAGAACCGCCGCCTGCCGGGCCATGGTGCTGAATCTGGCGCTGAACTACGGCAGCAGGCCGGAGCTGGTGTGCGCTGCCCGTTCTCTTGCCCGGGCCTGCGAGGAGGGGCGTCTGCACTGGGAGGATATCGACGAGTCCCGGCTGGCCGGGGAGCTGTACAGCTCGTCCCAGCCCGATCCCGATCTGCTGATTCGAACCGGCGGCGAGCATCGCCTGTCCAATTTCCTGCTCTGGCAGCTTTCCTATGCCGAGCTCTACTTCACTGAAATCAAATGGCCGGATTTCGGCCGCGAACAGCTTATGGATGCCATCCGTTCCTACAGTGCAAGGCAGCGTCGCTTTGGACAAACCGGCGATCAGGTGGCGGCAGGAGGCGCGGAGGCATGAACAGAGTCCTTCCCGGTCTGCTCATGGCTGCGGCCTGGCTGCTGTTGTCCTTTGGCCCGGCCGCCCTCATGGGGATTGTGCTGCTGGCCGCAACCGGCCTGGGGCTGCACGAATATTTCCGCATGGCAGCGCCCGCCCTGGGCGGTAGTCTTCGCGCTTGCTGCATGGCCTGTGCCGCCTTGCCGGCCCTGGCGGCCTTTGGCGGCCAGCCGCAAATGGTCCTTTTGGGCTTGCTCGCGGCGCTTTTCGGCCTGCTCCTCATGGGGCTGAACCTCTACGGGCGAGAGGAAGAGCTCATGGAGCTTCTGGGCAGTGGCGCACTGGCTGTCCTCTACATAGGCCTGTGCAGCGCCTGCCTGCTGCTGCTGAACGCCGCGCCCCACCGCAGCCTCTGGCTGATTCTTCTGGCAGCGATTACCGCCGGCTCGGATACGGGCGCCTACTATGCGGGTCGCCGCTTTGGCAAACGCAAGGTCTTTCCCCGCATCAGCCCCAAAAAAACGCTGGCCGGCGTGATCGGCGGCCTGATCTGCGGCGTGGCCGCGGCCTTGCTGGTGCATGCCCTGTTCCGCGGCCCCATGGGCTTTGCCGCCCTGGCGGCCGCAGCCGCACTGCTGGTGCTGGCCGGCATAACGGGTGATCTGGCCGAATCCATGATCAAGCGCTGCTGCGGGGTCAAGGATTCCGGCACGCTTTTGGCGGGACACGGCGGCGTTCTGGATCGTATCGACAGCATGCTGCTGGCCGGGCCGCTGCTCTACGCGTTGCTCTTTTGGCAGGGCCTGCTGTGAAGACGCTGGCGCTGCTGGGCTCAACCGGTTCGATCGGCCGCAACGTCTGTGCGGTGGTGCGTCAGTTTCCGGAGCGCTTTTGCCTGCGGGCGCTGGCCGCGGGCCGGAACGTTGAACTGCTGGCCCGGCAGGTTCGGGAATTCCGGCCGGAACTGGTGAGCGTGGCAGACGAGGCGCAGGTCGAATCGCTGGCCGCGCTGCTGCCGCCCGCTTGCCGCGTCCGGATTGTGTGGGGCGAGGACGGCCTCTGTGAGGTGGCTGCCTTTGCCGGCGCCCAGATGACCGTGAATGCCGTGGTGGGCGCTGCCGGGCTGAAACCCACGCTGGCGGCCATCCAGGCGGGCCGGGAGCTGGGCCTGGCGAACAAGGAGACACTGGTCATGGCCGGCAGTCTGGTCATGACCGCGGCGGCCCGGGCGGGCGTCAGGCTTTTGCCCATAGATTCCGAGCACAGCGCCATCTTTCAGGCCCTGTCTGCCGGCCGCCGTCAGGACCTGCGGCGTCTGCTGCTGACCGCATCCGGCGGGCCCTTTCGCACCACTTCCATGGCCGATCTGGAGCGGGTGACGCCTGAAGCGGCACTGGCACACCCCAGGTGGTCGATGGGTAAAAAAATCTCGGTTGATTCCGCGACCTTGATGAACAAGGGGCTTGAAGTCATCGAGGCCCGCTGGCTCTTTGATGTGCCGCCGGAAAAGATTGAAGTCCTGGTGCATCCGCAGTCCATAGTCCATTCTCTGGTCGAGTACCAGGACGGCGCGGTGCTGGCCCAGTTGGGCATTCCTGACATGCGCCTGCCCATTGCCTGCGCCCTGAGCTGGCCTGAACGCCTGCCTTTGGAGATGCCGAGGCTTGATTTGACTGCAGCCCGCTCCCTGGACTTTTTCGCGCCAGACCCTATCCGCTTTCCGGCCCTGGCGCTGGCCTACGCTGCGCTCAGGGCAGGCGGCGCTTCACCGACTGTACTCAATGCGGCCAACGAAGTGGCGGTGGCCGCCTTTCTGGCCGGCAAGCTCTGCTTTTCCCGCATCGTGACCCTGGTCAAGAAGACGCTCGAAGGCTGGCGGGAACGGCCGGGCGAGCTGAATCTGGGCGCCATCCTGACTGCAGATGCCTGGGCGCGGCAGGAGGCGGCCCGGCTTTTGCCGGTTTTGTCCTCCTGAACTCTGCCATTCCCCTGTTCTTTTTTCTTCACGCAGCATGAGTATCTTTGGTTCGTTTTTTACCGCATTGATCGCCTTTGTCATTGTTCTGGGCATTCTGATTTTTGTCCATGAATTTGGCCACTTCATTGTCGCCAAGGCCTTTGGCGTACGGGTCTTGAAATTTTCCCTGGGCTTTGGCAGGCCCATCCTGAGCCGCAAGTGGGGCGAAACCGAATACATGCTCTCCGCCGTGCCTTTGGGCGGCTATGTCAAGATGCTTGGCGAGGATAATGATGCGGAGATCGATTCGGAAGAACGCAGCCGCTCCTTTTCCCACAAGGCGGCGTGGCAGCGTTTTCTGGTGGTCTTTGCCGGGCCTTTTTTCAATCTGTTCTTTGCGGTGCTGCTGTACTTCGGGCTTTTTGCGCTGGTGGGCGTGCCCCAGGTCGAGCCTGCTGAGGGCGGGCTGGTGGGGCAGGTGCTGGCCGGCAGCCCGGCGGAGCGGGCGGGAATCAGGGCCGGAGACCTCATCCTGGCCATTGATGGCCAAAAGATCACAACCTGGGAGCAGATTACCGGGCAGGTCCAGAAGGCCGGCGGCAGGGCGCTGCACCTGGACATCCGGCGCGGTGAAAAGAAAGTGGCGCTTCAGGTCATCCCCGAGCTGTTGCCGGAGCGGAACATGCTGGGTGAGGATCTGGGCCCCAAACGCTATATGCTGGGCCTCATGCATGGCTGGAACGAGAGCTATGTCAAGCGTCCCCTGGGCTTCTGCGCTGTGTCGGCCCTGTCCTACACCTGGAATCTGACTTCTCTGAATCTGCTCATTCTGGGCAAGATGCTCCAGGGCAAGGTACCGGCCAACGAGTTGGGCGGCCCCATCCGCATTGCCGAATTCGCCGGCGAGCGCATGCAGGCCGGCATCAGGAAGTTCGTCGATTTTGTCGCCCTGGTCAGCATCGGCCTGGGCGTGCTGAACCTTTTGCCGGTACCGGTTCTGGACGGCGGCCATCTGGCCTTCCTTTCCTTTGAAATGCTCCGCGGCAAGCCGGCCAGCGAGCGGGTCATGGAGATTGGCCAGAAGATTGGCATGACCCTGCTGGTCGCGCTGATGGTCTTCGTTTTCTACAACGACATAGCCCGCCTCGTGCAGCGATGGCTGATCCGCTGATTCTGGCCCTGGAAACGGCCACGACCTGCGCTTCGGTGGCGCTGACCCGGGGCGGCCGGGCAGGGGGACAACTGCTTGCCGAGTACAGCCTGATGCCTGGCCGTTCCCATTCCAGGCATCTGCTCGGCATGGCCGAGGCCATCATGCAGGCCTGCGCCGTGGACTGGGGCGATCTGGACGCCGTGGCGGTCAGTTGCGGGCCAGGTTCCTTTACCGGCCTGCGCGTCGGTCTGGCAGCGGCAAAGGGCCTGGCCTTTGCCACCGGCAAACAGCTCGTGCCTGTGCCCACGCTGGACGCGCTGGCTGCGCAGATGCCGCCTGTGGACATGCCTGTTTGCGCGCTCTTGGATGCCCGGAAGGCCCAGGTCTATGCGGCCCTGTACCATCCGGCAGGTGTCGATGCGGCCGGACTGCCCGAGCGTCTCGGGCCGTATCGGGCCTGCGCCGCCGCCGCCCTGCCTGCGGAGTTCCGGAAAGTGACCCTGTGTATCGGGCCAGGACTTGCGGCCTGTGACGCGGATTTTCTGCGGCATCCCCTGGTCAAGGCCCTGCCCGCCGTCTGCGGCCAGCCCCGGGCCGCGCTCGTTGGCTGCTGCGCGGCGGACATGCTGCAGCGGGGTCTGGCCCCGCACGACTGCGCGCCGCTCTACCTGCGGGCCTCGCAGGCCGAACTGGGCTTGGGCGAACGCATCGGGGAGACGGCATGATCAGGCGACGGGCAACGAGGCAGATTCACGTGGGCCCGGTGCCCATTGGCGGGGATGCGCCCATTGCGGTGCAATCCATGTGCAACACCCAGACCTCGGACGTCGAGGCCACGTTGGCGCAGATAGGGGGGCTCGCCGCCGCCGGCTGTGAAATCGTGCGCCTGGCCGTGCCGGACATGGCGGCTGCCCGGGTCCTGTCCGCCATTCGGGCCGGATCGCCCCTGCCCTTGATTGCCGACATCCATTTCGATTCCCGCCTGGCCGTGGCGGCGCTGGAAAACGGGGCTGAGGCCATCCGCATCAATCCCGGCAATCTGGGTGGGCCGGACAAGCTGAAACGCGTGGTGGATGCGGCCAGGGCGCACCATGCGCCCATCCGGGTGGGCGTCAATTCGGGTTCCATTGCCAAAGACATTCTGGCCCGCTACGGCTATCCCACGCCGGAAAGGCCGGAGGCCCTGATCGAGAGCGCGCTTGATCATGTGCGCCAGATAGAGGGCCTGGGTTTCTCCGAACTCAAGATCTCCATCAAGTCGCCGGATGTTTTGACCACGATTGCGAGCTACCGGCTTTTGTCCAGCCGCACCGACTACCCGCTGCACATCGGCGTGACCGAGGCGGGCGGCCTGATCGCCGGTACGGTCAAATCCAGTGTGGCCCTGGGGCACCTGCTTATGGCAGGCATTGGCGACACCTTTCGTGTTTCGCTCACCCGCGATCCGGTCGAGGAGGTGCGGGTCGCCTACGAGCTTTTGCGGGCGCTCCGCATCCGGGAGCGTGGGCCGGAACTCATTTCCTGCCCCACCTGCGGCCGTACCCGCATCAACCTTTTTGATCTGGCCGAGCGGGTGGCTGCCAAACTGCAAACCATGCGGGCCCCGCTCAAGGTGGCGGTCATGGGCTGTGTGGTCAATGGGCCCGGCGAGGCCAGGGAGGCGGATATCGGCATTGCCGGCGGCCTCGGCGTGGGCATTATCTTCAAAAAGGGCAGGCTCTGGAAAAAACTGCCCGAGGCGGAGCTGTTGCCCGCCCTGCTCGCTGAACTCGACCACCTGGAAGCCGAATATCACCACAACCGTCAGGAGAAATGAATGCGCTACTCAAAGATGCTCTTGCCCACCAGCAAAGAGGTGCCTGCCGAGGCCGAGGTCATCAGCCACCAGCTTTTGCTCCGTGGCGGCTTTATCAGAAAGCTCACGGCCGGGGTGTATTCCTATCTGCCGCTGGGCCTCATGGCCCTGCGCAAGGTCACGGCCATTGTCCGGGAGGAGATGAAACGCGCAGGCGCGCAGGAAATCCTCATGCCCATGGTGCAGCCCGGCGATCTGTGGATGGAATCCGGCCGCTGGCAGCATTACGGCCCGGAGCTTCTGCGCTTTCGTGACCGGAACGAGCGCGAGTGCTGCCTGAGCCCGACCCAGGAAGAGGTGGCCACCGATCTGGCCCGCCGCGAACTGCTTTCCTACCGGCAACTGCCGGTCAACATCTACCACATCCAGACCAAGTACCGGGACGAGATGCGGCCCCGCTTCGGGCTCATGCGCTGCCGCGAATTCATCATGAAGGACGCCTACTCCTTCGATGCGGACGACGAGGGCGCTGCCCGGAGCTATGAAAACATGCGGGTGGCCTATAGCCGCATCTTCGCCAGGCTGGGGCTGGATTACCGCATGGTGGAGGCGGACAGCGGCAGCATCGGGGGCTCCTATTCGCATGAATTCATGGTGCTGGCCGACGCCGGAGAGGACACGCTGGTGCTCTGCCGCGACTGCAGTTACGCTGCCAACGTGGAGAAGGCCATGGTGGCCCCGGTCCTTGCCTCGGCTGCCGGAGTGCCGCTGGAGGAGCTGCGTAAGGTGGCGACGCCGGGCACGAAGAAGGTGGCGACCGTGGCGGAATTTCTCAAGGTGCCGCCGCAGCAGATCATCAAAACCATGATTTACCAGATCGAGCGGGACGGCCCGGAGCCCCGGGAGTTCGTGGCCGCGCTGGTGCGGGGCGACCGCGAAGTGCAGACCGTGAAACTGAAGAATCTTCTGGGCGCCAACGAGGTGAACAGCCTGACCGAGGACCAGGTCTGGGAATTCCTGCGTCTGCCGGTCGGCTTCATTGGCCCGGTGAACCTGCCGCTCCGGGTGGTGGCGGATAGCGAGGTCATGGCCATGGTCAACGCCGTAGCCGGTGCCAACGAGAAGGGCTTCCACTATCAGGGCGTGAATCCTGAACGGGATTTCAGCGTGCAGGTCACAGGCGATCTGCGGCAGATCGCGGCGGGCGATCGCTGCCCGCACTGCGGCGGGCTCCTGCATTTCCGGGAGGGCATCGAGGTGGGCCACATCTTCAAGCTGGGCGCCAAGTACTCCGAGGCCATGAACGCCACCTTTCAGGACAGGGAAGGCCGGCAGCGCCCCTTCATCATGGGCTGCTACGGCATCGGCGTGAGCCGCATTCTGGCCGCGTGCATCGAGCAGAACCATGACCGGAACGGGATCATCTTCCCCATGCCGCTTGCGCCGGTGCAGGTGATTCTCCTCAATCTGGGCCTGGAGGACGAAGCGCTGACCAGTGCTGCGGAAGAGCTCTATCAGGCCCTTCTGGCCGCCGGCGTCGAGGTGCTCTTTGACGACCGTGACGAGCGGCCGGGCGCGAAGTTCAAGGATGCCGACCTGCTGGGCATTCCGCTCCGGCTCACCGTGGGCAGGACCTTCAAGCAGGAAGGCCTGGTCGAACTGCGCGAGCGCAAGAGCGGGGAGACCACGCTGCTGCCTGTGGACCAGGTCGTGGCCGCGGTGCAGGCCCGCATTCGCCGGGAACTGGCCTAGGCTGCGCGCCGGGGTCTGCACCTGCAGGGCGGGATTGCAGCCGGCGTGTGCACGGGCCTGGGCGTCAAGCGGCGCAGATCCCGTGTGACAGCGGCCGCTGCTTCAGGAAAAGAACAGGGGAGGACAGCCGTGGCGTCAGTGCCCGATACCAACCTCACGCTTGATCAGTTTTACAGCCTGGCAGCCGGGCACCTGCCCGCCAAGGACCTGCCGCTCGTGGAAAAGGCCTGTGCCTTTGTCAGGGAGCGTCACGGCGACAAGCCCTACAAGTACGGCGGCACCTTTTTGCAGCACGTCACGGCCGTGGCTGCGATCTTGGTCTCCATGAAGATGGACATGGCGACCATCGTGGGCGGCCTCCTCCACGGCACCATCAACGAGGCTGTGGCCAGCCTGGCGGAAATCCAGGAAATCTTTGGCCCCGAGATCGCCAATATCGTCGATGGCACCACCCGCATCACCAACGTGCGCTACACCGCGGCCGCGGTCGGGCAGGTGGAAAATATCCGCAAGTATATCCTGGCCATGGGCTCGGATATCCGGGTGCTCCTGGTTCGTCTGGCCGACCGTTTGCAGGACATGAGCATGCTCTCCGCCGCGGCCGAGGCGGAACGCCGCTACAAGGCCAGGGAGACCATGGATCTCTACGCGCCCCTGGCCGCGCGCATCGGCATCGAGTGGCTGAAACGCGAACTGGAGGATTCCTCCTTTTCCTACCTCTATCCCGAGGACTATGCCAGGCTCTCCCGCCAGATGGACAGTACCCTGGACGAACGGCAGGCCTATGTGGACGAGGTCATTGGCATTCTCCACGGCAAGCTCAAGGCCGGCAGGGTGGAGCCGGTGCGCATCACCGGCCGGCCCAAGCACCTGTATTCCATCTACAAAAAACTGATCGCCCAGAAGATCACCGTGGACAAGGTCTACGACAAGGTCGCCTTCCGCATCATTGTGCGCACGGTCAGGGAATGCTATCAGGCCCTGGGCGTCATCCATGCCGACTGGCCGCCGGTGCCGGGCCGCATCAAGGATTTCATCAGCGTTCCCAAGGCGAACAACTACCAGAGTCTGCACACCACGGTCTCCGGTCCGCACAATCACTTCATCGAGATCCAGATCCGTACCGAAGAGATGGACCGGGTGGCGCAGGAAGGAGTGGCCGCTCACTGGGCCTACAAGGAGGGCCAGCAGGTTTCCAGGAACGACGCCAGGCTTTTCAGGGACATCAAGCAGATTGTGCGCAATCTGCAGGAGGTGGAAGACCCGAACGAGTTCATGGAGTCGCTGAAAAGCGAACTCTACGAAGCGGATATCTTTGCCGTGACCCCCAAGGGCGAGGTGCGCGAACTGCCGCGTGGGAGTACGCCCATCGACTTTGCCTATGCCATTCATTCGGATATTGGCGACACCTGTGTGGGCGCCAAGGTCAACGGCCAGATCGTGCAGTTGAAATACAGGCTGCAGCAAGGCGATATCGTTGAAATTCTGACCCAGAAAAACGAGCATCCCAAGCGTGCCTGGCTGCAGATCGTGCAGACCGCCAGGGCCAAAAACCGCATCAGACAGTACTGTCGCAGGGTGGAAAAGGAGCGTTCCCTCAAGCTGGGCCGGGAACTCTGCGAGCGCGAGTTGAAGAAGAACGGCGTCAGCCTGCAGGCCCTGGTGCGGGGCGGTCAGTTGCGGCTTTTGCTGAAGGCGCTGCACTGCAGCAATCTGGACGACATGCTGATCAAGGTCGGCAGCGGGCGTCTGTCCCTGTCTGCGCCCATTCGCGCCCTGCAGCCGGAAGCCTGTGCGGCGCCCGGCGGGGAAAGGCATGGCGAGGAAAAGCGGGAGCCGCCCCGGCAGAGCGGCGCCCATGCCGAAGCGCCGACCAGCGGCAGCGTTGCCCTGGATAACATTCCGGACATGCCCATGAAGGTCAGCCGCTGCTGCCACCCGATCCCCGGAGATCCGATCGTGGGCTTCATCACCACCGGGGCCGGTCTGTCCATTCACCGGGCCGAATGCCCGAATCTTCTGGCCACCAGTTCGACCCGCTGGGTTGAGGTCACCTGGCCGGCCGCCCTGCAGCAGAACTACAACACCGCCTTGCTGATCCGGGCCGAGCGCAGGAAGGGCGTGCTGGCCAACATCAGCAGCTCCATCAGCGCGGACGATGCGGAGATCGTGGAGCTGAACGCCCGCACCTTGCAGAATGGAGCGGAAATCGATGTGCTGCTCTCGGTACGCGATCTGGATCACCTTGGGCTCATCATGCAGCATCTGCGTCAGATGAGCGAAGTTGTGGAACTGCGGCGGCGCTGAGCCTGACTCCGCTTATGTGCCAACACGTCTGCGAGGTATGCGGCAACGAGTACGACGCCAGGTTTGCCACAGCGATGTGCTGCCCGCACTGCGGCGCCGGGCAAAGCGGGCAGGGGGCCGCAGCGCCGCCCGATCCCGGGCGCCTGCACCGGCTGGTCAATCTGGAGAGGGGCCGGCCGCCGGTCGAGCGGGCCCTGAGCCGTCTGGATCAGGAGCTTGCCAGCGGCCGGCTCCAGGGCGTCAGGGTGCTGACCCTGATTCACGGCTATGGCTCCAGCGGCCGCGGTGGGGCCATTCGCGAGGCGGTGCGGGCGCGCCTGTCCTTTTTGCGGCAGATCGGCCGGATCGAAGCCGTGATCTTCGGCGAAGACTTCGAGAGCCGCACCGGCCGGGGCCGCCAACTGCTCCGGCGCTGTCCCTTTCTGGCAGCCCATGCCGATCTGAACCGGAAGAATCCCGGCATTACCGTGGTGTTGCTGGCCCCGGGCTCCCGGCGGGGCTGAATCCTTCCCCCCTTTCTGGAGTTCGCCATGCGTCCCAACAATCGGGCTGTCGCTGCCCTGCGGCCCTTCAACGTGAGCTACGGCTTTCAGCCCCATGCCGAGGGATCGGTGCTGATGAGCATGGGCCAGACCCAGGTGCTCTGCGCGGTTTCGGTGGAAGACCATGTGCCCCCCTTTCTTCTGGGTCGGGGCCAGGGCTGGATTACCGCCGAGTACGGCATGCTGCCGCGCGCGACCAAAAGCCGCGGCCGGCGCGAGGCGGTGCGGGCGCGCCTGTCCTTTTTGCGGCAGATCGGCCGGATCGAAGCCGTGATCTTCGGCGAAGACTTCGAGAGCCGCACCGGCCGGGGCCGCCAACTGCTCCGGCGCTGTCCCTTTCTGGCAGCCCATGCCGATCTGAACCGGAAGAATCCCGGCATTACCGTGGTGTTGCTGGCCCCGGGCTCCCGGCGGGGCTGAATCCTTCCCCCCTTTCTGGAGTTCGCCATGCGTCCCAACAATCGGGCTGTCGCTGCCCTGCGGCCCTTCAACGTGAGCTACGGCTTTCAGCCCCATGCCGAGGGATCGGTGCTGATGAGCATGGGCCAGACCCAGGTGCTCTGCGCGGTTTCGGTGGAAGACCATGTGCCCCCCTTTCTTCTGGGTCGGGGCCAGGGCTGGATTACCGCCGAGTACGGCATGCTGCCGCGCGCGACCAAAAGCCGCGGCCGGCGCGAGGCGGTGAGCGGCATTTCCGGCCGCAGCCATGAGATCCAGCGGCTGATTGGCCGCTCGCTGCGCATGATGGTGGATTTGCGGCTTTTGGGCGAGCATACGCTGAGGGTGGATTGCGATGTTTTGAATGCCGATGGCGGTACCCGCTGCGCGGCCATCACCGGCGCGGCCCTGGCTCTGCGGGCGGCGCTCGTGAGAATGGTCGAGCGGGAGCAGTTGCCGGCCCTGCCGGAACTGCTCCCCGTGGCCGCAGTGAGTGCGGGCATTGTGGACGGACAACAGGTCCTGGATCTGGAATATGTCGAGGATTCGGCAGCCGAGGTGGATGGGAACTTTGTCATGGCGCAGGATGGCCGCTGGGTGGAAATCCAGGCCACGGCCGAGGGCCGGCCGTTTCCGCCGGAGGCCTTCGCTGCGCTTGCCACTCTCGCGGCTGCCGGCCTGCGGGATCTCTTTTCCGCCCTGTGGTAGGCAGTCCGCTGTTGGCCCTTGAGGCGCGGCGAAGTTATATATCTCCCGGACAATCGGCCCTCTGGGAAGAGGGCATGCACCTTTCGGGGCAGGGATCTCCTGCAATCTCCCGACCTTATTGGTTGTTTCGCCAGCGGGTGCAGAGCGTATGGGGAATGTGGAGCTGGTCCAGAAGTCGGCCCGCGAAGTGCCGCATCAGCCCTGCAAGCGTGGTCTCGCCGCTGTAAAAGGCCGGCATGAAGGGCATGATGCAGGCCCCGGCCCGGGTCGCTGCCCAAGTGAAGAGCTTTGTGGGCACAAGTGTCAACGCGGTGTGAACGCAGTTGTGGATCGCTTTGTGCGCATATCACCCAGCGGCGTTTCTCAAGTTCAGAAGCCGCCTGGGGCATTCAATCTGCAGATTTTGCAGCCTGCGCAACTCAACTTGTTTGCGCGACGGGATTTGGTCGGGCTCTTTTGACCGAACGAACAGAAAATACCCATGAAAATCAAAGAGTTAGACATGTACTCAATTTAGTGGGACAGCAGTGCCTCAATCCAATATTCACCCTCTTCAGGCCTGTGACTGACAGAGCATTTTAACAGTTTTTCAGGGTCGACTATTCATACAAAAGCCTCAAAATCACAACTGTCATAAAAATATTACATTATTTCAGAGAAAATGTATTCAATCAAGCATAAGTGTCTTAAAAAAAGACAAGAGTAGCGGGATAGATTTGGGATAGATTTGCAATTGCCTCGTAAGCCTTAGGATATTATTTCGTTTTTATTGTTTTTTCGGCATGGCATGTTCTTTGAAGTGACTCCTGTAAAATTAATGCTACCCTTACAAATCCGTTAAAAACTACCCTTACAAATCCGTTAAAAAACTTTTCAGGTACGCACTACAGGTGTTTCGATTTTAAGTAACGTACAATCAATGAGTTGCGTTCCGGCTTACAAGGTTTTACTTACCTGTGGTTTCTACGACTTCTCAACGGGCTGTTAAATGACCTTGGGAGGCAAGGCCAATAGTGCTGGGTAGCATGTTTATGTTTAAGGCGGACGGCATGTTAATATTTTTATCGGCGAGTGACGGGCTTCACAGCTTGGTCCCTGCGGCCCATGCCTCCGCTTGGGTAATCCCCTTTACGTTGCACATGGATTCGCCTGTGCGGCCGGTCAATGCAATTGATTCCATCCATACAGCGTTAAACCGCAGGACAACGGCCGCAGATCGCGTATCTGGGTTGTACCAGCGGCTTGCACCTTTGAGCACAGTGAAAATCTATACCATCAACGCAAAGGGTACAGAGCTTGACACGGTTGCTGGTACCCGTGTCCTCTGCTATTTTTTCGATTTTGTTATACTTTCTAACGATCCCCTTGCAGTTCCTTATGAACTTCTAGAGCTCCTATTAAAGTTTTGCCGAACATCTCAGGCGAGTGCACGATCTATCAGGCGTAGAACGCAGCAGAAGTTTCGCTTTTTTGTTGTGTTAAGCAAAGGTAATCCTCGTTACCATTGCTACGCCTGTTTTTGGCAATACAAAGCCGATAACCAAAACAATTGAGGAGCAAAACATGGAACGACTCGAAATCAAAAATTTTATCAACGGTAAATGGGGCGGTCCTGAGGAGAATAATGATCCGCTCTACAACCCTTCTACAGGCGAAAAAATCGGTTCGGTGCCCATTTCCTGTCTAAAGACCGCCGATGAGGCCACCACCGCTGCCGCAAGGGCCTATGAAACCTGGAGCCTGATGCCGATCGCTAAGAGGATTGCCTATCTGTACAAGATTCACGCCTGCATGACCCGTGATCTGGAAAAGCTGGCTTGGGGTATTGCCTATGACCAGGCCAAACAGATCGGTGAAGCCCGGGGTGAGGTTCAACGCGTCATTGAAATTGTGGAGTCAGCCTGTTCTGCCACGGTAACGATGCAGGGTGAATGTCTGGATCTGATCTCCGGCAACATCAATGTCAAGGTCGTAAGGCAGTCACTGGGCGTTTTTGCCGGAGTAGCTCCTTTTAACTTCCCAGCCTTGGTATTTGGCTGGTTCATTCCCTATGCCATTGTGGCTGGCAACACCTTTGTTTTCAAACCTTCAACGCAGTCCCCGTACTTCATGCAAATGATGTGCGACATTTTTCAGGAGATCGGATTGCCCCCCGGTGTGGTCAATGTCATCCACGGGCATCGTGAAATTGCCGAGACTTGGTATGAGGATCCCAGGATTGCCGGCGTTTGTCTAGTCGGCTCCACGCCCACAGCCAAAAAAATGGCCGCTGGCTGCGCTCGTGGTGCCAAGCGATCCATGTTGCTTGGCGGCGCGAAGAACATGCTCGTGGTTATGGAAGATGCCGACATGGATGTCTTCATTGACAATTATCTAAACTCCTGCTTTGGGTCTGCAGGTCAACGCTGCCTTGCCGGTTCGATCGTTGCCATTGTACCCGAAATTTACGAACAGGTTCTGGAACGTATGATTGCAGCATCCAAGACTGTCAGGGTTGGCGACGCGCTGGATCCCGACGTGTATATGGGCCCCCTGATTTCCCGCAAGGCAGCCGACAGCGTCATCAACTACGTTGACATTGCCCTGAAGTATGGGCATGGGTGCAAGCTGGCCTTGGACGGCCGTCATCCCGAATTGCCTGAAAAAAACAAAAATGGCTATTTTGTCGGTCCCACCATCATTCGGGACATCACCCCTTGCAACCCAATCTTTACGACCGAAGTGTTTGGCCCACTGGTTGCGGTCATCAAGATTGCCAACATGGACGATGCGCTGGATCTGATCCGTAAGTCAGAATTTGGCAACGGTGCTTGCATTTTCACGCAAAGCCAGTTTTATGCCGAAAAATTCAGCCGTATGGCTGATGTCGGCATGGTGGGAGTGAACGTCGGTATTTGTGCACCCCATCCCTATGTGCCCTTTGGCGGTATCAAGGGCTCCCTCCTTGGGACCAATAAGGTACAGGGCAAAAATGGCCTTGAATTTTTCACCCAGAATAAGGTGACGACCATTCGTACAGTTGATCCCAAAGCCCAGAGCGCTGGCGCTACAAAACCCCAGACGGTTCGCTCCTGCGTCGCCAGCTGACAGGGCCGCGGCGGAATGCATCAAAGGCCGACTCCGTCATTGGATGGGGGCGGCCTTTCTGTTTTTGGCATGCCCGTTGTGGCTTCCGGCCATAGCCACGGCATTGTACGTCTTTTCTGGGTGCGGCGCTCTGCTGTCTGGTTGGGGTAGCCACTTTTGGAAAACTGTTGCGGCGCAGCTCCCGGCAAACGCTTGTATGGCTTCGGCCAAGATACGTGGCGATTTTTCGGCAGCTCAAGCCCATGTGCACAAATAATTCGATAACAACCCGTTCTTCCAGGGTCAGATGGCTATGGGACATGGCGGGCTCCTTCTGGCTGGTTGGGTGTCGATACTTCCAACTCTACCAGAATCCCGCCCTGTCCTTTTAGGCTTTTCTCACCCTGACCGAGTGGTGCATTTGCAACGAGAATCTACCGCACCGGACAAGTGCGTCTGCGCCATGGGCCGGTCCCGGAAAAGTAAAATCCCCGCCCGAAAGACCGGACGGGAACTGTGTATCCAGGTCGTTTTACTTGTAAGGCTTGATCTCCTTGATGAGATTCAGATACTTGCCGTTAGCATACTTACCGTCGCCGACCTTGTCGCATTCTTCTTGGGTGAGTTTACCCACGCCGGTAAAAAATTTGGCGAGTTCACCCTGCCATCGCTGAGCGGTGCTTTGTCCTTTGGAGTCGTCAAACAGAGCCTTTTGCTCTTCCAGGTTGAAAACGGGATGGGTCTGGAGGTCCTTCAACGCCAGATCGTCACTGTACTCCTTGCCCGTGAATTCCAGGAAAAAGCGCTTGTATTCGGGCACAAGGCTTTCTAGTGGCTCGGTCTTCAGCATATTGACCGCTCTCAAGTACACGGAGAGAAAGGCAGCCACAGTTTCGGGATTCTGCTCGGCGAATTTTTTTTCGGCCATCAAAACAATAGGCAGGCCTTTTTTACAGCTATGCACAGTGCCTGCTATCTTCCAACCGAGCTCCTCGCCCCGGTACATATGGGGTGCCCACAGGGCCACTCCGTCGCCGATGCCCTTTTCATAGGCGGCCACCGCCTGCGCCTGATCCATGTTTTTGATGATGACGTCCTTGTCGGTCAAGCCCAGTACCTGCAGCCAAGAGCTGAAGGCGTAATGATCGGACGACATGGTAGTAATCAGGAAGGTTTTGCCCCGTACATCATCCGGATGCCCGAGGACATCGGGGAAATCCTTGTTGTAACCTTTGGTTTTGGCGATAGGGCTGTCAGCACGGACCATCACGGCGTTGGTATAGGACTCGTCGTTGCCGATGAGAATAACCTCCGTGCCGTAGCGTAGGGCGCCCAACACTGCAGGCACAGCGCCATTGCCGCAAAAAACCCATTCTCCGGCGGGCAGGGCGTTGACGATGTCCATGCCGTTGCTGAAGAGCAGCAGGTCAAGGTCGAGACCCACCTCCTTGTCCCAGCCTTTCTCATGGGCGTACCAGATCAGGAAGGTCTCATGTTCATCCATCCAGGCAGTCTTGAGTCTCATGGGCTTGTCTGCCGCACTAGTCAAGGAGCATAGAACGAGGGCAGATACCATCGCGAAAAAGCAGATACTCAGTTTTTTCAACATAGCTTTTCCTCCTGTTGTGGGCAGCGTCCGCGGATCGTCCTGCGGAAAACCGCCGATGATGTTTCACGCCACGGTGGAAACTTCCGGGGCACGCATTGCCGCATCTTGCTTTTCACGTACAGCCCCGGCGGCGAGCGGGGGGATAGCCAATTCGTCCTTTTACGTGGTTACTATACACCTCCTTACCGGGTGATATCCGAACCAGGGCGCTCGGAGAGAACGCCTAGACGAATGACACAACTTGGGGAAGTCTAAACTGACCACTATTTCTCGTCAGCACGGTCTGGATGCAGCTTTATGGAGGCACTGTCTCCAGATATGACCATTTTTTCCCCTTGTTCTCGCAGCCGCACCACGATGCGGTTTCGTAGGCGGAAGGCCCGCCAGAGCAAAAGACAGGCGACGCTGACCAGTATTCCGGCTGCATATGGTTTGGGTTCCAGAAGCCAAATGCCAGCTGCGGCCAGACTCAGAGTGAAACAGCTCAGGCGCAGCAGAAAAAGTCGTCTGTAATCGTCTCTAAGCGCTGCACAGTCCGCATAGTCTCCAGTGTCTCCTAGCCTCTTGCCTTTTCCATCAATAAGTCGTCTTGTGCCGTAAAAGACGACTGCTACGCCGGCACACCCAAAAAGCAGGCCAATGGATGTCGCTTCCATCGCTCACAGTACCAATTCCGTATTGTCAGTGATGAGCTTGCGTAGTTGCAGCAGGGCTGTACTGGTGTGTTCGCGCGGCCGGGGCAGATCGACACAGTATTCAGTTTTGACCGTACCGGGAAGTTTGCCCTCCATCAGAACGATACGGTCACCCAGAAACAGTGCTTCGTCGATGTTGTTGGTAACGAAGATAACTGTGCGTTTTTCCTGTTCCCAGATGCGTATGGTTTCATGCTGCATAAACATACGGGTCTGCGCGTCGAGCTGACCAAAGGGCTCATCCAGCAGCATGACACTGGGGGTATTGGCGTAGGCTCGGGCAATGCCCACCCGCTGCTTCATGCCGCCAGAGAGCTGGTGAGGGTAATGATTTTCAAAGCCCTTGAGGCCCACCATGTCAATGTAGTGTTGTGCGATCTCGCCACGCTTATCGGGGGGCACATTGCGGAATTTGAGACCCATTTCCACGTTGTGGCGCACGGTCTTCCAAGCGAAGAGCATATAACTCTGGAACACCATGCCGCAGTCAGTGCCGGGACCGGAGATTTCTTTTCCGTCGATTGTGACCGTGCCGGTATCAGGGAGTTCGAGGCCCGCAATGATTTTCAGCAAGGTAGATTTCCCGCATTGGCCGGGACCACACACCACCAGAAATTCATTTTCATGCACGTTAATGCTGACATTGCTGATGACGGGAACTTCCTGATTGCCCTTCTGGATAAAAGTCTTGCTGACCTGCTCGCAACAAATCTTCGGCTTTGCTTTATGTTCGGTATTCATAGAACTTCCTTATCTCTTCCGGATGGGTGCATTTCTTTGCCGGGCTTGCCCGTTTACAGGTTTTCAATGTTGCGTTTCCAAGGGCACAGTTTCTTTTCAAGCAGTCCAAGCGCCTGGGAGGTCAACCATGCGGCGGCGGCAATGAGGAGCATCCCGCCCAGCACCAAGGCAGGTTTGTGGGTATCCATGCCACGCTTGATCAGAAATCCAAGACCTGCACGGGAGTTGGTCAGTTCAGCGGCCAGCACGCAGGTCCATGCAACGCTGAGGGAAATCTGCAGGCCGGCGAACACAGCAGGAAATGAAGCGGGAAGGCACACATGAAAAATTTCGTCCCTGCGCTTGCCGCCGAGGACGCGAATCACATCGTAGAGTTCCGGGTCAACCAGGCGTACGCCGTTGCAGGCGTTCAATAGACAGGGTACAAAGGATCCGATGATGATAATGAACACCTTGGATGTTTCGCCGATGCCGAACCACAGCACGGCAATCGTCACCCAGGCGATGGGCGGCATGGGCTTAAACAGGTCGAAGAGTGGTTTCACAAGGGCGTTCACATATCTGTTCAGCGCCATGAAGAGCCCCAAAGGAACGGCAATGACGGCGGCAATGGAGAAACCAATGAGAATGCGCCGGGTGCTGGCCCAGATGTGCCCCCAAAGCGTGCTGCCCGCGTATTTGACGGTGATGAGTTTAATGATCTGTTTCAGTACATCCAAAGGACGGGCTAGAGAATCGTGGAAGATGCGCTCCTTGGCGACGTAGTCCCAGATCAAAAAGAAGAGAATCAGAGAGACAGCGTTGAGTAAATAGGTGTTGGTCAGCACGCGTTTGAGAGTCCACGCTTCCTTTTGGCGGGAATGATCAACGGTTTCGTTTGCGATACTGTGTGTCGTCACGGTTCACCTCCTGATGCCGGCCAGCAGTTTCTTTTCGATCTCATCGATAATGAAGCCGATGATGGCACCCGAGATGCCGACGCAAATCATGCCCAGCACAATAATGTCTGGACGCGCAACCTTCCCGCCCATTGTAATCAGATAGCCTAGGCCGGAATCGGCGGCAAGCAGTTCGGCGCCGACGAGGTTGGTCCAGCAGTAGGTGAGAGCCAGTTGTAGGGCGCCGAATACCATGGGCAAGGCCGAGGGAATGCACAGTTGGGTGAAAATTTGCCAGTCGCTGGCACCGTAGGTTCGGGCCATCTGGATCAGGGTAGGATTCGTCATGCGTACCCCAACCCAGGAATTGATGACGCATGGAACAATGCCTGCAATCCAGATGATAAACACTTTGCCAGTCAGGCCGATGCCAAACCAAAACACCGTCAGGGGAATCCATGCAATTGGCGGGATGGGGCGGATGAGTTCGAAAATGGGGCGGCACAGACCCTCGACGATCTTAAACCAGCCCATGCACAACCCCAGTGGAATGCCGACCAAAAGTGACAGCGCAAAGCCGGTAAATGCTTCCTGACAGGAAGTCCAGGCGTGTCTCCCGATGGTGGCGCCATCGGGAGAGATATCATGCAGTTTGACAATAAAGGTCTTGATCACAGTCGTGGGCGGCGCAAGAAGCGTGTCAGGCACAATCCCGGTACGCACAGACAGTTCCCACATCACAAAGAAGGTGATCACGCTGAGATAAGGGAGCACCAGAAGAGGGAGGGGCTGCTTGATCTCTACTTTTTTATATGCCATCTTTTTCCTCTTTCGTTGCCATCAGGGAGGGCTGTATGGAAGCGGGACTACCACCAGCGGATGAGGTCCGTCACTGCTTTGCGCAGTTCCACGAACTTTGGATCAACAAGGTCGCGGGGACGTGGCAGGTCGATTGAGATCTCCTTCTTGATGCTGGTTGGCTTAGCGGTTAGCACCAAAATGCGTTCGGCAATGTAGACCGCTTCTTCGATGTTATGCGTAACGAACAGCACCGTACTGCCCAGTGTGCGCCACAGATTCACCAACTCGTCCTCAAGGTAGTAACGCAGTTTGACGTCCAATTGGCCATAGGGCTCATCCATCAGCAGCAGGTCCGGGGCCACGGCGAAGGCACGGGACACGGCGATGCGCTGCATCATACTGGCAGAAACCTGATTGGGGTACAAATCGGCGCAGGAAGAAAGGCCGACCAGATCCATGATCTCACTGGCACGCTTTTCACGCTCCTCCTTGTTGACTCCCTTGATTTCCATACCGTAGGCCACATTTTCTCGAACCGTACGCCAAGGCAGACAGGTAGGCTCTTGAAACACGTAGGAAATATTGTGTTTTTGAGGATTGGCAGCTTCACCGTCAATGAGGATCTCGCCTTTGGTGGCGGGCATCAGCTTAGACAGGCAGTTGAGAAAGGTCGTTTTTCCGCAACCGGTAGGGCCGACGATGGCAAGCAACTCACCTTTTTTGATGACGAAGTTGATGTCCTCCAGCACCGTGAGGTCCCCGAAACGTTTTGTCAGATGTTTGACTTGGATTTTGATGGCCGCGTCTTGAGTGGTCACTGGTGGCTCCTTCGATGCAGCTTCTGCTTGGGTTCGAAGCATCTGCAGCTTCCCGGACAGACACTAAGGTCTTGTCCAGCTTGAGTTGATTTTGTCCTAGTGGTTAAATTGGACGTCCCTGAAAACCCCATCTAACAGTCCATTACAGAATTCTGGGCTCCCCCATGCGGTGCAACGTGTTCGCTTGTGCAATTTTATATCAGGCCCTCCATCTCAAATAGATCATCACGGGGCAATCCGCCTTGCGCCCTCGGGCGGCCAACTGCCAGAATAAGCAGGCGTATTTTGCCGATTCAGGAGGAGCAGCCTGGAACGGGCAGCGGCCCAGCCTTTAGTATGCCGAAGCCAAACAGGGCCCGCAGCAGTATCCCCAGCTTGTACGCCCATGTGACTGCAGCCATCCTGGACTTTGGCGACGCCTGTCTACTTTTCATTAACCCTCTTAAACAAATAGTGTGCCATTTCAAAAAAAATAAAAATAACAATAAATTATTCTACTAAAATTGGCAAAAACAGAGCGTATATTGTCCTAACAAAGATACGATATTGTCTTTTTTTATGCGTACAAAGAAAAAAGTGTCATTTTTTATTGACAATTTCCTTGTAAAAGGAGCCCTGAAGAGGTCTAATCATACCGGCCGCCTCGTTAAGGTGGTTAAACGACCGACCGAGGTGGGAGATGACGGTGAGACAGACCTTTACGCCAGCGTTCAAGAAGGGCGGCATCGTGCAGGTGACGCAGAAAGGTTGCTCCGTGGACAAGACTGTGCAGGCGGTGCACACCAGCAGGAACATTGTCCAACGGTGGATGCAGGAGCTTGAGCAGGAAACAAGTAGTGAGTGTTTGAAAGCCAAGGAGCGCGCATCATAGGTTCGATTGCACAGGGAGGTCAAAGCGCTACGGATGGAGAAAGAAATCCTGAAAAAGGCGAGCGCTTTCTTTGCGAAAGCAATGGAGTGAAGTATGGCCTCATCGGCGAGCAGAGCGGTTCCTATCCGATACCTGTGCTGCGCCGGGTCATGGGCGTCAGCCGCAGCACCTTCTACGAGTGGGAGCATGCGGAGCGCAGATTATCGACCAGCAGGCTTGGTGTCTGTGCCGCCGGATGAAGGCTGTGTTCAAGTTGCCGCGTCAAAGCCCGGGTAGCAGACGAATGGCGAAGAATTTGCGCACAGAGGGCTTTGAAATGGGCTGTTATCGCGTCAGTCCTTTGATGGACAGATTTGCGGCACAGCTTTTTGTGGGGAATCGAGAATGTGGAGCCGCGCTCCATCATCCACATTGTCCGATTCAACTGGGGGTACTGCTGCGGACCTTGTTTGGTTTTGGCACACTCAAGGGGCTGGGCTGATGCTGTAACGGGCTGATTTTTGCCCAAATTGGCAACCTGAACCTGCTCATTTCGAGATTGACTAACTGACACGCGGTGGCACAACCGGCTATTTTTCACAACGCTTGGAAAAGCAAGGATTCTTCAACGGGCCGATGACATGAAACATATTATTAAAAGCTCCCAATAACCGCACAGGATACGAGCGCCTGAATAGGCAACCCCGAAAATGTTTGCCTACCAGACTCCCGTTGAAATTTTTAGCTATACTCTGCGTGATGCGATTGCAATTTGAATGCACTACGCATTATTATACGATTGTGGAAATTTTTCCATCTGATAGAAGGAAATGATCGAAGTCGATTCACGTTAAGTTTTTTAGCCAGTTGTCAATATATTTTGTAATACTTTTGTATTCACAATGTGGCTTTTAAAACTTTCTTAATGGATTGTTATGATGGACAATATAACCATTCAAAATAGCACGAAAAAATAACAGAATAATCCAGTATTCATATAAATATGAGAAAAGTCATGTATGTACAATCATATATTAAACATGAACATCTACAACAGCTACTCGGAAATCCACTTTTCTTGAAGCTACTAGATTCCCTAAAAGTTGGAACATCTCTCACTGATAAAGAAGGAAATATCCTATATTTTTCAAAATCAGGTTATGAACTCTACAATTTGAAAAGTGAAAACAGTGTAGTTGGTCAGAAAATTGACGAGCTATTTCAAACTGGAAAAGAGGGGAGTTTGCTGACGGCTAAGAATAAGAAAATAAATAATATAAATAGTCGATTGTACAATGGAGTGGAAGGTTTATGTCGGCGAGTCCCTATTGTTGACAGTAGTGGAGAAGTCGTCTGCGTACTTTCAGAGGTTATTAGTACCTCGCATTCTCAGTCATATAATCATGAACTTTTGTACAGAATAAATCAGTTGAAAAATCTTTTTCAGCAACAAATAACCGTCAAAAGTGGGCTGTATTCGTTTGATATGATTATCGGCAACTCAGCAATTATGCAAAATCTAAAAAGTAAAGGCTTGCTGTTTGCGCGAAATAGTGCCCCCATTCTCCTGACCGGTGAGAATGGCACTGGCAAGGAACTCTTTGCCCAAGCCATACATAATGCCAGTACACGTGCAAATAATGCCTTTATTCCCGTCAACTGCGCCGCTTTACCCCACGATCTTGCCGAGGCGGAACTTTTTGGTTATGAGGCCGGTGCTTTTACAGGAGCTAAAAAAAGCGGACAAAAGGGGCTTTTTGAATTGGCTGACGAGGGCACTATTTTTCTTGATGAAATCAGCGAATTGCCCCTGCATTTGCAGACGAAACTCCTTCGAGTACTGGAAAGTAAAGAGATACAGAAACTCGGTATGGGAAAAAAAGTATACTCCAATTTTAGGCTGATTGCTGCAACCAATCGCCATATTCCCGATATGGTTCATCAGGGGATCTTTCGGGAAGATCTTTACTTTCGTCTGAATATTCTTGAGTTGCATTTACCACCACTGCGTAAACATAGGGAAGATATTCCTCTACTCATTTCACAATTGACAAAAGATATTTGTCCACCTATGATTGCCCAGAATTTCCATGTATCATCCGAGGTATTTAAAATATTTATGCAGTATAATTGGCCCGGAAATATACGGGAACTGAAAAATGTTCTGACATATTCCTATTGCTGTATGGAGAATATAAATGAAACAGAATTATCTTCTCAGTTTTTACCTGAGAGACTTTTGAAGGGTGTGAATAAATGGAAATCTGCCAGAACTTCTTTGAAAAGCCTGGTTGCTGAATCAGAAAAAGATGGAATTTTGTCTGCTTTGGAAAAAACCGGATATAATAAAAGCAAAGCTGCCAAAAATCTTGGTATTTCAAGAAATACACTATATCTGAAAATGAAAGAATATAACATACCATCTGGATGGTAAATTTAGTGATTATCAGTAGATTTTCACAGATGTCCCGCTAGAGCCTTTCAGCGTTCAAAGTAGTTAAAGGAAAGTTCAGAGTCAAGGCATGAAAACAGCCGGTTCAGAAATACGTGCGGTTGCGGTCAGTGCATATGGTGCGGGCCGTTTCACGGCAACAAATCGCTGACTTCCTGGGCTACCACCTGAACAGCGTGAGCCGGTGGATTCGTGAATTTGAACGGGAGAAGCGGCTCGAGGCGCGCCCGCGCGGGCATCGGGAGGCGGTAACGGTTTTATCTGCCATCCGCCTGGAGGGGATGACAGAGTGTCTTGTTTTTACCGGCCTGCCGCCCTGACTTGAATCCCAGCGGAAAGATGTGGAGCAAGGTGCAGCAGATATTGCGGGGAATCAAGGCCAGAACCAACGAAGACCTGGTTGCGGGAGTCGGGAAGGCCCTGTACCGCGTTTCTGCAAACGATGCCCAGGGCTGGTTCAGATCTTGTGGTCATATACAATCTTAAAGTCGAAATGCTCTAGCCCTCTGGGAAGAGGCATGCACCTTCTAGGGCTGGGATCTCCTGCGGTCTCGACCTCATTGGTTGTTTTGCCAGCGGGCGCAGAGCATATGGGGAATGTGGAGCTGGTCCAGAAGTCGGCCCGCGAAGTGCCGCATCAGCCCTGCAAGCGTGGTCTCGCCGCTGTAAAAGGCCGGCATGAAGGGCATGATGCAGGCCCCGGCCTGGGTCGCTGCCTGCATGTTGTTGATATGGATCAGGGAAAGGGGCGTTTCCCGGGTCACCAGTATGAGCGGTCGCCGTTCCTTCAGGCTTACGTCTGCGGCCCGGTGGATGAGATTGCTGCCATAGCCGCCGGCAATGGCTGCCAGAGAACTCATGGTGCAGGGGCAGATGACCATGCCATTGTGCTGCCAGGAACCGCTGGCCGGGCCTGCGGACAAATCCCCCGGCTCATGGCTTGCGGCTGCCAGGCCGCCCAGCGCTTCGGCGCTCACCTCGCATTCCGCCTCCAGCACCCGGCTGGCTTGGGTGGAGATGATCAGATGGCATTCCAGGTCTGGGACGCTGGCAAAGGCGGCCAACACGGCCTTGGCCAGCGGCATGCCGCTGGCGCCGCATACGCCGAAAACGATTCGGTAAGCCATATTTTTCCCTTTACTCTGTGGCCGGTGGCGCCTCGTCCAGCATGGCATGCGCGCCGGGTGAGAACAGGCGTGGGGCCGCGCCCAGCGAATGGGAAATCTGGGCCGCGCAGTCGGCGACTTCCCGGGCCAGCAGCTCGGACTTTTCCGGGGTGACGCGCACGGTTGGCATGGAACAGCCCACCGTGGCGATCACATTGCCGGTGCAGTCGAAAATCGGGGCCGAAATACTGCGCAGGCCCTGAAAGAGTTCCTCCCGGTCAAAACCCAGACCTTCAACACGCACTATCTCCAGCTCGGCCAGAAATCTGTCCACCGCTTTCTGCTCTATCGCCTGGTTTTCCCGGCGGATCTCCTGCAACAGCCTGAGCAGCTTCAGTTCGTCCAGAAAGGCGCAGTAGGCCTTGCCGGAGGCGGACAGGAAGATGGGAAAGGAGGAGCCGATGATGGAGTCCAGTCGCAGCGTCTGCCAGGGGATCTGCTGATCCACGACCACCATTTCCGTGTTCAGGCCCACGCAGAGATTCACAATCTCGTTCACGGCCTGCATGAGCTTGCGGCAGAGGGGGCGCGCGTGCTCCAGGATGCTGTTGTTTGCGGCAATGCGCTGGCCCAGCCGGTAAAATTCCAGGTTCAGCGCGTACTGGCTCCGGTCGCGGCTGACATAACCCAGTTCCACCATGGTCAGCAGGATGCGTTGCAGCGTGCCCTTGGGCATGCCGGCGCTTGCGGCGAGCCGACCCAGTTCCCACTTGCTTTCCCGGCTCATGATTTCGATAACGGAAAAGGCCTTGGTCAGCACGCCTACAGTGTAATACTTCTTTTCCGGAGCTGTCCGCTCCGATACGGTATTTGCCATAATGCCTGGGAAAGGTATGCCAGGAGGTGATTTGCGGGTTTCAGATGTGCCGGAACAGCCTGCCTGCTGTCACGGGCGGCATGGATCTGCAAAACCCAGAGCATAGCATATCAGACGGGTGATGAAAATGCAGAAGCGCCAGAGGGGAGTGTGTGTTCGGCCTGCATCTTGCGGGACTGGTCTCCCGGCCGGGCTTTTTTGAGCCTTTGAATTTGCCTAATGAGGGCTGCTTGCATATAATCTGAGTCGCGTGTGGGGGTACCATACGCAGGCCGGAAGGCAGGGCTGCGTTTCTGTTGCAGGCCGGGCCTGCCTTGCCGGAGCTGTCATCTAGGCAGGTTGACAGAGACGCCAGTATTTTGGGAAGAACCTGCTTTGCATCCGGAGTTGGACTGTGGCGGAGGATGGATGGAACATGAAGGAAGATATCACTGGCAGCGGGTCTGCAGGTAAACTCGGGGAGAACATGGGGGCGACGCTTGCCGTCGTACAGGCCAGGGTCAGGCTGGAGGTCATCAGGCAGCTCTATGCCGGCATGCGCAAACTGGGCATGGGCAGGAGAGAGCTGGCCGAGAAAATCGGCAGGAGCCGGGAAGAAATCACCCGGCTCCTGACAGGCAATGAGCCCCTGACCCTGGATACTCTGGTAGCTCTGGCCTATGCGGTGCAGCATGGCGTGGCCATCCGCCTGTGGCCGAAGGATCAGGCGGAACAGGCGGATGAGGCGGCCATGGACAGGACGGCCGCTGCTGCCTGCGAGACCACCGTGGCCATGGACACCCTGAAGGCGGCAAACGCTTTGGCCTGCGCGGATCTGGGGGATGAAGACGCGCCGCCGGGGGAGGACGGCGATCAGGATACACCGGTGGTGTTGGCTGCGCTGGAAGAGGCGGCTGGTGCGGACAAAAGTTTCTTTGAGGAAATGTGGGCGGCCGTGCAGCACGAAACCCAAGAGCGCGCCCTGAAAGCGGCCAAAGAACCAGAGCCATGACAGTGGCGCACCTGGAGCTGCTGTCGTCTTGAACCGGGCTGTCGTCCGATTGACTCCGCTGATCTGAACGCCCTCTCCGGCGCCGGGCCGCAGTGGGTACAGAAAACATAGCAAATTCGGGACCATGAGTGGACAAAGTGCCGGCACCATGCTGCAGCCGTACAGGCAGCGGTTGCTCAGGGGCTTCACCATGGAGCTGGATCGCTATTTGGCGGGCCATTCTGTTTTTTCTTTGACAAAGGCCATAAATTCTATTTTAGTCGACGCCATACATCGCCGGCGGCGCCTCAAAACGCCGGTCCGGTACAAGATCCAACCAGGAGGAAGGAATGAACAAAAAAGAACTGGTCGACGCCATGGCTGACGCTGCCGGCATCAGCAAGGCGGATGCCGAAAAGGCATTGAATGGCATGCTGATGGCTGTTTCCAAGGCCCTTGCCAAGGGCGACAAGGTGACGCTGGTTGGCTTCGGCACCTTTGCGACGGTCAAACGCCCTGAACGTACGGCCAAAAATCCGCGGACCGGCGAAAAGATCACCATCCCGGCAAAAACCATTGCCAAATTCAAACCAGGCAGCAAGCTGGCCGACGCAGTCAACTGAGTTCGCTCAGTCAGGCAGATACGGGTAACGGCCGGGCGCACCGGCTGTTGCTTTTGTTTTTGGCGGGCAAGGCGCAGGCGGAAATAATGGTGGACAGGCCTGTCTTGGGGTGTTAAAAGACTGGCCAATGTTCGGCGGGGCAAGGTATGCGCCGCTCAGCTTGGCAAACGTCGGGAAGTGGCTCAGTCTGGTAGAGCACAGCGTTCGGGACGCTGGGGCCGGAGGTTCGAATCCTCTCTTCCCGACCATTCTGGTGGTCATCCAAAACGGTCCTTGAGGATCGTTTTTTTGTCTTTGGCCCTTTCCTTGCCTGTGGGCCTGTTGCCACCGGCCGCATGGCTCACGGTTCCTGCAAGTTACTCTCCTCCTTTTTTCATTGTCCTGTCAGTCCGTCCCATGATGAAGATTGGCCGCAACGATCCCTGTCCCTGCGGTTCGGGAAAAAAGTACAAGCACTGCTGCCTCAACAGGCCGGTTCCCGCCCGCCAGCAGGCCAGAGAGCCTGCCACCATACTGACGCTGCTGCAGGGGGAAATCGCCCGGTTGCAGCAAAAGGCTGCCCGGCATGAGGCGGCATTCTGGGAAGTGGGGGTCTTTCTTTTGTTTAGCACTGCCGAGGGCGACGCCTGGTTTCTGGAAATCACGGAGAGCGATGCGGTACAGGTCGCATGCGGCGGTCAGGCGATTGAGCTGCCCATCGAGGGGCAGGATGCCACCATTGCCATCAACTGGAGCCATACCTTCAAGCTGGCCCAGAGGCAGTTGCAGTTGAGCAGCTACACCTCGGATGAGGTGTTGACTTTGCCTCTGGCGCCCAGTCAGCAGATCAGTGCGGCCATTCGTCGCATCAAAAAGCGCTACGATCAGGCGCTGCTGAATCAGGTGCACATGGCAGGGGAGCAGCCGGCCGGCCCGGCGCCTGCCTCGGGCAAAGCCGGGTAGCGCAGGCATCCCCCGGGCGGGCGCAGGAGCCATCATACATCCTTTTGCCCCACAGGCCTGGCCGGCCTGTCGGCAGGGGCGGCCGCGATGTTTGGCCTTACAGCCCTGCACGCTTCTTGCTGGATCTGCGGCAGGTGCCCCGGCCCCAGGGAAAGGAAAAGCACAGCAGGTCCCGCTGCACGACGGCCCGAAGACCGCCCTTCAGGTGCAGCTCGCGGCCATTGTCGCCCCGGCCCGCCAGGCGGAGCAGGGCCATGATATGCTCGTAGCTGGCACTGCCCTGGGCGTTGCAGAGCAGCCGCTCCAGCAGCCGACGCTGCAGGGCCGGGTGCAGCGCCAGGAGCCCTTGCCGCTTCAGCCGCCAGATCGGGCCGGAAGGGCCCTCGCCGCTTTGCACCAGTTCATCCCACGCGCAGCCTTGCTGCTGCTCCAGCAGGTCCTCGTCCATGGCCAGATTGTCCGCGGTTTTCAACAGGGCCGCCCGGATGCCCGTTTCGTATTTCTGCTCCAGAATCGGCAGCAGATGCAGGCGGATGCGGTTGCGCAGAAAACGGGTGTCACTGTTTGAGGAGTCAAAACAACTGGGCAGGCCTTTTGCTGCCAGATAGGACACCAGGGCCCTTTTGCGAATGCCTAGGAGCGGGCGGATGCGGGCGCCGCTCTGGCGGCGCATCCCGGAGAGGGCCTTGCGGCTGCCGCCGCGCAGGAGCCTCAGCAGTATTTCCTCCACCTGGTCGTCGGCGGTATGGGCCAGAGCCAGCCACTGCGCACCGGTAGCCTGCCGTTCCCGCTCCAGCGCCTGATAGCGGAGATTGCGGGCCGCATGTTCCAGGGAGATTTTTTGCTCGGTCGCCGCTTGCCGCACATCCACCACCAGGCGTTGGCAGGGCAGGGACAGGGCGGTGCAGGCCTGCTGCACCAGGGCCCATTCTGCAGGCGTTTCTTTTGGCCTGAGCCCGTGTTCCACACAGGCGGCATGCAGCTCAAGCGGCAGTTGCGGTTGCAGCTCGGCCAAAAGATGCAGCAGCGCCATGGAATCAGGCCCCCCGGAGACGGCCACCAAAACGCCGTCGCCCCTGTGCACGCCGATATCCCTCAGTTCCCGGCCCAGACCCAGGGCCAGGGGATGCAGGCCGCCGGACCTCACCGCTTCAGGCTCCGGCCTGCAGCCGCTCCAGAAGCCGGGCGTGGATATTGTCAAAGCCGCCGTTTGACAAAATGATGATCTTGTCGCCGCTGCGACTCGTGGCTGCCAGCTCGTCAATGATGCTTTCGGTGTCGGCAAAGGCGCTGGCATCCTGCCCCTGCCTGCGTAGCGTTTCAGCCAGCTTTTGCGAGGAAAACTGCCTGTCCGGAGGCAGATCGTCCAGCGGCAGGGTGGCGCGGATCAGAACCCGGCTGGCATCGGCAAAGGCCTTTGCGTAGGCCTCCTGAAACACGGCACGTCTGCTGGAATTGGTGCGCGGCTCGAAGACCGCGACGAGCCGGCTTTCCGGCCAACTGGCCCTGAGCGCCGCCAGTGTCGCCTGCACGGCGGTCGGGTGGTGGGCAAAGTCGTCCACCACCGTGATGCCCCGCACCACGCCCCGGATCTGCTGTCGTCGCTTCACGCCCTCGAAGCTGGCCATGGCCGGCAGGATGCGCGGGAGGGCAAAGCCCAGCCGCTGCAGGAGCGCAATGACCGCGAGGGCATTCAGGCAGTTGTGCCGGCCGGGCAGGGGCAGTTCGCAGGTGCCGGCAAGGCCGTCCGGGCCGGCAAAGTCGAAGCTCGTCTTCAGGCCTTGGGCCCGCGTCGCCAAAAGCCGCCATTGGCAGGCCCCGTCTTCTCCGTAGCCGATGACCGGACATCTGGCCCTGCCTTCGGCCAGAAGCTCCGCAATGACCGGGGACTCGCTGTGGGCCACCAGGGCGCCATGTTCCGGAATGCGGCCGAAGAATTCGCCGAAGGTCGCCTTGATGCTCGCCAAATCCGGAAAGATGTCGGCGTGGTCAAACTCCACCGAGGTACAGATGGCGAATTCCGGCAGGTAGTGGTGGAATTTCGAGACCTTGTTGAAAAAGGCGGTGTCGTATTCGTCGCCTTCCACCACAAAATAGCGGCCTTGGCGCAGGTTGTAGTTGCGGCCAAAGGCTTCGACCAGGCCGCCGATCATGAAGCCCGGCGTTTCGCCCATGCGGTGCAGGGTGGTGGCCAAAAGGGAGGCGGTCGTGGTTTTGCCGTGCGTGCCGCAGACCACGAGCGGCGTTTTGTCACGCAGGAAAAAGTGGGCCAGCGCCTGGGGCATGGAGAGATAGGGCAGGGCCAGACGCCCAAGCTCTACGGCTTCCGGGTATACGGCCCGCACCACATTGCCCACAATCACCAGATCCGGCTGTGGGTGCAGGTGCTCGGCCAGAAAGCCCTTCTGCACCGGAATGTCCAGGCTGGCCAGAAAATCCGACATGGGCGGATAGACATTCTGATCCGAGCCCGTGACGTGGAAGCCTTGGGCCTTGAGCATCCCGGCCAGGGCGGCCATGGCCGTGCCGCAGATGCCGATCAGGTGAATATGACGGATATGTTCCGGAGCCATGTTGCGGCCCGGCTCCAGTTGCGCCTTCATTTGCCCACCGTGCGTTCGATGGCGGCATAAACGGCGGCAAAGGTCTCTTCAAAGCCCGAGGGGGAGAGTTTCCCTACCTCGATGAATTTGACTACAATTTCCTTGGTCATTTTGGCGATGGTCTCGGGCTGTACGCTTTCGGCTTGGGGACTGGCATCGTGCGCGGCCGCCATACTGTTCTCCTTGCAATGAAAACCCCCTGTCCCGGGAAGAAGGCCAATTCTTGTCCGTTGGGAGCAGGGGGACCCTTACCGCGGAAAAAACCTCGTCAGCCCTCTCCGGGAAAGATTTTTTGGGGCGCAGCCAGGAATTCAGCCGGGGTCAAGGCTCTTGTTCTCCGGCGCCCGTTTCGGCCTAATTTTTCAGCAGCCTGTCGTAGTCCATGATGCTGGCGAAAAGCTCCAGATCCTCGCGCTGCACGTGCCGGCCCTTGATGGTGACCACGAAGCGCGAGTCCACGACCACATAGATGTCGCCTTTCTGATCATCGCCATCATACTTGACGATGGCCCTGTTGCCCTTGACCTTTTCCAGCTTGCCGCCGCCGGCGCTGGCGAATACGGAATTGCTGGTCATCATCAAAACCGAGCGCATCATGGGCGAATCGGCGATCACCTCCAGATGCACGGTGGCCTCGCCCTTGCTGTAGGTGCGGCTGATGGTGATGCCGCCGCCCAGCACCTCCGCGCCCACGGCCTGAGACTTGGTCTTTTCGGTTTCCCAGCCCGGCGGGGCTTCGGGCAGGAGCGCGCGCATCTGCTCGCTTTTCTTCTGCAGAACCAACTGTGAGGCGTAGTTGAGGTTGGAAGCGGCAGAGGTGTAGTCGCCCTTTTCGTACTGCTGGAGGGCCTCCTTGATGGTGCTGATGACATTGTCCTGGTCTGCGGCCTCTGCACACTGGCCTGCCGGCGGCAGGCAGAACAGCAGGGCGGCGCACAGACAGGCGAAGCGCGGTTTCAGCATATGGGGCAGTGGGGTGAGCATGGCTTTATGTGGGTGATTTCAGGGCAGGGCATTGACAGCATGCAGGGATGCGGGTTATGCAAACAGGCTTGTGCTGTTTGCGTGACGTTGTCACTCTATACCCAATGTTTTGGCCCGGCAACTGGATTGTGTTGTCAAGTGGCGCGGGCGACTGCCTCCCTGTTTGTATTTTACCGGATTTGCCGATGAACAGACAACAATGCCTGCCGGTGCTGCTGGCGCTTTTCGCCTTGTGTCTGCCTGCTGGCGGTGTCCTGGGGCAGAACTCCGAACAGCGTGCGGCTGCCGGTGCCGGGATGCAGCCTGCGGAAACCGTGCGTATCGACGGGATCACATATCCGGTGCCCGCACCCTGGGCCGGCCATCGGGTGCGGGTTCCGGCGGAAACGCTGCGGTGTCTCGTGCTCATGCCCAGGGAACTGACCCTGGGCGGCATGGAGATTTCGCTTCGGGAAGAGGCCCTCCTGTCTTTTGTGCGCATGGCGGAGGCAGCCCGGGCAGAGGGTATCGTGCTGCAGGCCGATTCGGCTTACCGGAGCGCGGTGTATCAGGAGGCAATCTACCGCCGTAATCTGCAGAAGGGCCTGAGCTTTCAGAGCATCGCCCGGCACACGGCGCCGCCCGGATATTCCCGCCACGCGCTGGGGCTGGCGGTGGATCTGCATCCCAGCTCCGCAGCCTTCGGCAGGACGCCGGCCTATGCCTGGCTCAGGCGGCATGCCCGGGAATACGGTTTTGTTGAAACCTATGGCAAGGCTAACAGTTTTGGCATTGTCTGGGAGCCCTGGCATTGGGAATATCAGATGCCGGAAGAGGGCAGGGCGACTGCGGGGGAGCAGGGCCGCGGCAGGCGGGCGGAGGGCCCGGCGCAGGCGACAGCAAAGATGCCCGGGACCACTGGGCCGGGGAGCAAAGAAACAACGCAAAAAAAGGACCGGAATTGAACTCCGGCCCGTTTTTCCGGCAGGGATCGGCTGTAAGGCCGATATCGGGGTCTTAACCGCTTAACGCCTGAATCAGAGCGTGTAGTCACGAAATCGGAGGCATAAAAACAAAGGGGCCTGACATGAAGGGCAGCAGGAAACGAAGCCCTATGCTTCGCGTATCCGGGCCCATTCCGCTTGACATTGCCCGGACAGGCAAGTAGAAAGAACGGCCAGTGTTACCATGAGCTGTTTCGTATGCATTTATCCAGGAAGATCCAAGGAGTTTGCCATGTCCCGCCTGTTGCCCCCCGCCATTGCCGCTTTTTGCATACTGGCAAGTCCTGCTTACGCCCATTTCGGCTTGCTCATCCCCGACCGGGAAATCGTGTCTGACCCCAAAAAGGCCGATATTCACCTGACCTTGGCCTTTTCCCACCCCATGGAGGGCAACGGCATGGAAATGGCCCGGCCCGCTGCCTTTTTTGCGGTGGCAGATGGCCGGAAAACCGACCTTGCACCCCTGCTCAAGCCTACCAAGGTGTATGAGCATTCGGCCTGGCAGGCGGATTTCAGGCCCACTCAGCCCGGCCTCTATCAGTTCGCTGTGGAACCTCAGCCCTATTGGGAACCTTCGGAGGACTGTTTCATCGTACATTACACCAAGACCTATGTCAGTGTCTTTGGCGGCGAAGACGGCTGGGACGAGCCACTGGGCCTGAAAACGGAAATCGTTCCCCTGACCCGGCCCTTTGGCAACTACCGCGGCAACCTATTCCAGGGACAGGTTCTCTTGGACGGCAAGCCGACAGCCGGTGTGGATGTGGAAATTGAATTCTACAACCAGGACAAGAAGTACAAGGAGCCGGCAGAAGCCTTCGTCACACAGGTGGTCAAGACGGATGCAAACGGGGTATTCAGCTACGCCGTTCCCTTTGCCGGCTGGTGGGGTTTTGCCGCGCTGAATACCGCCCCGGAAAAGATGCCCTACAAGGGCGAGCCCAAGGATGTGGAGCTGGGCGCGGTACTTTGGGCGCATTTTGTTGAGCCGGTGCGGAGCGGGAAATAAGCGATGCACATTGCCGAAGGGGTGCTCTCCGCCCCTATCCTGATAAGCGGTGGCATGCTGGCCGTGGGCGGTTGCGCGCTCGGCCTGAAGAAGCTGGACGAAAGCCGCCTTATGCCTGCGGCCCTGCTTTCAGCCGCGTTTTTTACCGGCTCGCTGCTGCATGTACCGATAGGCCCGGCGACCAGTGCACATCTGCTTTTGAACGGCCTGACCGGGGTGCTGATGGGTTGGGTGGCCTTTCCCGTCATTGCGGTGGCCCTTCTGTTACAGGCGCTGCTCTTCCAATTCGGCGGCATCACGGTCTTGGGTGTCAACACCTGGAACATGGCAATGCCTGCGGTCATCGTGGGCATTGCGGCGCGGCCCTGGCTGAAGCGCGCAGGCTGTCTGCGGCTCACGGCAGCCTTTCTGGGCGGGGCGCTGGGCGTTTTGGGCGCGGCCCTGCTCACGGCCTTGAGTCTGGCCTTTACCGACGAGGGTTTTGCCACTGCGGCCAAACTGTTGTTCATCGCCCATCTGCCGATTGCCGTGGTGGAGGGCCTGGTCACGGTTTCGGTGGTCTCTTTTCTCGCGAAAGTCCGGCCCGAGATGCTCGCCGCCAGACCAGGAAGTTGATCATGCGTCGTTTTCTTGCCTGCTGCCTCATGCTGGCAGGGCTGCTGGCCAGCACCCCCTCCGCCTTGGCCCACCGCGTGCATCTTTTCGCCTATGTGAGTTCCGGTCAAATCGTGGCGGACTGCCGCTTCAGCAGGGCCCGGCCCGCAAAGCACGCGGAAGTTGTTGTGTACGATGCGGCCAGCGGCAGGGAGCTTTTGCGGGGCAAAAGCGACGAAATGGGCATGGCCCGCCTTGCCATCCCGCCCGAACTGCTGCAGAATCCTGCAGCCCTGCGGCTCGTTGTGCATGCCGGTGAAGGGCACCAGGCCGAATGGCGACTCGGGGCCGAGGCCCTCAGAGGGCAGCAGGCCGTCCCGCCGCTTGCATCGACAGCAGGCGATGAGCCGCCGGCCGCATTCAGCCGGTCTGCCCCTGCGCAGGAAAACACACAACCCAGCGTCAGCACGGCGGAACTGGAGCGTGCCATCGACCGGGTACTGGAGAATAAACTCGCCCCGATTCAGTCTCTACTCGCAGCCCAGCAGGCTGAGAACCATGCAAGAGGGCCCGGTTTCGTGGAAATTGTGGGCGGCATCGGCTGGATTTTCGGGCTGTTCGGCGTTTTTGCCTACTTGAAAAGCCGGAAAAGCCAATAAAAATTCTCTCCCACGCAAGCCCCGGGGAAAGCGTCATCCAACTTGCTGTATCACCCCGTTTTTGAGACAGAGAGAACATGCAATTTTCCGAACCCTTTGCCAACGGGCACACCTGGATACATGCGCTGGATGCACGGCTTCGCGTCCTGGTGGCGGTGGCCTTTTCCTGCACGCTGGCTGTGGCGGCAAGAGTGCCGCAGGCTGCCAGCGGGCTTGCCGCGGCTGTACTGCTCCTCGCTGCCAGTCGCCCGCCCATTCGGGCTCTGCTGCACCGGCTCTTCGTGGTCAACATCTTTCTTGTTTTCCTCTGGCTGACCGTACCCTTCAGCATGCCAGGCACGCTGGTCTGGCAATATGGCCTGCTCACCGCAAGCCGGGAGGGGCTTGTGCTCATGGCATTACTCACGCTCAAAGCCAATGCCATCACCTGTATGGCCCTTGCCTGCATCGCCACCATGCGGATCCCCTGCTTTGGCCACACGCTCTGCGCCCTGCACGTGCCCGAAAAATTCGTGTTTCTCCTGCTCTTCACCTATCGCGGGATTTTCCTGTTGGCCGATGAATGGCGGCTTCTGCATATTGCACTGAAAATACGTTGTTTTGTTCCCAGGGCGAGTCTCCACAGCTACTGCACCCTGGGCAATCTTCTGGGACTCACACTCGTGAAAAGCGTGGACCGGGCAGGGCGCATCCAGCAGGCCATGCTGCTGCGCGGTTTTACCGGCCGCTTTATATCCCTTGCCGAATTTTGCTGGACTGGCCGCGACACCGCCTTTCTGGCGTTTATGGGCCTGCTCTTCGCCCTGTACTTTTTCTTCCTGTGACATGGCTCTTTTCTCGCTCAACCGGCTTTCCTTTACATATCCCCAGGCCAAACCTGTATTCGCCGAGGCTGTCTTTTCCTTTCAGGAAGGCGAGCGCCTGGGCTTTTACGGCCCGAACGGCAGCGGCAAAAGCACCTTTTTTCTTTTGATAGCCGGGCTGCTGAAGCCAGTTGCCGGGCAAATCTGCTTTCGCGACAGGCCACTCACCAGGGAACATGAGTTCCGGGCACTCCGCAAAGAAGTGGGCCTGGTACTGCAGAACGCGGAAGACCAGCTTTTTCATGCAAGTGTTCTGGAAGACGTGGCCTTTGGTCCGCTGAATCTCGGTATGAAGCCCAAGGCGGCACAGGCAAGGGCCGAGGAAACCCTTGAGGCCCTTGGGCTCTCACATCTGGCCGGGCGGCTCACCCACCAGCTTTCCGGCGGAGAAAAACGGCTGGTCGCGCTGGCAGCCACGCTGGCCATGCAGCCCAGGGCACTGCTCCTGGACGAACCCACCAATGATCTGGACCCAACGTATCAAAAAAAGCTCATCCAGATTCTGCAAAAGCTGCCCGTTGGCTGGATTATCATTTCCCACGACTTTAATTTTCTGCAAAAGACCTGCACAGCATTCATGACCATAGCGAGGCAACAGCTTGTCCGCTGCAATTACTCACAGATGCATCAGCATTTCCACAGCCACCCACTGGGTGACACGCCGCACCACCATAACGAATAGATTCTTTTAGGGATTGAGCGGAAAGGGGCGATTTTCCCTGGACAGTGTAATCACGAGATTGGAGCCATGAAACAAGGTGCCTGATATGAACGGCTGCAGGAAACGGAGCCGTATGCTTCGCATATCGGGAGACTATTCTACACCACCGCTTCAGGTGCAAAAAGGCGTTTGCTGTCAGGCGCCTGGCCTGAGAAAGCTCCTTGTCATCACCACGCCGCTTTTTGCGCTCGCATTTGGGCACAATGAGCGGCGACATCTCCTGTCCTGCCGCCTGTTCAGGAATTGCACCGATATGTTTCAAGGTATCTGTACGCTCACAAGCGAGGCACCAGTTCAATCATACTTTGTGAGGGATGCCATGTCGCTCTTTGTGCCTTCAGGTTTGTACGCTCTTTTTTCTTCTCCATCTTTTTGCCGGCATGGCCGGGGCACAGCGCCCGCCCTGCATCTGCCGGTGCTCAGGCCGCCTGCGCGGGGAGTTCTGAGTCTGGTCTTTCCCTGGCTACTGCTGACGCTGTGTTGCGCTCTGGCTCTGCCGGTCATGGTGCAGGCCGGGGAAAAGCAGGCCAAAGCTACCCAGCGTGCGGTGCACAAGCTGAAAAATGATAGGGGCTGGACTGTGTGCCGCGACATGGTGAAGAATCTGGATTTGCTGCAGCAGAGCGATGCCTCGTTCAGTTGCGAGCTGAAATTTCACCCGAGCATGACCCAGTTCAGCGAGCCGGACTGGGAAGAGCTGAAGATTGAGGATCATTGGGAGCTGGTCTACAACATTGAGCGAGAGATACTTTCTGACAACATAGCCCGTTCAAGGTTGCCTTTTGAAGAATGGATTGTTCGCTATAAGCAGGACTGGCAAAGCGGCTGCTATGAAGCCATGGGAATTGGCGTCGCAGAGTCCGAGAAAGGGAAATGTTTTGCCTTTGTTCCCCGTCTGCGCAAAACGCAGGTTCGTTTTTCCCAGAATGGCCCGATGGAGACAGTCTTGGCTTATACCCTGTATACCGACTATGAAAAAAGGTGTTTGGATGTTAGAAAATGCATTTACCTTTTTGGTAATGATATCGTTCTTTACTCCAGAGAGGAACATAAAAAAGTTGGGCATTGCATAAAAACTGCAAGTGAAAAACATAAGGGAATTTGGAGTGATTATCTTGCTGGTGGTGAGCATATGGTCGTGTATCATTCTGAAGAAAAAGATTGGTTTGAAAAAATTGAACCGATATTGTCCATGTTCATACCGAACAAACTTCAGATTTTGGGTGTAGGCTCAGAGCATCCACTCAGCTTGTTGCTGCATAATAATCGGGCTTATCTTGCAGAGGGGGTAAAAGCTGGATTAGGAAGTTCAATTTACAGGATAAGCAAAAATGATTTTGGTAACTATGCCTCGCAATCTATATGTGAGATTTTCAGACCCCTGCAAAAGGACATCAAGATAATAAAGGAGGAAAAACATGAATAATATCATGCCAAAAATCCTGAGTTATACTATTCGGTAATTCAAGTCAAACACCGTATTTTGATACCCACACTCCACCAATCATTACTATTGGCATAGGATTTAATCTTGAAGTCGAATCCATTCGAAATTTTACTCGCAAAGCGCATTGCTGCGATCTTTTCAACGGGCTGTTATACATCAGGGCTTGCCAGTGGGCAGCAGGGGGAGCTATACTGGCGATAGCTTAAGATTCCTCTAACATACTTTGTGAGGGATGCCATGTCGCTCTGTGTTCCTTCCGGTTTGTACCTTCCTTTTTCTCCGTCTTCTCCATCCTTTTTCCGGAATGGCCCGGGCACAGAGCCTGCCCTGGCCCGGCTGCCAGCCAGGCCTGCGGCGGGTAGATGTCCGGGCTGGGCTCTTTTCGCTCTTCTGCTGCTGGTGCTGTGTTGCGCTCTGGCTTTGCCACCCATGGCGCAGGCCGGGGAGAAGCAGGCCAAAGCTACCCAGCGTGCGGTGCACAGGGAGGGCTCGCAGATTTATCTGGGGCAGGGCAGGTTCGGGTTGAAACCGACAGGCTGGAATGTGTGCCGGGACATGGTGAAGAATCTGGATTTACTGCAGCAGAGCGATGCCTCGTTCAATTGCGAGCTGAAATTTCATCCGAGCATGACCCAGTTCAGCGAGCCGGACTGGGAAGAGCTGAAGATTGAAGATCATTGGGAGCTGGTCTATGCTATTGAGCGTGAGCTCTTTGGTGGGCTGGGTGACAGGTATCCCCTCATAAAAGAAGATTCTTTTGTGAAGTGGCAGGAGCAATATGTTCGTGATATGAATAATGGTTATTCATGGGGACAGGTTGGTAGTAACATTAAGAAGAGATATCTGTTTCGCCCGAGTTTGCGCAAGACTAGCGTTAAATTTGAACAGGATGGACCTTTAATCACTGTGTTATCTTACTCGCTTTTTGTCGATAATGAAAAAATTTGCGAGGAAAACGAAAAATGTTTTATATATTCGGATAATATGAAGATAGAATCCTGCCTTGATAATGTGGCGTATGAGCGAAAAGGATACATGAAAAATGTAGGGAAAAACTGGTATACTGTAATATACTATCCTGACAAGAATGAAATTGATGGAATCTCTCCAGGAGATTATGATAAAGATTTCACAGCGAGTAGTGATCCTCATGAACTGTTTTTGTATAAAAACAGAGCATTTACCATGCGGCGTTATGTAGGAGAACTTGGAATTTTTAATATAAGAAGCGATAAGGAATCAAAGCATCCATTTTATTTTAATAACAGTTGCTATATTGAACGGGTCAAACATGTGCCAACCAAAAACAGGAGATGAGCCATGGCTATCAAAGTACGCAAGCTGACAGATCGGCAGTATCAGGATCTTCGTTATGCCCTGATAAGAACCCGTTGAAAACTTCGCAAGGCAGAGGAGCAACTCACTGCTTCTGCGTTACCTGGAATTTGCAATTCCTGGAGCATGGAACCTGAAATATAGTCTTGCAACGGGCTGATAGGTTAACGAATCAATAATGGCAGTAAAAACAAACCATTATATTCTCTGCATCCTTTCCCGGGAGGGGCGTCATGGCTGTCTGTGTGGTCGATCATCCTCTTGTGCGCCATAAGCTGGGCATCCTGCGTATGGCGTCCACTGCCACCCACGAATTCCGCACCGTGGCCAATGAGCTGGCCCGCCTCCTGATTTATGAAGCCACCAAGAACTTCCGCACCGAAAAGCACACCGTGCGGGGCTGGGCCGGGCCGGTGGCGGTGGAAGCCATTTCCGGCAAAAAGGTGACTGTGGTGCCCATCCTGAGGGCCGGCCTGGGCCTCATGGACGGTGTGCTGGACATGATTCCCGGCGCCAAAATCAGCGTGGTGGGCCTGTACCGCAATGAGGCCACCCTGGAGCCAGTGGAATATTACGTGAAGCTGGCCAAGGGTCTGGAACAGCGTCTCGCCATCATCCTGGACCCTATGCTGGCCACCGGCGGTACGTTGAGCGCCGCCATCGGGCTATTGAAAGCGCATGGCTGCCGTCAGATCTGCAGTCTCAATCTGGTCTGCGCGCCCGAGGGCATCGCCAGGATCGAGGCCGAGCACCCGGATGTGGCCATCTATACCGCCGCCATTGACGAGCGTCTCAACGAGAACGGCTACATCATTCCAGGCCTGGGCGACGCCGGAGACCGCATTTTCGGCACAAAATAGCCCTGACGCATGCAAACAGCCGATCAGACATGCCATATGCACGAAGCCAGGGGGCGGGACCGCTCCTGGTCGAGGCGGCGGTCCCGGCCGGCAGGGCATTGCCCCTGACAAAGGGGTCGCTTTGCGGCGAAAGAGGCCGGGTTACAAAGCCCGCTGCGGCACCCCGCTACAAAAGGGTCCGGGGAGGTCGGCTCCTATGGGCGTGGACAAAAAGGCATGCCCCGGCTGAAAGACGGGAAGCGCATCTGCCCGGCCTAGGCGCTGGTGGCCGTCCACATCAATGCCCTGGTGCAGGCGGCGGGCTGTACCCGGGCGGCGACATGGGGCTGGCCATCCTGATTCTGCGTCCTGCCGGGACAGTCGGGGGCCTTGACCTGCCGTACCGTGGTCAAACGCAGCCCTGAACGTGGCGCCCTTCTGCATTGGCTTCCGCTTCATTTTCAAACGCTGCCGTCCTGTACCCGCTGTTCTCCATCATGATCACAGGTGTGCTGGCTGCCATACTATGCCGGCACCGACGACACCCTGCCCAGCAGCATCTTTGGCGGCATCATCAACGGCACGGTCATGGAGTCCGCCCCAGGGCACATGCGGCTAGCGGCGGCTCGTTTCCATTATGAGCCGCAGGACTGAACGCGCGCGCCGGACCGAAACCAGGACAACGATATCTGCTTGAAGTGGCCCGGCAAAGGGGCTACATTCACGCGACTGCGAGTTTGGGGCGGTCAGGAGACTGTCCCGAAACCAAAAAAACAACAGGGGAAAGGGACTACCCACCCCGAAAGGAGGATGCATGAAAAAAAAGGGAATCTTGCTCGTCGTGGCCCTGGCGGCACTGCTTGTCGCGGGCGCACTGTTCTTCACCCGCGGCGGGAGGGATACTGGTACCTCTGAAGCGGTGGCCAGCTTTGTGCCCGAAAATGCGCTGGCGCTGGTCACATTGAACCACCTGGATCAGATGGCGGACGGCTTTGCCGCCACCCCTCTGGGGCATTTTTTCGCCAAGGACACCATGCACGCCATTCTGGACGATCTCAAGGCCGATGCCATGCGAAAGGACTATGACCAGCTTTTCGACGGTATCGCCCAGACCCTCGATCATCCGGCTTTCCGCGCCGTTTTTGGCGACGACCTGACCGTGGTATTGCTGCCGCCGGATATGGCCCTGCTCCGGGACAACCCGAAACTGGCCCTGCAGCGTAGCGTGGCGACCTATGCCACCACCCAGGGCGCTTCGCTGGCCTCCCTGCTGGGCAATCTGGTCAAGGGTGTCACCATTGAGAAGGAAACGGTCGAGGGCCTGGAGCTGAACCGCATACAGGTAACAGACAGCTCCGGCCGCACGAACACCTTTTACGGCTACAGCGAAGGCAATGTGCTGCTCCTGGCGCAGGACAAGGCCCCGGTGCTGGCCGGTGTGAAGGCCAAAAAGGGCGGGGCCAATCTCCAGGCGCAGAGCGGGTACAGGGAGGCGGTGGCCTTCTGGCAGAAGGAGTCGGCGGCCGCGCCCATGAGCACCTCCTATTACAATATTGCGGGCATGGCCGCCCTGCTGCCGCAGCTCGACGCGCTGACAGGTGGGGAGAAAAAGCGACAGGACTTCGAGAAACTGGCCACTTACGCAAGCGGCATTGACTACGCCTACGACGTCGCGTTCAAAAGCGCCAAGGGGTTGGAAAGCAAAAGCCGTATCAGAACCCGCTACGACGCGCTGCACGAGCTGGTCAGAAACTCGGTCGACATCAGCCTTGCCAGCGACAGCAGCCCCCTGTCCTTTTTGGGCGAGCAGAGTCTGCTTTTCTACTGGATCACCTCCTGGACCCCGGAAAATCTGCTCAAGCTGGTCGCCGAAGAAGATCCGGAGGACTATGCAAAATTCCAGACCCAGGTGCAGGGCGTTCTGGGCATACCGCCCGAGGAAGCCGCATCGTCCTTTGGGCCACGCTACGGACTGGTGCTGAACGACATCGTCCAGACCAAGGTCTCCCCCATGCCTGATGTGGCGATTTTTGCCAATGTGCGCAACCGGGCGAATGTGGAGAAACTGGCTGGGAGCGTCAACCAGATTGTCGCTCCCTATGGCATTGCCGGCACACAGCAGCAAGTGGATCAGGCCCGGCTCTACACCTGGCCCGTCATGAATGAGGTCGGCCTGGTTCCGTCCCTGGGCGTGGATGACCACATGCTCGTCCTGGGCGCCATGCAAAAAACCGTGCAGCCGCTGCTGGCCAAAAGCGGCCGGACCGGGACGCTGCCCCAGGAACTGATGACGATCCTGGGCACGGAGATGAGCGCGGACCTGACTAGGGCCAACAACGCGGCCGTTGTCTTCAGGCCGGCGAAGCTGGCGGCAAAGTCCCAGCCGCTGCTGACGATGCTGACCAGTACTACGGGTCGGGAAAGCGTTTTGTCGCGGGAGCTCATCAAACTGATGCAATCCACCGAAGTCATGGCAAGCGCCTGCACCGTCGGCAAGGAACAGGCTGAATTCCACGCGTTGTGGGTGCCCGTTGCCCAGGACGGGACAGGAGCGGCGGCCCACTGAGGCGTACATAATCCCAAAAGGAGCACACGAAATGGCACAACAGGAAAAACTCTGGCTTTCCGGCAACGAGGCCATAGCGCTGGGTGCGTGGGAGGCCGGGGTGCGGGTCGGTTCCGGCTATCCGGGCACGCCCTCCACGGAAATCATGGAAAACCTGTCCGCCTATGAAGGTGTGTACACCGAATGGGCGCCCAATGAAAAGGTGGGTCTGGAGGTGGCGATCGGGGCCTCCTTTGCCGGCGCGCGGGCCCTGGCCACCATGAAGCACGTGGGCCTGAATGTGGCTGCGGATCCGCTCTTCACCGCCGCCTATACCGGCGTTCGGGGCGGACTGGTCATCGTGACCGCGGACGATCCGCAGATGCACAGCTCACAAAACGAGCAGGACAACCGCAACTACGCCTTTGCCGCCAAGCTGCCCATGCTGGAGCCCTCCGACCCGGCCGAAGCGCGGGCCATGATGGCCACTGCCTACAGAATCAGCGAGGAGGCGGACGCGCCGGTGTTGTTCCGCACCACCGCCCGGCTTGCCCACGTGAAAGGCGTGGTCATGCCGGGCCAGCGGGCGCCTGTTCCGGAACCGGTTCTGGAGAAAGACCCGGTCAAGCAGGTGATGCTGCCCGCACGGGCCATGAAACGACGTCAGGTCATGGCGGAAAAATGGCCGAGACTCCTGGCCCTGGCCGAGAGCCTGCCGGAAAACCGCATTGAACCGGGCCAGGGCAAACGTGGCTTTGTCTGTGCCGGCGTGTCGTACAACTATGTCAAGGAGGCCTTTCCGGATGCGCCGGTGCTGAAGCTGGGCATGGTCTGGCCGCTGCCGGAGCGGAAAATCCGCGCCTTTGCCGCCACGGTGGACGAACTCGTTGTGGTCGAGGAGCTGGATCCCTTTCTGGAACTGCACATCAGGGCCATGGGCATCCCCTGCCACGGCAAGGATGTCATTCCGGCTATCGGCGAGCTGAACCCCTACCTCGTGCGCAAGGCGCTGGTGCCGGAGGAGGTCGTCGCAGTCTTCCCGGCTCCGGAGCTGCCGCCACGGCCGCCGAATCTCTGCGCCGGCTGCCCGCACCGGGGCATTTTCTTCGTTCTCTCGCGCATGCGGGAGGTGTTCGTCTCGGGCGACATCGGCTGCTATACCCTGGGGGCGCTGCCGCCCCTGGCCGCCATGGACGCCTGCGTCTGCATGGGCGCCTCCATCACCGTGGCCCACGGCATGGGCAAGGCCCTGGGCGCGGCGGGGCAGGACAGGCTGGTGTCCGTTCTGGGCGATTCCACCTTCATGCACTCCGGTCTCACCGGTCTGCTGAACGCGGTCTACAACCGCGCGAACCACACCATCATTATTCTGGACAACCGCACCACCGCCATGACCGGGCACCAGAACAACCCGGCAAACGGCAAGAGCATCAAGGGCGCGGCCGCCCCGGCGCTCGATCTGGAAAAGCTCTGTGCTGCCATGGGCGTTGGCCGCGTGGTTGTGGTCGATCCGCACAATGTGCCGGAGACCAGCAGGACGCTGAAGGCGGAAATCGACTCTTCGGACCTCTCGGTTGTCATCAGCCGGGCGCCCTGCGTGCTGCTGCCGGAAGAACGCAGGAGAAAAAAGCCGCTTTACTTGACCCAAACCGAGAAGTGCAGCGGCTGCGGCCTCTGCGTGCAGATGAACTGCCCGGCCATCAGTTGGACGCCGCTTCAGCCTGCAGAGGCCAAAGCCAGGGGCTACAGGGAACAGCAGAAGGGCTTTGCCTGCATCAACACGGTGCAGTGCAACGGTTGCGGCCAGTGTGCGTCGGTTTGCAGATTCGGGGCCATCATCCTCAGGGAGGGCAGGGCATGAACAGGGGCGGCAACATCCTCTTTTCCGGAGTCGGCGGTCAGGGTATCCTGCTCGCCAGCGAACTCACCGCCCAGGCGGTTCTGGCGGCGGGCTTCGACGCCAAGAAGAGCGAAGTGCACGGCATGGCCCAGCGGGGCGGCTCGGTGGAGGCCCACCTGCGCTATGGCAAAAAGGTGTACTCTCCGCTGATCGAGCCGGGAAAGGCCGATATTCTGGTCGCCTTTGAAATGATGGAGGCCGCCCGCTACCTGCCCTTTTTGCATCGGGGCAGTGTGGCGGTGGTCAACACCCAGAAGATCCCGCCGCCATCCGTGGCCCTGGGCCAAAGCCGGTACCCGGAAAACATTTTGAACGAACTGTCGTCCGCAGGCCTCAGGGTGACTCCTGTGGACGCCTTTGCCGTGGCCCGGCAGGTGGGCGAGCTGAAAAGCGTCAACGTGGCCATGGTGGGCGCGCTGTCGATCTTTCTGGAGCTGGGAGAAGATATTTTTCTTGATGTGATCGAGCGCACCATGAAGCCGGCCTTCCGCGAGGTCAACAAGAAGGCCTTTCTCGCCGGCCGGGCTGCGGCCCGTGCGTAAAGCGCGGCCGACATCGACAAAGCATCACTGTTTGGGGGACTGCCATGCTGGTTGAACAACTTGCCGTTTTTCTGGAAAACAAGTCGGGCCGCCTGGCCGAAATCACAGCCGTCCTGGCGCAAAACAACATCAATATCCGGGCCCTTTCCGTGGCTGACACCGCGGACTTCGGCATCCTGCGCCTGATTGTGGACAAGGTGGAACTGGCCAGGGAAGTGCTGAAAAAGCGCGGCTTCCCGGTCAACAGGACCAAGGTGGTCGCCGTGGCCGTGCCGGATCGGGTCGGCGGGCTGGCCAGCGTACTCGAGGCTGTGAGCGGCGGCGGCTTCAACGTGGAATATATGTACGCCTACGCGCACCGGGCCGACGGCAGCGCGGTTATGATCTTCCGTTTTGACGAGATGGACAGGGCCGTGGCCCTCTTGCAGGAACAGGGCTTTGCCCTGGTTTCCACCGGGGAAATCTGCGCGGTCTGAGGCGCAGATTCCTCGGCTTCGGGTGGAGACGGGGCGCCATGCGAGCATCATGAAAAAACATACAGAAAGGAGAACGAGATGCACAAGATGCCTTTAGTCGTGCTGGCCGGTTTTTTTCTGCTTGCCGCCCAGAGTGCGGTGGCGGCTCCGCATCATAAGGACTGCCGTCCGCTCTGGCACAAGGACCGTGCGGCCTTCGAGCGCTGCGTGCAGGGTGACAACGGACAGCCTGGGAGCGTCGCTCCGTCTCCGGGGCAGCCTGCACCGGACGGAAAGGAGCAGGACATGCGGCCGCATAACGGTCAACCCCGGAAAGACATCGTTTCCGACTGCACCAAACGCTGGGGCAATGACCGCAACAAGGTTGACGCCTGTGTGCGGGACGCCGCTGCCAATCATCCGAAACGCTGATCCGGAAATCCACGGTATGACCAGACCGGCCCGACGGCGGCGGGCCGGTTTTTCCGTACCCTGCAAACCTGCGCATGAGGCAAGACATGATCTGGGATCCTGACAAGGAGTGCATTCAAAGAGACAGGCTGCAAGAGCTGCAACTGGAGCGTTTGCAGGAAACTGTGGCGCGGGTGGCGGGCAAGGTGCCTTTTTACCGGCGGCAATTTGCCGAGATGCATATTGATCCGAAAGACATCAAAAGTCTTGACGACATACGCCGCCTGCCCTTCACCGTCAAGCAGGATCTGCGCGACAACTACCCCTACGGACTGTTTGCCGTGCCCCTGAAAGAGGTGGTGCGCATCCATTCCTCCTCCGGCACCACAGGCCAGGCCACGGTGGTCGGCTATACCAGGAAGGATCTGGGCACCTGGGCCAATCTCCTGGCGCGCATCATCACGGCGGCCGGCGTGAGCGCCAACGATGTGGTGCAGATCGCCTTCGGCTACGGGCTCTTCACCGGCGGTTTCGGTCTGCACTACGGCTGCGAGGCGGTCGGCGCCTCGGTCATTCCCATATCTTCCGGCAATACCCGCCGTCAGCTCCAGATCATGCGGGATTTCAAGAGCACGGCCCTGGTCTGCACCCCCTCCTATTCGCTCATTCTGGCCGACGCCATGCGGGATATGGGCATGGACAAAAGCGAACTTTCGCTGCGCTACGGGCTCTTTGGCGGCGAACCCTGGAGCGAGGGCATGCGCAGGGAAATTCACGAGAAACTGGGCATTGTGGCCACCGACAACTACGGCCTCTCCGAGGTCATGGGGCCGGGGCTCTCCGGCGAGTGTCTGGAATGCAACGGCCTGCACATCAACGAGGATCATTTCCTCGTCGAGGTGCTGGATCCGGTGACCCTGGACCCGGTTCCGGAGGGCGAGGTGGGCGAGCTGGTCGTCACGCCGCTGACCCGGGAAGCCTTCCCGGTCATCCGTTACCGCACCCGGGACCTGAGCCGCATTCTTCCGGGCGAGTGCCCCTGCGGCCGCACTTTCAGGCGCATGGAGCGCGTTCTGGGCCGCTCCGACGACATGCTCATCATCAAGGGCGTCAATGTCTTTCCCATGCAGATCGAAAAGGTGCTCTTCGAGGTGGAGGGTACGGAGCCCCATTACCAGATCATTGTCGAGCGGGAACATCACAGCGACAGGGCGACCGTGCTGGTCGAGGCGACAGATGCCCTGCTTTCCGACCAGATGAGGCAGCAGAAGGCGACTGTGGATCATATCAAGCGCCGCCTGAATTCCGAACTGGGCATCAATGTCGAGGTCAGACTGGTGGAAGAACGCTCGCTGGAACGCTCCGAAGGCAAGGCCAGGCGGGTCATCGACCGGCGCACCTACTAAGTGTGGCTTGCAAAAAAAAGGCGATCCTTGTAAAGAAAGGGCAGTTTCGACTCCGGGCTGCCCCGGATAAATGTACAGACGAAACGCAGGCGAGCCGCAGGGCAGGCTTCGGCGTTTTCATAGTTGCCATCAAAAAAGGAGCAGGAACAGATGAAAAAGTATGTACCGCTTGCACTGGGCATGTTGCTCACCACAGGTCTGGCCTTTGCCGCCGGAGAGACGACGAAGGCGGTCGGCGGAGCGGAAACAGCCGCCGCGAAGACCACGGCTGCCGCCCAGGACAAAGCGGCCGGGCAGGACAAGCCCGCCGCAACCGCCGTTGCCAGCAAGGAACTGCAGACAGAGGTGCAGCAGTACAGCTACGCCCTGGGGCTGTCTTTGGGCAAATACTTCAAGGAGATGGACGAGAAATTTGATCTGTCCCTGATCCATCGGGGCATAGAGGACAGCTACGACGGCGCCAAGCCGCTCATCAGCGAGGAAGAGGCCCAAAAGATTCAGCAGGACTTCGCCAAGCGCCAGTATGAAAAGCAGATTCAGAAAACCGTGGCCATGAATGTGGCCAACAGGAAGGCTGCCGACGAGTTCCTGGCCGCCAACAAGGGCAAGGCAGGCGTCAAAACCACGGTCTCCGGTCTGCAGTACAAGGTCATCAAGGAAGGCAAGGGCCCCAAACCCCTGGCGGAAGACACGGTCCGGGTGCACTACAAGGGCCGCACCCTTGACGGCAAGGAATTCGACAGTTCCTACAAGCGCAACGAACCGGCGGAATTTCAGGTCAAGCAGGTCATTCCCGGCTGGCGGGAAGGCGTCCAGCTCATGCCGGTGGGTTCGACCTACGAAATCTATCTGCCCCCGGATCTGGCCTATGGCGATCAGGGCGCGCCGCCGGCCATTGGTCCGGGCTCTCTGATCATCTTCCAGGTCGAGTTGCTGGATATTGTGCAGCCCCAGCCCGAGGGCAAGGCCGAAGCGGACAAGGCGGATGCCAAGGCCGCTGTCGGCAAGGCGGAAGCCAATCCTGCGAAAAAGCAATAAAAGGAGACCTTCCGACTCGCCCCAAAGCCGGAGCGGCATCTGTCTGCTCCGGCTTTTTCTGTGTGCCGAATCCATGAGCATAGCGCCATCCTCTGCCCTCCTGCTGCCCAATATCCGGCGCTTTCTCCTCTTCCGGGCACTCTTCAACGCACGCTTCTACTATCCGGTCTTTACCGTGCTCTTTCTGGACTTCGGCTTGAGTCTGGAGCAATTTGCCCTGTTGAACACAGCCTGGGCCTTTGCCATTGTGCTGGCCGAGGTGCCCTCCGGCGCCCTGGCCGATCTCTGGGGCCGGAAGCGTCTGTTGGTCATGGCCTCGGCGCTGCTTGCCCTGGCCATGCTGCTGCCGGCGCTGGCCCCGGCCGGCAGTCCCCTGGTCTTCTGGTTCTTTCTCCTGAACTGCATCCTGGGCGGACTGGCCGAGGCCATGAGCAGCGGCAGCGACGAGGCCCTGGCCTACGACAGCCTGGTCGAACGCGGCCTGACGGAGCAGTGGCCCCTGGTGCTGGACCGGAAGATGCGCGCCCAGAGCCTGGCCTTCATCCTGGCCATGACCCTGGGTGCGGCGGTGTATGACCACGAATTTCTGAACAGGCTCTGTACGATCCTCGGCTTGCCCGTACATATCGGCCATGGCCTCAGCATGCGCCTGCCCCTGATCCTGAGCTGCCTGTTTGCCGTGGCCGCCACTGTGGTCACCCTGGGCATGCGGGAGCCCTTGCCTGCGGCGGAAGAGCGCAGCCATCCCCAGGCCCGGCACGCGCTGTTCATCCTCAGCCTGCGCACCTGGCACGCCGCCCTCTGGGTGCTGCGCACGCCATTTGCCCTGGCCATCCTGCTCCTCACCATGAGCATGGACCACACCCTGAGGATGCTGGCCACCCTGACCAGCCCCTACTACCGGCTCATCGGTCTGCCGGACTCCAGTTTCGGCCTGATCGGCTCCGCCATCGCGGTGCTGGGGCTGGCCGTGCCGCGCCTGGCCCGGCTGATGGTCGAGCGCTTTCCGCCCGCATGCAATGCCCTCTTCCTCGGCCTGGCCATGCTGGCGATACTGTGCCCATTGGTCCGCTTCATACCGCTCTACGGCGTGCTGCCCATGGCCGGGGTGTTTATCGGGATGATGCTGTGTTCCTTTTTTGCCAGCCACTACCTGAACGCCATCACCAGCTCGGCCAGACGCGCCACGGTGCTGAGCTTCAAGGGCATGGCCTGCAACGTGGCCTTCGGCTGCATTGGCATGGGCTTTGCCGCCCTGACCCACCACGAACGGCTGCTCCTGATCCCGCAGCATCCGGATGCGCCGGCGGCGGTCTTGGAGCAGCTGGCCTTCAAAGCGGCCCTTGGCTGGGCGCCCGGCTATCTGGCGGCGGCCCTGCTTGCGGCCTGCCTGCCGGCGCTGGTCGCTCTGTTTTGGCAGAGGCCTTCACCCAGGAGATAGGCATTTTTCATTTTCGTGTGACGCCGCTCCGGTGTAGAGTGGCCGAACACCCTGTCTTTCCGTCTTCGGAGCTGCAGGTCTTCCCGAGAGAGGCGCTTTTTCTTCACCCTGCAAGGAGCACATCATGCTGATCGTTACCGGAGGCGCGGGCCTGATTGGCAGCGCCGTTATCTGGCGCCTGAACCAACTGGGCGAAGACAACATCATTGTCGTCGACCATCTGGGGGCGGGCGAAAAATGGCGCAACCTCGCGCCGCTCCGCTTCCGCGACTACTACGAAAAGGACACTTTCCTGGGCTTTCTGGAAGGCCATGCCTTTCCGTGGGGCCGGGAGCCGGTGACAGGCGTGGTTCACCTGGGCGCCTGCTCCTCCACCACCGAGAGCGACGCCTCCTATCTGGCCAAAAACAACTTTGCATACTCCAAGCGGCTCTGCCTCTTCGCGCTGGAATCCGGCGCCCGCTTCGTCTATGCCTCCAGCGCCGCCACCTATGGCGATGGCCGCTTCGGTTTCAGAGACGAGGAAAGTCCGGACTATCTGCACAGCCTGAGGCCCCTCAATGCCTACGGCTACTCCAAGCAGGCCTTTGATCTCTGGCTCCTGCGGCAGGGACTGCTGAGCCAGGTGGCCGGGTTGAAGTACTTCAACGTCTTCGGCCCCAACGAGCAGCACAAGGGCGAGATGCGTTCGGTGGTGCTCAAGGCCTTCGAGCAGGTGCAGAGCAGCGGCGGCATGACCCTCTTCCGTTCATACCGGCCCGACTATGCAGACGGCGAACAGCGGCGCGACTTCGTCTATGTCAAGGATGCGGCGGCGGCCACGGTCTTTTTGCTGCAGCAGCGGCAGGCGGGCGGCCTGTTCAATATCGGCAGCGGCGAGGCCCGCAGTTGGAATGAACTGGCGCAGGCGCTCTTTGCCGCTCTGAAACTGCCGTCCGCTGTCAGCTACGTCGAGATGCCGGAAGGACTCCGGCCCCGCTACCAGTACTTTACCTGCGCCGATGCCGAAAAGCTGCGGGCCGCCGGCTTCGTCCAGCCCATGACGCCCCTGGCCGAGGCGGTCGCCGACTATGTGCAGACCTATCTCCTGCAGGATTTCCGGCTGGGCGACGAAGGCAAGCGCTGAATATACGGTGAGAGCGGGCCTGCTCCCAGCCCATGCTCTGCGGTGCCAGGCCCGGTGAAAAGCCCCGCTTCGCCCCGAAAAGGTTGACGTAAGCGGAATTGCCAGTATATTTCAGCGCCTGGCTTTGGGCGCCTGCCGCCCGGAGCCGCAAACACCGACCATCTGCACACGGGCGTGATGCCAACGCATTCGCCCGTTCTTTTTCATCTGGCGCAGCCTATGACCGGACAGGAACTTCGCGAAAAATTTCTCCGCTACTTTGAGTCCAGGGGCCACACCCGGATCGCCGGCTCCTCGCTGGTGCCGCACGACGACCCCACCCTGCTCTTTGTCAACGCCGGCATGGTACAGTTCAAAAAGGTGTTCATGGGCGAAGAGTCCAGTGCCTGCCAGCGTGCCACCACGGCCCAGCCCTGCGTGCGGGCCGGCGGCAAGCACAACGATCTGGAAAACGTGGGCTACACGGCCCGGCATCACACCTTTTTCGAGATGCTCGGCAACTTCTCCTTTGGCGACTATTTCAAAAGGGAGGCCATCCACTTTGCTTGGGACTTTCTCACCAAGGAGCTGCACCTGGATCCACAAAAACTCTGGGTGACGGTCTACCAGGACGACGACGAGGCCTGTCGGCTCTGGGAGGAGGTGGAGGATCTGCCCAAAGGCCGCATTGTGCGCATGGGCGAAAAGGACAATTTCTGGGCCATGGGCGACACCGGGCCCTGTGGCCCCTGTTCGGAGATTCATCTGGATCAGGGGCCGGAGGTGGGCTGTGGCCGGCCGGACTGCCGCCTGGGCTGCGACTGCGACCGTTTTCTGGAACTGTGGAACCTGGTCTTCATGCAGTTCTACCGCGCAGCCGACGGCACCATGACCAGACTGCCCAGGCCCTCCATCGACACCGGCATGGGGCTGGAGCGTGTGGCCGCCGTGCTGCAGGGCAAACACAACAACTTCGACTCCGACCTGTTCACGCCGATCATCGACCGGATCGCGGAGATCTCGGGCCGGCGCTACCATGAAAACGGGCAGGACGACATCTCCATGCGGGTGATTGCCGATCACGCCCGGGCCACCACCTTTCTGGTGGCCGATGGGGTCTTGCCCGCAAACGAAGGGCGCGGCTACGTGCTTCGCCGCATCATGCGCCGGGCCATCCGCTACGGCCGGACGCTGGGGCTTTCCGATTTCTTTCACGACACCTGCGCCCTGGTCACCGAACTCATGGCGCCCAGCTATCCGCATCTCAAAAACACCGCCGGGCTCCTGCAGCAGGTGGCGAGCCACGAAGAAAGCCGCTTCGGCGCCACCCTGGATCAGGGTCTCCTGCGGCTCGACCAGGAAATCGAACGGCTCAAGCAGGCACAGGGCGACCAGGCCCGGCTGGACGGCGAATTCATCTTCAGGCTGTATGATACCTACGGTTTCCCGGTGGACATCGTACGCGACGCGGCCATCGAGCGGGGCATCAGCCTTGACGAACAGGGCTTTGACAGGGCCATGGAGCGGCAGCGGGAAATGTCGCGCAAGTCGTGGAAGGGCACGGATGTGTCCCATCTGGAGGCTGGTGTTCTGGAGCTGGACCAGCAGGGCCTGAAGAGCGAATTCACCGGCTATGAGGCCACGAGCGGCCCGGCCAGAATTCTGGGCATGGTGGACGAACGCGGGGTACTGATCACCCATGCCGGGGCGGGCGCGGAGCTGAAGATTCTGGTCGATCGAACGCCATTTTATGCCGAGCGCGGCGGTCAGGAAGGGGATCAGGGGCAGATCACCTGGCCCGGAGGCCGCTTTGCGGTGACAGCCACCAGCGCACCCATCGAAGGCCTGATCCTGCACGAGGGCAGGCTGGCCCAGGGCGAGGTCGAAACCGGCATGACGGTGAGCATGGAGGTGTCGCCCCGGCGGCAGGAGACCGCCTGCAACCACACCGCGACCCACCTGCTCCACGCGGCCATGAAGCACATACTGGGGCCGCACGTGCAGCAGGCCGGCTCTTCGGTGGATCACAACCGGCTGCGCTTCGACTTCACCCATTTTTCACCGCTCAGCCGCGGCGAAATCTTCACTATCGAGCAGATGGTGAACGACCGGATCCGACGCAACAGCGAGGTTGTCACCGAGGTGCTGGACCGGGAAAGCGCCATTGCCAGCGGCGCGACCGCGCTCTTTGGCGAAAAGTACGGCGACCGGGTACGGGTGGTGCGCATCGGCGAATTCAGCAGGGAGCTCTGCGGCGGCACCCATGTGCGCCGCAGCGGCGACATCGGCTTTTTCAAGATTGTCAGTGAAAGCGGCATTGCCGCAGGGGTGCGCCGCATTGAGGCGCTGACCGGCACCGCTGCCCTGCGCTGGGTTGAAGACATGATGCACGCGGCAAACGCGGCCAGCGAGGCGGCGGGCGTGCCGCTGGAGGCCGTGCCGGACAAGATTCAGACGCTCATCAAACACCAGAAAGAGCTGGAAAAGCAGATTGCCGCCCTGAATGCCAATTTGGCGCTGGCCGATATGGACCAGCTCCTGGCAGAAAAACGCGAGGTCAGCGGCATCGCCCTTCTGGCCCGCCGGGTGCCGCTGGACTCGGTGAAGACGCTCCGGGAAATCGGCGACCGGGTGCGCAGGAAAATGCCAGACGGCATCATTGTCCTGGGCGGCGAATGCGAGGGCAAAGTCGCGCTCATTGCCCTGGTCAGTGAGCAGTACAGCAAACGGCTCCAGGCAGGCAGCCTGGTCAACCGGATTGCGGCCATGGTGGGCGGCAAAGGCGGCGGCCGGCCCGACATGGCACAGGCAGGCGGCACCATGCCCGACAAACTGAACGAGGCCATCCGGGCTGTGCCGGACATTGTTTTGGACATGCTGTAGGCAGGACATGGACAAGTCTCGCATCGTCATCACCGGCATAGGCCTGGCCGCGCCCGGAGCCGACACCCTGGCCGCCTTCCGCGCCAACCTGCTGGCCGGGAAAAGCGGCGTTGCCACCGTTGAGCTGCGCTACATGGGCCTGCATCCGGCGGGCATCTGCAGTTTCGACGAGACCAGGTATCGCAGGAAGAAGGACAACAAGCGCGGCACCCGGGCCGGTTGCATCGGCGTATACTGCACCGGCGAGGCGCTCAAGGACAGCGGCATCGATATCGGCACCCACTACGCGGCGGCACGCACCGGCATCTACGTGGGCCTGACCGAGCACGGCACCGTGGAGACCGAAAACGAGGTCTACAACATCGGCCGGTACGATCACAACGTGGACTACTGGACCCACCACCACAACCCGCGCACCGTGCTCAACAATCCGGCCGGCGAAATCACCATGTGCTTCGGCATCACCGGGCCCCATTACGCCATTGGCGCGGCCTGCGCGGCCGGCAATGCGGCGCTCATCCAGGGCCTGCAGATGCTCCGGCTGGGCGAGGTCGATCTGGCGCTCTGCGGCGGCCTGTCGGAATGTGTGGGCTCCTTCGGCATCTTCGCGAGCTTCCGGGCCCAGGGCGCACTGGCTGCGCATGCAGACCCGACCCGGGCCAGCCGGCCCTTCGATCTGGGCCGAAACGGCATTGTCATTGCCGAGGGCGGCTGCATGTTCACCCTGGAGCGGCTGGATGCGGCCCTGGCCAGGGGGGCGAAAATCTACGGCGAAATCGCAGGCTACGCCATCAACTCGGATGCCAGGGACTTTGTGCTCCCCCATGCGCCCCGGCAGAGTGAATGCATGGAGCTGGCCCTCAAGCGGGCCGGCATGCGGCCCCAGGACATTGCTCTCATCAACACCCACGCCACCGGCACCAGGCAGGGCGATATCGAGGAGTGCAAGGCCATCCGCGCGACCTTTGCCGACTGTCCCAACACCTGCGTCAACAACACCAAGTCGCTGATCGGTCATGCCATGGGCGCGGCCGGGGTGCTGGAGCTGGCCGGCAATCTGCCCGCCTTCACCGACCACCTGGCGCACCCGACCATCAACATCGACGAACTCGACCCGGCCTGTGCGCTGCCCAACCTGGTGTACGGCAGAGCCCGGGAGCTCCCGCAGCTCGATGCCATCCTGAACAACTCGTTTGGCATGCTGGGCATCAATTCCGTTTTGGTCGTCAAGAGATTTCTGGCGTGAGTGTGTCGGCCGTGGTACATTCAATAGATTTTTCCTGCTCTTTTCCCCATATTTTCAAGGATTTGCCATGAACCATGACGAAATTAAGGCCGCGCTTCTGGAAATTATCGGCGATATTGACGAAGAGGCGGATCTGGCCTCGCTGGACGGGGACAAGCCGCTTCGTGATCAGCTTGAGCTGGATTCCATGGATTTTCTGGATATCGTCATGGAGCTGCGCAAACGCTACAAGCTGCAGATTCCGGAAGACGAATACCCGGAACTCGTGACCCTGAACAGTTGCATCAGGTATCTGGAACCCAGACTGCGCGATATCTGAGCACTCTGTACCCGCCCGCCCATGGCCGATTATCAGCTCGTTATCATCGGCGCCGGTCTTTCCGGGCTGGCGGCCGGCATCCGGGCCGCCCGTTTTGGCACCAAGACCCTGATCGTGGAGCAGCACCACCGGGCCGGCGGTCTGAATTCCTGGTACACTTTCCACGGGCATCTTCTGGAAACCGGGCTGCACGCCATGACCAATTTTGCTCCGCCGGAGCGGAAAAAGGCGCCGCTCAACCTGCTGTTCCGCCAGTTGCAGCTTTCCCGGAGAGAATTTCCCGTACAGGAGCAGTGGGAAAGCGAAATCGTCTTCCCCGGCCGCAGTCTGCGCTTCTCCAACAATCCCGAACTCCTGCAGACGGAAGTCGCCCGGGCCTTTCCCGCCTCCTCTGCAGGCTTTCTGCGCCTGTGGCGGGCGGTTGCCGGTTATGATCCCTTTGCCGACGCACCCTGGCAGTCGGCCCGGGAATTTGTCAGGACCTTTGTGCCGGAACCGGCCCTTGCCGACATGCTCTTTCTGCCGCTCATGCTGTATGGCAATGCGGAAGAGCACGACATGGCGCTGGCCCAGTTTGTCATCATGTTCCGGGCCGTGTTTGCCGAGGGGCTGTTCCGGCCGGCCGGCGGGATTCAGCGGCTTCTGGAACTCCTGCTGGGACAGTACAGGCGCTTTGGCGGCGAAATCCGCTTCCGGGCCGATGTGGCGGAACTGGTGCGGCAAGACGAGAGGATCTGCGCGCTGCGGCTCACAGACGGCAGCGAAATCAGCGCCGACAAGGTATTGTCCACGGCCGGAATCCCGGAAAGCATCCGATTGACCCGCCAGGAGAAGGTCAGCGCATCCCGGCCGGCCGCCCCGGCCGAATACAGCGGCAGGATGAGCTTCACCGAAACCATTGCCCTGATTCCGCGAAGCGCCCGCGCCACACTCCCGCTCCGGCAGGACCGCACCCTGATCTTTTACAACACCAGCAACAGCTTTTGCTATCAGCGGCCGCAGGCCCTGCAGGACAGCTCCTGGGGCGTCATCTGCTTTCCCGAGCACTTTGCCGGCGCGGCAGGCGACAGGAGCGGCGACTGCTTTGCCATCCGCATCACCAATCCCGCCTCCTTTCCCCTGTGGCAGGACTTGCGGGAGCGCTCCGCACAGGACTATCAAAACGCCAAGGCTGCATGCCGGGCGGCAGCCGTCAGCGCCAGCGAAGCCCTGACCGGGACCTACAGTCAGGCCATACGCTATCAGGACAGCTTCACCCCCCTGACCATCGAGCGCTTCACCCGCAAGGCCCAGGGCGCGGTCTACGGCAGTCCGGTCAAAATTGCCGATGGCACCACACCCTGGCCCAACCTGTTCATTGCCGGCACTGACCAGGGCTATCTGGGTATCGTCGGCGCCATGCTGAGCGGCGTCAGCATCGTGAACCGGCATATTCTGCGCTGACAGGGCAGACAGCGGCATGCTGCCCCGGAATCGCCGCCCAGATATGGGGCGCCAGGCGCCTACACCCATGCAGCCTGGCCGCTCGAGGCCAAAAATGCCTTTTTCTGCAAGGATCCACAATGCACATATCCGCAAGCAACACATTCGACGCCATTGTCATCGGCGCGGGCCTGGGCGGCCTGACCTGCGCCAAACGCCTTGCCGACGCAGGCCACCGGGTGCTGCTGCTGGAGCAGCACGTTCAGTTGGGCGGGCTTGCGACCTGGTTCAGGCGTGGCGGCCATACCTTCGACGTGTCCCTGCACGGTTTCCCCTACGGCATGGTCAAAACCTGCAAAAAATACTGGGGCAGGACCATCCAGAGCGCCATTGTCCAGTTGAAGCAGATTGTCTTCGACAACCCGCAGTTTTCGCTCAAAACCACCTTCAGCAAGGACGATTTCATCCGCATCCTGCAGGAGCGTTTCGGCGCGGCGGAGAGCACGGTGCGCGATTTTTTTGCCTGCATCGAGGGCATGAACTTCTACGATGAGCAAAAGCTCACGACCCGCGAACTCTTCGAGCGCTTCTTTCCGGGCCGAAGCGACATCCACCGCCTGCTTTTGGAACCCATCAGCTATGCCAACGGCTCCACCCTGGACGAACCGGCCATCACCTATGGCATCGTGTTCTCGAACTTCATGAACCGGGGCGTCTTCACCTTTCAGGGCGGCACAGACAGGCTGATCGGCCTGATGCGGGCGGAGCTGGAGCACCTGGGCGTCGCCATCCGCACAGCAAGCCGGGTGGAGCGCATCGTGAGTGCAAAGGGTCGGGTCACAGGCGTGCAGGTCAAAAGTGGCGCGGAAAGCGCCTTCATTCCCGCCCGGGCCGTCGTCTCCAATGCAGGCATCACCAATACCATCCGCATGGCCGGACCGGAGCAATTTTCCGAGGCATTTCGCCGGAAATTCAGTCAGGTGCGGGTCAACAACTCCAGTTGCCAGGTGTATTTCGGCATCAGAAAGGGCGAGAGCATCCCGGACATCGGCGATCTGCTCTTCACCTCCACCGAAGCGGCTTTCAGCTCCGAGGCCCTGCGCGATCTGCACACCAAAAGCCGTACCTTCAGCGTCTACTATCCGAAAACCCGGCCCGAATCGCCGCCGGACCATACCATCGTGGCCTCCATGAACGCCAACTACGACGACTGGGCGGAGCTGGACGACGCGGCCTACGCAGCGGAAAAAAGGGCGCTCGTGGAGCGCTGCCTCGTGGATCTCGAACGCTACCTGCCCGGCGTGCGGGAGAAAATCGACGTGATCGAAAGCGCCACGCCGCGCACCTTCAAACGCTACACCCTGCACGAACGCGGCAGCTCCTTTGGCACCAAGTTCGAGGGGCTGGACCTTTCCCGTTCGCTCTTCCGGGAGCTGGGCGGCCTCTTTCACACCGGCTCGGTCGGCATCATCATGAGCGGCTGGCTCGGAGCCATCAACTACGGCGTCATCGTGGCCAACGACGTGGACGGCTGGCTGCACGAGACGCCCTCTTCTTCCCCCTGTCTGCCATGAATTTTTCCAACGCAAAAGCAGTGGTTACGGGCGCGACCCGCGGCATAGGCCGGGCCGTCACCCTGGCTCTTCTCGCAGAAGGCGCCGAGGTCTATGGGCTCTTTGGCGGCAATCAGGAGGCGGCCGGAGCGCTTCGGGAAGAGGCCGCGCAACGGGGAGCAGGTGGACGACTCAGGCTCCGGCAGCTCGATGTGGCGGATTTTCCGGCCATTTCAGATTTTTTTGGGCAGCTTGAGGCAGAGTGGGAGCGGCTCGACATGCTGGTCAACTGCGCGGGCATCCGGCGGGATGCGGTCACGCCCATGATGAAGCATGCAGACTGGCAGCGGGTGCTGGACGTGAACCTGTCGGGCTGCTTCAATACGAGCAAGGCCGCGCTGCCGCTCATGCTCAGGCAGAAATACGGCCGCATCGTGTTCATCACCTCGCCCATGGGGCATCTGGGCTTTGCCGGTCAGGCCAACTATGCGGCCTCCAAGGCTGGCCAGATCGGGCTCATGAAGTCGCTGTCCAGGGAGGTGGCCAAGCGCCGTATCACGGTGAACTGCGTGTCACCGGGCTTTATCGATACCGACTTCATCGCCGGGCTGCCCGCAGAACAGCTCGGCAGCTACCGGAAGATGGTGCCCGCCGGCCGCTTCGGCACCGCAGAGGAGGTGGCCAGTGCCGTGCTCTTTCTGCTGAGCGAAAAGGCGGCCTATATCAACGGCGCGGTGCTGGAAATCACCGGAGGACTGTAATGATGGAACTGGCCTTTATCGAAGCGCGTATTCCGCACCGGCCGCCCTTTCTCTGGCTCGACCGGGTGCTGGAGCTGAGCGATACGGCCATCCGCGCGGAAAAGCATGTGCCTGGAGATCTGCCGCTCTTCCAGGGGCACTATCCCGGTTATCCGCTCGTGCCTGGGGTGTTGCTCTGCGAGGCGGTTTTTCAGGCCGGAGCGCTCCTGCTTGCCGAAAGACTGCGGCAGACCGGAGCCGCGGCAGGCGGCCACAAGGGCGGCGTGCCGGTTCTGACCCGTATCTTTGGCGCCAAATTCAAGCGGGAGGTGCATCCCGGCGACACGCTGGCAATCGGTGCCGAACTGACGGAGCGCTTGGCCCAGGCCTGGCTGATGAAAGGCACGGTGCGTGTGGACGGCAAACTGGCAGCGCAGGTGGAATTCGCCTGCGCCGGCAAGGAGATGTGAATAATTCATTCAGAGCGAGGGGCCAATGCGCCCCGGGAGCGGTCCGATGGTATACGTCAAATTCCTGCCCAGTGAGTATGTGCTCCGCTACAGAGGCGGCAGACTCGTCGCCGAAGGGCCGGGGCTGTCCTTCTTCTTTCTGGATCTGAACAGCTCTGCCTGCGCCATTCCGATTGCGAATACGGATACGGATTTTATCTTTGAGGAAATGACCAACGATTTCCAAAGGGTATCCGTGCAGGGGCAAGTCACCTGGCGGGCCGGAGACTACAAAAAGCTTGCCGAATCCCTGGATTTCACGGTCGATCTGAGGACCCGCCAGTACACCAGCGACCCCATGCCCAAGCTGGCCAAGCGGGTGGTCAATCTGGTTGAAGTGCTGGTCAAAAGTCATATTGGCACGATGTCTCTGACCGAGTCTCTGCGCTGCAGCCGGACTCTGGCCGCCCAGGTGATGACGGAGTTGCAGAGCCACGCGGAACTCCAGGCCCTGGGCCTTGCCGTCGCCGGCTTTGCCATTCTCAATGTTGCGGCCAGTCAGGAGACCGCCCGCGCCCTTGAGGCCAAAACCCGGGAGGAAATTCTGAAGCAGGCGGATGACGCCCTCTACGAACGCCGGAACGCCTCCATTGAGCAGGAGCGCCGGGTCAAGGAGAACGAGCTGAATACCGAAATTTCCGTTGAGGAGAAGAAGAAACAGATTCGGGAAACGGAAATCGCCACCCGCCGCATGATACTGGAAAAGGAAAGCGAGCTGGAGCGCATCCGCATCGACGCCGAGGTGGAACTGGAGCGCAAACGGCGGGAACTGGCCGAACTCAGACTGGAGAACACCAAAAAGGCGGCGGACGGCGAAGCCTATCGCATTGCCTCGGTGATGGCCGCCTACGGCAGGCTCAGTCCGGAGGTGCTGGTTGCCCTGGCTGCCCTGAACATGGAACCCGGCCAGTTGATCGCCCAGGCCTTTGACAAGCTGGCCCTCAACAGCGAAAAGATCGGCCAGCTCAATATCACCCCCGATCTGCTGGCAAGCGTGCTGAAAAGCAAGGGCAATGGTGCGGGCGACTGAACATAAAATTGTGCTGGTGACCCAGCAGACCCGCTTGCAGGAACTGGTGCGTCGCTACAACACGGTGGAGCAGGCCCGCTTTTACATCGAGCATCACGGCGGCGAATTCGACGACTACGCCAGGGAGCACGCCGCCTACCAGGCCGCCCTGCAGCGAGCCGCCGCTTTTCTGGAAAGCTACGGCCGTCTGCAAACGGTGGATCGCGCCTACATGCCGAACTACCTCTTCGGCACGAACGATCTGGTGATCGCGCTTGGCCGTGATGGACTGGTGGCCAACGTGCTGAAGTATCTGTCCACGCAGAAACTGGTCGGGGTCAATCCGGACCCTAGGCGCTGGGACGGCGTGCTTGTGCCCTTTGCCGCCGCTGAGCTGCCGCGGATCGTGCCGGAACTCTACGCGGGCAAACGCCCGGTCAGGGATGTGACCCTGGCCCAGGCATCGCTGAACGATGGGCAACGCCTGCTGGGAGTGAACGATCTTTTCATCGGCCGGCGTACCCACGTCTCGGCGCGCTACGAGATCAGCATCCAGGGCGCCAGCGAGGCGCAGTCATCGAGCGGCATCATTGTCTCCACCGGTTTGGGCTCCACCGGCTGGCTGAAGAGCGTCATCGCGGGCGCAAGCGGCATCGACCGGGCCTGCGGCGTCAGAGGCGTGCCCGAGATCAGGAGATTTGACTGGCATGCCGAATACCTCTACTTCACCGTTCGTGAACCCTTCCCCAGCGCGTCCACCGGTGCGGAACTCGTGTTCGGCAAGATTGCGGGCAGCGAGCGGCTGCGCGTTGTCTCCTTCATGCCGGAGGACGGGGTGATCTTCAGCGACGGCATGGAGCAGGATTTCCTGCAGTTCAACTCAGGCGCAATTGCGGAAATCGGCATTGCCGAACAGAAAGGGCAACTTGTCGCCTAACAGCCCGTGCTGTTATGGCACTGACAGGGCCATTGAGTATGAGACTTTCATTTTGATCAAAAGCGAGGCGGAAAATTCGAAAAAATAAAGATTGTGTTCAGTGATAATGGGTGTGCTGGCACCAGGCGAGAGGAAAAAATTGGACTCTGGACTTTCTACATGTACAATAAATCTACTGCGCCGCATCCGGATCAACCGTGGCAAAGCGGACAGTGCCTGCCCGCTCCACCACCCACGCCAGATGCAAATGCTGGTCGCCAAAATGCCAAAACATGACGGCCAGGCCACAGGCAGCGCGAACCCGGAGGTACTTCATGCGCATCTATGTCACCACCCAGGGCGCCAGCATCGTCAAGGAGGACAAGCATCTTCTGGTAAAATGCGGCAACGACGTCCACCGTACCATCTTCGTGCACAAGGTGAGTCAGGTGGTCCTCTGCGGCAACATCACCCTGACCCCACCGGCCCGCAATGTCTTGCTCAGGAACAGCATCGACACGGTCTTTCTCACCAGGAACGGACGCTATCTCGGCCGATTTGCCCAGTATGAACCCAAAAACATCGATCTGCGCCGCCGGCAGTTCCGAATGGCAGAGGAGCCGGCGTTTGCTCTGGGGATCGCCCAGGCCATCGTGGCTGGAAAGCTGGCCAATCTGGCCACGGTGCTCATGCGCATTCACCGCAAGCTGCGAAACCAGCGGCTGGCAGAACAAACCCGGCAAATACGCGGCATGATCGCCCAAAGCGCCACGGCGGACAACATGGACGCCCTTAGGGGCTATGAGGGCCAGGGCAGTGCCCTGTATTTTGCGGTCTTCAACCTGGGTTTCGACCAGGATCAGGGCTTTGTCAAACGGGTGCGGCGGCCGCCTACCGACCCGGTCAATGCGGTGCTCTCTCTCCTGTACACCTTCCTGTACAACCAGGTGTACAGCGCGATCCGCCAGGTGCATCTGGATCCCTATCTGGGCCATCTGCACACACCCGACTACGGCCGTTGCAGCCTGGTGCTGGATCTGATGGAGGAATTCCGGCCCGTCATTGTCGATACGCTGGTCTTTGCCCTCTTCAACATGGGTATCCTGAAGAAAGGGGAGGATTTCATCACAGGCGACGACAGTGAAACCGAAGAAAATGAAGAAGACGCGGCCAGGGCATTGGCGCAACAGGCGGGCGAATCCGGCAACGAACTCTTCGACACAGCGGTGCAAAGGATGGAAGAGCGCTTCAGCATGCCAGCCCTGCCCCCGCTATCCGCAACGGCGCGCAGACCTGTGCTGCTCAGACCCGAGGCCATGAAAAAGGTCATCGCCCAGTTCGAACGCAAGCTCGCCACCAGCTTCACCTATGAGCCGGAGGACCGAAAAATCACCTACAGCGAAGCCATGCTGCGCCAGGCCAGGCAATATCGCCGCTGTGTCGAGGGCAGTCAGAGCGTGTATACGCCGCTGCTGCTGCGATGAGAATCATTGTCGCCTACGATATTGTCCGCAACCGGCGCCGGACAAAAATGCACCGCTTTCTGCGGGAACTGGGACTCAATACCCAAAAGTCGGTGTTTGAATGCGAGGTGAGTCCGGAAGAGCTGGAGGCGCTGCGCCGCTTCGCGCGCACAGGTCTGAATCTCGGAGAAGACCGGCTGAATATCTACCATCTGTGCCGTCACTGCGCGGAGCAGGCGGAGGTGCAGGGCCTGGGCATCAAGGTGGTGCAACTGCATTACCAAATTTTCTGATTTGTTTGAGGCGGGGGCAGAGTGGAATACTTTATCATCTATGACATCGCCGATCCAAAGCGCCTGAACCGGGTAGCAAAAATTCTGGAGAATTACGGCCAGCGCGCCCAGAAATCCAAATTTGAACTGAGCCTAAGCACGGCAGAGCTGAAGGCTCTGCAGCGGGAAATAGGTCTGGTTATCCACCCCGAGGAGGACGGGGTGAAGTACTTCCCCCTTTGCGAAAAGTGCTTTGGCAAAACGGAAATCTTTGGCACAGGGCACGGCAAGGAGCATGACCCTGCATTTGAGATCTTCTGAAGTCCAGCGGCTGGCATAGGGCAGACACAACGGAAACTGGCGCGGAAAGGGGGCTGAGCATGCCTGCCGGTGCGCCGGAAAGACAGAGCCATGAAGCGCCCGCCAATTTTGTTGACGGGCAGGGGCCAACAAGAAGGGAAGGCAATGAGAACATGTCCACAGTGCGGCGTCGATATCCCGGGCAGGGCCCTGATTTGCCCTGACTGCGGCGCGCACGGCTCCGGAGCGGCAATCATGGATGAACAGGGGCCGCTTCCGGCAACGCAGCGGGAAGCGGCGGATCTGCTGGCGCGCATGGCCTCGGTCTCCAGTGCCGGGGCGAGGCCGAGAGGAGAGGAGCCGCCAGGGCTCTGCCCGGCCTGCCAGGGGCGGCTTGCCCCCAATGCCGCCTTTTGTCCACATTGCGGCGAGCCTCTGGGCAATGACAGGCAGCGGCGCCCACCGCATGGGCCGGTCCCGCCGCGGTCCAGGCTGCTCAAGACCCTGTTGGGCACGGGCTGCGGCTGCCTCTGTCTGCTCCTCTTTTTTGCCGCTCTGGCCATCTTCTCGTTTCTGGGCGGCACCAAAAAAGAGGTCCCTGATCCGGCCGGACCGGAGCATGCGGGCCAGGAGGCTGGCGGCCAGTTCACCGTGACCGGCCATGCCTATGCCTGTGTTGCGCTGGACGACTACAGGGCCCTGGCACGTGTTGACCAGAATGGTGATCCGGAAAAGCTGCGGGAAGACATGCACATGCAACTGGCCATGGGCAAATGTCGCGTTCTGCCCCTGGGCGCGCTGGTGTTCGCCCGGGAGGCCTCGCCTGCGGACAAGGCGCTCAGGGTGCATCTGGCGCAGGACCCGGCGCTCTGGTGGACAGGTGTCAAAATGCTGACGCCGTAGCGCAGGTGCGTGGAGCGAGGGTGAGAGCGGGCCTCGTGCCATACCGGGGCCGCTCTGCCCTGATCCATGCTCGGGGACATGAAAAAAGGGCGGTCCCAACAGGGCCGCCCTTTTGCCGTGTCTTTTCCGGCCCCTATTGCCTGCTGAAGCTCATACCCCTGTCACTTTCCCGGTGATCGATCAGGATATGGTCACCCTCCGCGAATTTGCCCTCCAGAATTTCAATGGCCAGGGGATCTTCGATTTCCCGCTGGATGGCCCGCTTCAAAGGCCGGGCGCCAAAGGCCGGATCATAGCCGGTATCAATCAGAAAGCGCTTGGCCTCTTTTGTGAGGGTGATCCTGAGCCTGCTTTCGCCCAGACGCCTGGCCAGGCGGTTCACCTGAATGTCCACAATCTGCAGGAGTTCCTCCCGACCCAGATCGTGGAAGGTGATAATTTCATCCACCCGGTTCAGAAACTCCGGCTTGAACTGCTGCCTGAGCAGCGTGTCCACCTGCTTGCGCATCTCGGCCGGATCGATCTGGCCCAGCTCCATGATGACATGGCTGCCGAGGTTGGAGGTCATGATCAGGATGCTGTTCTTGAAATCCACGGTCCGGCCCTTGCCATCGGTCATGCGGCCGTCGTCCAGCACCTGCAGGAGCACGTTGAACACATCCGGATGCGCCTTTTCGATTTCATCCAGAAGGATGACCGAATAGGGCCGCCGCCGCACCGCCTCGGTGAGCATCCCGCCCTCGTCGTAACCCACATAGCCCGGAGGCGCGCCAATCAGCCGGGCCACGCTGTGCCTTTCCATGTACTCCGACATGTCGATGCGGATCATGGCCTGTTCGGAATCAAAGAGGAAATCCGCGAGGCTTCTGGCCAGTTCGGTCTTGCCCACACCCGTGGGGCCCAGGAAGATGAAACTGCCGAGCGGCCGGTTCGGGTCCTGCAGACCGGCGCGGGCGCGGCGCACTGCATTGGCCACCGCCACGATGGCCTCTTTCTGGCCAATGACCCGCCGACCCAGAATGTCCTCGGCGTGCACCAGCTTTTCCTTTTCGCCTTCCAGCAGTTTATCCACCGGAATGCCGGTCCATTTGGCCACCACCGCTGCCACGTCTTCGGGGCTGACCTCCTCCTTCAGCATGCGCTGCTCGCCCTGGATTTCCGCCATGCGGGTCTTGGCCGTCTCCAGTTCCCTTTGCAGTTGCACAATGCGGCCGTAGCGGATTTCCGCCACCCTGCTCAGATCGCCGCTGCGCTCGGCACGCTGTTCCTCCATGCGGGCCTGATCGATTTTGGCCTTGATGTCGCGGATGGCCTGAATGCTCTCCTTTTCCAGCGTCCACTGGCCTTTCATGCCCTTCAGTTCATCATCCAGATCGGCCATTTCCTTCTGCACATGGCTGAGCCGTTCCCGGCTGGCCTTGTCGGTCTCCTTCTTGAGGGCCTCCTGCTCGATCTCCAGTTTGACCCGCCTGCGTTCAAGCTGATCGATTGCCGTGGGCATGGAGTCGATTTCCATGCGCAGACGGGAGGCGGCCTCGTCGATCAGATCGATGGCCTTGTCCGGCAGGAAACGGTCGGTGATGTAACGGCTGGACAGGGTGACCGCCGCCACCGTGGCCGCATCCTGAATGCGCACGCCATGATGCACCTCGTACTTTTCCTTGATACCGCGCAGAATGGCGATGGTGTCCTCCTCGCTCGGCTCCAGCACCAAGACCGGCTGGAAACGCCGCTCCAGGGCCGCGTCCTTTTCGATGTACTTGCGGTATTCGTCCAGCGTGGTGGCGCCCACGCAGTGCAGCTCGCCGCGGGCCAGGGCCGGCTTCAGCATGTTGGAGGCATCCATGGAGCCTTCGGCGGCGCCCGCTCCGACCAGCGTGTGGATCTCGTCGATAAAAAGGATGAGTTCGCCGGAGCGCTTCTCCACCTCTTTCAAAACCGCCTTGAGCCGGTCTTCGAATTCGCCCCGGTATTTGGCGCCGGCCACCAGAGCGCCCAGATCCAGGGCAATGACCTGCTTGCCTGCAAGCGAAGTCGGCACGTCGCCGTTCACAATGCGCAGCGCCAGCCCCTCCACAATGGCGGTCTTGCCCACGCCGGGCTCGCCGATGAGTACCGGGTTGTTCTTGGTGCGGCGGGACAGCACCTGTATGACCCGGCGGATTTCCTCGTCGCGGCCTATGACCGGATCCAGCTTGCCCAGGCGCGCCACATCGGTGAGATTGCGCCCATACTTTTCGAGCGCCTGGTATTTTTCTTCCGGATAGGGATCGGTGACCCGCTGGTTGCCGCGCACGCTCATCAGGGCCTTGAGGAAGTGCTCGCCGGTGATACCCAGCCTGTTCAGCGCCGCCGTGACCTTGAGGGAGGCATCTGCCAGCACGGTCAGGAAGAGGTGCTCCTGGCTGACGTATTCGTCCTGCATGCCGGCCGCGGTTTTGAAGGCCTGTTCCAGAAGCGACTGGAATTTCTGAGAAACATAGGTCTGCATCGCGCCGGCGCCGCTCACCTTGGGCAACTGGGCAATGCAGGCATTGACTTCGGCCAGCACCATGCTGGGCGTGAGACCCATCTTCTGTAAAACCGGCACCACCACACCGCCCGGCTGCTCCAAAAGCGCCTTGACCAGATGCTCGGGCTGCAATTCCTGATTGTGGCTGTTTTGGGCAATGCCCTGGGCAGCCTGAATGGCTTCCTGTGATTTGAGGGTAAATTTGTCAAGCTGCATGGCCTTCTCCTTATCTCCATGAAATAATTCAGTTAAATCCGGTGGATACCATAAGCGCGATGTGCATGCCGTCAAGTCCGGGCCCCGGAAAGACTGGCCATCCGGCATCGTCACAGGCGAGAAGCAACAGCAGCGGCGTAAAGTCATTGCGGAGCGCCGTTCTATTCGGTACACTTTTACGCCAGCAGTCACAGTTGCCTGTCTTATCCGCTCTCAACGCCCAGTGTTTCTCCATGCAGAAATCGTTCCTTTCCCTGTTTTGCCTGCTGCTGTTTGCAGCTCTGCTCGCGCCGCAATCCGGCTTTGGAAAACTAGTGGACCGCAATGTGGCCATTGTCAACGGCGACACCATTACGCTCCAGGAAGTCAACGAACTGGCCAAACCCTATTTCGACCAGATCCGGGCCAATGCGCCGCCGGACAAAGTCGCGGAGGACATGGCCAAGGCCCGGCGTCTGGTTCTGGAGCGGCTCATTGAAAAACGACTGGTGACGCAGGAGGCTTTGAAGCACAATTTCAAAGTCAGTGACGAGGAGCTGGAACGCGCCCTGCAGCAGCTCGTGAGCGACCGGAATCTCAACCATGAGGAATTTCAGAAAGAACTGGCCGCAATGGGCATGAGCGAAAAGCGGTACCGGGGCGAAGTGCGCGACCAGATTCTGAGCAGCAAGGTGATCAATGCGGAGCTGCGCTCGCGGATCCTGATTACGGACGAGCAAATCAGGGCCCGCCACCACAGCCGCGCCGGAGCCGCTGCAACAGCCCCTGCCGCCAACAGCTACCAGCTCCAGCAAATCGGTGTGACCTGGGGTCTGCCTGGCAGGAACGGCACGGTTCTGACCAGGGAGCAGGCCCGCGAAAAGGCGGAAGAGCTGAGAGAGGAGGCGCTTTCCGGCACCAGCTTTACGGATCTGGCCCGCAAACACTCCGATCTGCCCTCCGCCGAGGATGGCGGCACTCTGGGCAGCCTGAGCCTTGAGGAAATGGCCGGCCCCATCCGCGAAGCAGTGGCCAAACTGGAGCCCGGCGGCATCAGCGGGCTTGTGGAACAGGAGCCAAGTTTTCTGATTTTCAAACGCCTGGGCAGTGCTGAGGGGCAAAACGACGTACAGGCGGAAGAGCGGCTGAGCGGCATGCCCGGCCCCGAGGAAAAGGAGCGCATCCGGCAGGAACTGTACAAGGAGGAGCTGGACAGGCAGTACGACCAGTGGATGAAGACCTTGCGCAGCAAGGCCTATATCAAAATTTTCTAGGAACAGGGCATGCGGGACGATTCGTCTGGAAAGCAAACAAGCATTGCCCCCGTGCCGCCGTCTTTGGCTGAGTCCGCTGCCGGGGGGATACAGGCGGCTGCGGTGACGGCCGTACCGACAGTCGGATGGCTGCTGCGCCAGGAACGCCAGCGGCAGGGGCTGAGCCTGGACCGCATTTATGCGGCCATCCGTGTCACCCGGGGCAACCTTGCGGCCATCGAGGCTGACGATTACGAGCATTTGCCAGCCGATGCCTATACCAGCGCCTTTGTCGCCATGTATGCCCGCCAACTGGGACTGGACGGCAAGACATTGGCCCGGCAGTTTCTGCACGAGCGCGACAGTCATCAGGGCGGCCGCAAGCGCTGCTGGTTTTGGTTTCGTCGTTCGGATGTCAGCACACTGGCCGCTCCCATTCTGATAGCCCCTGCCGCAGCCGCTCTGGCCCTCTTGTCGACCATCATGTTGACCATGGTCATTTTCTGCGGCTATACCGGCTGGAATCCTCTGGCTTACTTCTGGGGCCAACTGCGGGCGACTGCCGTGCCGGAACAGAGCTATCATCCCGCCCATCCCGGCACCAGCGTGGCAGCCACCGCCAAGGCCATCAATCTGGAGGCGCATTTCCTGAAGGATACGGAGGTCGTGCTGCAACTGGACAACGGCAACGAGGTGCGGGCCATCTACACCCGGGCCAGTACCGCCAACTGGGAGGCCGATGCCAGCCTCAGCATCGAGTTCGCGGAACCCTCCAGCGCGGTATTGCGCCTCAACGGCCAGCCCCTGGGCTTTCCATTGTCCAAAAACGGTCATTACAAGATCCGGCTCAGGGTGGCCCCTGCCGCATCATGAGCCTCGTCGCAAGTGAGGGCTTGATGCTCCGCATAGCCCCGCACGGCGAAAGCGACAAGCTGGCAACCTGGTACGACGCCCGTCTGGGCCGGGTCACGGCCATTGCCAAAGGCGCACAGAAGAGCAAAAAGCGCTTCATGAACAAACTGGAGCCCTTTTCGCAGCTCCGCCTCTTCTGGCGACCGCCCCGGAGTCCCTCTGGTCTGTACTTTCTGGAAGACGCCGAGCTTGTGCGCCCGGGCCTTGCGCTTCGCCGGGAATATCCCCGCTTTCTGGCCGCAAGCTGCATTGCCGAACTCTGTCTCCGCTTCACCCGCGAACTGGACGCCGATCCCCGGGTCTTCCAGCTCCTGGTCTGGGCCGTGGATGCCGTGACCGGCCAGAGCCGCTTCTTTCGCTATCCCCTGTTCTTCCAACTGAAGCTGCTGGAACTGGCCGGCTATACGCCCAATCTGTCCGTATGCCACCGCTGCGGCCGGCCCCTGACCGGTCCGGCCTGCTTTGATCCGGGCCGGCAGGAACCCGGCGGCGCCATTCTGGTGTGCCAGCGCTGTCTGCCAGGGCCACCGAAAGCGGCCCTGTCTCTGCAAAGCATCCGCATGGCCGGCTATGCCCAGCACAGCAGTCTGGACAGCCTGCACAAACTCCAGGCGCCATCGCGCTGTCTGGTGGAAGCTCTGGACCTGCTGCATGCGTACTCCCAGTGCCTGCTGCAGAGCGACCTGCACGCCTGGCCAGTGCTCAGACGGCTGCTTGCGGGGGAGGGCGCCGGCTCCGAAACCAGGGCTTCAATCATGCTTGACAGGCACGGGAAAGTGCTCTAAGCAGGGGCAGACTGCGGGTCTGCCCGATGAAGCCCTGCCATTTTCGCCCATCCATCTGTGCCCCGCCGCATATCCGCAGGTTCGGGCCGTCTCTTCATTGTCATCATGAATCGTTCCGGTTTTATCATCACCGTGCTCATGGGCTGTCTGACAGCCCTGCTGTGGCACATGGTCAACGCGCCCAACATGGAACCCCCCTGGCCGGAGACCATTCAGGGCTTTTCCTTTTCGCCCTATCATGGCGAAGAAACCCCCATCAAGCACATCCTGCCCACTGTCGAGGAAATAGACGCCGATCTGGCTCTGCTGGCAGGCAAGACCCACGCGGTGCGCACCTACAGTGTCGAGGGCACGCTCGCGGAAATCCCCCGACTGGCGGCAAAGCACGGCATCAACGTCACCCTGGGCGCGTGGATCGACACTGACCGGGAAAACAATGAAAGGCAGATCGCCCGGCTGACCGAGGTGTACCGCCAGAATTACCAGAACATCGTGCGGGTCATTGTCAGCAACGAGGTACTGCTCCTCGAGAAGATCACGCTCCAGGAGACCATCGACTACATCAGGCGGGTCAAGGAAAAGGTGTGGGCTCCGGTGAGCGTCGCCGAACCCTGGCATATCTGGCTGAAATATCCGGATCTGGTGGACAAGGTGGATTTCATCGCCGTCCACCTGTTGCCCTACTGGGAAAACATCCCCAACGAGCATGCCCTGGACTACTGCATCAAGCAGTACAACAAGCTCAAGGCAGCCTACCCGGACAAGCCTATTATCATCGGCGAAATCGGCTGGCCCAGCGCGGGGCGCATCAGAAACGGCGCAGTGCCCTCGGTGGCGAACGAGGCCACCTTTCTCCGCCGCTTCCTCAAATATGCCCAGGAACAGGGCTACACCTACTACCTGATGGAGGCCTTTGACCAGCGCTGGAAGGGCCTGGAGCTGGAAGGCCAGGCAGGCGCCTACTGGGGCGTCTACAACGACAAGCGCCAGCCCAAGTTCGAGTTCACCCAGCCGGTTCAGCGTCTGCCCCAGTGGCGGACGCTGGCGATTCTGAGCGTGGCCTTTGCCACCCTGCTGCTGCTCTGTCTCTTCCGGGACAGCCGGGGCCTTTTGGCCCGGGGCCGCGAGTTTTTGGCCCTGGTTGCCTATGCCATCGCCACCTTTGCCGTGTGGCTGGTCTACGATTTCCAGCGCCAGTATCTGACCATGTCTTCCCTGGTGGTGGGCATCATGCTGCTGGTTGCCGCCTCCGGAGCGATCTTGGTGATCCTGGCCGAGGCCCACGAATGGGCCGAGGCGCTCTGGATCCGCAAATGGCATCGCCTGCCATCGGCCGGGCCGCAGCACGTGCCCGACCAGGACTTGCCCTTTGTCTCTGTGCATGTGCCCTGCTACAACGAGCCGCCGGACATGTTGAAGCAGACGCTTTTGGCCCTGAGCCGGCTCGACTATCCGCGCTTCGAGGTGCTGGTCATTGACAACAACACCAAGAGGGAAGAGGTCTGGCAACCGGTCGCAGCCTACTGTAAGGAACTGGGCCGCCGCTTCCGTTTCTACCATGTGGACCCGCTCTCCGGCTTCAAGGCCGGAGCGCTCAACTTCGCCCTGCGTCATACGGCTGCAGACGCCGAAGTGGTGGCAGTCATCGACAGCGACTATCAGGTTTCCCCCCAGTGGCTGCGCACCCTGTGCCCGCAGTTTGCCCAGCCGAACATGGCCATCGTGCAGGCCCCGCAGGACTACCGGGATGGCGACGAGAACGCCTTCAAGGCCATGTGTCTGGCCGAATACCGCGGTTTCTTCGAGATCGGCATGATTACCAGAAACGAACGCAACGCCATTATCCAGCACGGCACCATGACCATGGTGCGCAGGAGCGTGCTGGAGGAGGTGGGCGGCTGGTCGGAGTGGTGCATCACCGAGGACGCAGAGCTGGGCCTGCGTATCTTCGAGCGCGGCTACGAGGCAAGCTATCTGCCGCGCACCCTGGGGCGCGGCCTCATGCCCGATACCTTTGTGGATTACAAAAAACAGCGTTTCCGCTGGGCCTACGGCTCGGTGCTCATCCTGCGCCACCACCTCATGGAGATACTGGGCCTGAAGCCGAGCAGGCTCACAAGCGGTCAGCGCTATCATTTTCTGGCCGGTTGGCTGCCCTGGTTTGCCGACGGCGTCAACATGCTCTTCAATCTGCTGGCCATCGGCTGGACCCTGGGCATGGCGATTTTTCCCGAGAATACCACGCCGCCGCATATCATCTTTGCCTGCCTGCCCGTGGCGCTTTTCTTTTTCAAAAGCCTGAAAATGCTTTTCCTCTACCGGCAGCGTGTTGCCGCCTCCTGGCGGCAGAGCCTGAGCGCCGGTCTGGCCGGTCTGGCCCTGTCGCACACCATTGCCCGCGCCATGCTGACCGGTTTCATCACCCGCGGCATTGGCTTTTTCCGCACGCCCAAGAAGGCCCAGGCCAATGCCCTCATGAAGGCCCTGGCCGACGCCCGGGAGGAAGCACTTTTTGCCACGGCGCTGCTGCTTGGCATCCTTGCGCTGCTGACCGTGCGAAAAGACGCGATGATGCTGGATGTCAGGGTGTGGTGCGCCATGCTGGCCATCCAGGCCGTACCCTATCTGGCGGCGGTGCTGGTTTCCCTGATCAGCGGCATGCCAGGGCTGCCGGCCAGGATCGTGGGCGTGCTGTCGCCCTTGCACGGTGTGCCGCCGGAGCAAAAGCAAAGTGCAGAGGCACAACAGGAGGAGGTCGAAGTCCAGGATGCCTCTCCGCCGGCAGCGAGTGGGAACACAAGCCGGGCAGGGAAGGAACACCCGACGGACAGGCCGGACGCCACTCGGGCAGACTGAAATCCGGCTCCGCAATCGAGCGGAAAGGGCGGCTCATAGGAGCCGCCCTTTTTTTTTGTCTTTCGCACCCTGTGTGCCGGGAGCGCGAATGTTCCGCTACTGCCCCCGAATCAGCTCCAGAAGCTCCTCCAGGCCGATGCGGGCGCTGATCATAAGACCCGCCAATACCCCGGGTCGTAAAGCGGTGTCTGCAGGGCTGTCGTGCCTTTTTCCGGAGAGGTGCGGCAAGGGGGAATAAAATATTGAAAATTTAGAAGAATAGTTTTATAGTCTGAAAAACGTCCGCTTCCTTCGGACAAATATTGCACCATCCCATGGGAGGATCAATTATGCGAAGACGGCAGTGTTACAGATGGGCGCTTGTCCTGCTGGCCACAGTTGGCACAGCGGCGGCCACGGGCTGCACTGCGGCAGATGGGCTGCAGGGAGAGCAGGGCAGGCCGCAGCCGCAGCAGGAGTGGGAACAGAAAAAGAACGCGCGGACTCAGCGGATTGTAGAGGCGATCCGTTGTCGGGAGGCAGAGCCGGCCCTGAGTGACGGCGAACTTTTTGCCCGCGCCATGCAGGACTATTGGCAACGCGAGATGCACGCGCTGTGGGGGAAGGACGAGTCGCTGAACCATAACTATCCCGGCGCGAACGGCAATATCCACGTGACAGACAGCGACTGCGGCCTGATTCGGGACACAGCGGGCCAGCCCCTGCACATTGAGCGGGACACCTGCTATCCCTTTCGGCTTGATAAGTATAACACGCTGGACAGGCTGACGGAACGCCTCAAGGCTGTGCCCGAGTTCGGGGCGAAACATGGCTTTGACCAGCCGGGCAGGCATGCGGGGGGCTGGATCTACGATGCGATTGTGGGGGAACTCCTGCAGGGCAGGGTCAGTCATCCGGACAGGGAACAGTTGTATCTGCCGGAACATGCGGACGGCCGGGCGAATTTTGCGGTGCTCTTCAAGCGTGGCAGCTCCATCCGCTGGTACGGACCAGACTGTTGCCGTCTGGTGAACCGTGATGAGGCCGAGGCTGAAGTACAGGACCTGCGCAGACGGCTTGCACAGTGGATCATCGATGCGGATGTATTTGATGATTCCTACCTGTCGCCCGAGTTACGGAAGACGCTCGATATGGGGAAACTGCGTTTTCTGCGGGTCAGCTACCACGACGTGGACTTCACGCTGGATGCAGGTCAGGGCGGGGCGTATGCCCTGGCCAGGGGCAGGGTGGACAACTTCAATCTGGACGTCACCAAGTACTATTTCGTGTCGTCCTGCGGGCAAATTACCTGCGTGTGGGAGGGCAGTGGACCATGCAGTCAACAGTAAAACGCGGAATTCTGGCAATGGTGCTGGCCCTGACGGCTGCCGCGCTCTCTTCCTGTGGCGTGGCCTACCTGAGCAGGTATGCGCTCGTTCCTCTGGTGCTCCCGGTGAGGGTCCAGATGCCTATTGACCTGTCCCAGGCGGGCAGTGTGGCGGAAAGCGAATTTATTGTGAAGGTGCCTGACGTATACCGGATGCAGTTGAATTTTGAGACCAGCAGGGACAAAGAGAACAACGAAGTCTCGAAGTACCTGGGCGACCTTTGGGGCGACTGCACTAAGGGAGCGGGGACCATTATCCCCTTGCATCTGACGGTCAGCAAAAAGACGGCGGGCGGGACGAAAGCCATAATGGATGAATATATCCATGAAGCATACGAAAAGGCCAGCCTGAGCCGGACAATGGACCTGGGACCCGGCCGATACAGGATACGGCTGACCAACCTGCTCGCGCACCGACATTTGCAATATGTACCTGTCACGGTGACCCTGACCTATTACCGCTACAAGTAAGCTCGGGGGCTAGGGCGGCGCTGGTTCCTCGCCGGGCCTAGCGGCCCCGAATCAGCTCCAGGAGCTCCTCCAGGCCGATGCGGGCACTCACATCGGCGCCTTCGAGAAGCGAATGGGCCAGATCGCGCTTCTCGTGGTGCAGTTGCACGATTTTCTCTTCAATGGTGCCCACGGTCACCAGGCGGTACACGGTCACCGGCCGGGTCTGGCCGATACGGTGCGCCCGGTCGGCGGCCTGATCCTCCACCGCCGGATTCCACCATGGATCCATGTGGATCACGTAATCGGCGGCAGTCAGATTCAGCCCCAGACCACCGGCCTTGAGACTGATGAGGAAAAGAGGCGCCGCGCCGGACTGGAAGGCTTTGACCTGACGCTCGCGCTGGGCCGCGGCGGTTGAACCGTCCAGATAGCAGTACCTGATGCTCCGGCCATCCAGATGCTGGCGCAAGAGCGCGAGGTGACCGGTAAACTGGCTGAACACCAGGGCCCTGTGGCCGCCGCCGACCAGCTCGTCCACCAGATCCGAAAAGGCCTGCTCCTTGCTGGAGCTGGTTTCCGTGCTCTCGTCCACCAGTTTCGGGTGGCAGCAGGCCCGCCGAAGCCGCATGATTTCGGCAAGAATCCGGATCTGGCGCACCGCCTGATCCCGGTCGTTTTCGATGTTTTCCAGCGCCTGCTGCCTCAGTGCCTCGTAGAAGTTCCGTTCGGCCTGGCTGAGTTCGATCCGCAGCGTGACTTCGGTGCGGGGCGGCAGCTCATCCAGCACCTCGGCCTTGATGCGGCGGAGCATGAAGGGCTGGATGAGTTTTTTCAGCATCTTCCGGGCCGTCCGGTCGCGGTGCTTTTCAATGGGGATGCCGAAGCGGCGGTTGAACTGCTTGAAGGTGCCGAGCAGCCCCGGATTGATGAAGGCAAAGAGGTTCCACAATTCGCCCAGATGGTTTTCAATCGGCGTGCCCGTGGTAATCAGGCGGAAGGCGCCGTTGAGCTGCATGGCCGCCTGGGAGCGTTTGGTGGCCGCATTCTTGATGGCCTGGGCCTCGTCCAGCACGATCGTCTGCCAGCGCACCGACGCGAGCAGCTTCCGTTCCTGCTGCAGGAGGGTGTAGCTGGCAATCAGCACCTCGAAGGGGGCAAAGGCGCCGGCGCTGCCCCTGGGCATTTCGGCCAGCATCCGCATGGACAGCGTGGGGGCAAAACGGCGAATCTCGGCCTGCCAGTTCATGCACACCGAGGTCGGCGCAACCACCAGGCTCGGCCCGTCCTTGGCACGGGAGAGGATCAGAGCCAGTGACTGCAAGGTCTTGCCCAGGCCCATGTCATCGGCCAGACAGGCCCCGAAGCCCATGGCCGCCATGCGGCTCATCCAGACAAAGCCTTCCTTCTGGTAGTCACGCAGACAGGCTTTGAGCGTGGCGGGCGGTTCCGGTTCGAAATGCTCCAGGCTGTGCACCGCCTGCTGCCGTTTCTGCCACTCCCTGTCCGCCGTGGTTTGGGCGCTGCGGCCCAGCTCCTCCAGCGCCGGCGCGGCCAGAGCGTGCACGCGGATGCCGTCCTTGCCGCTGTCCAGGGTTCCGTAATACAACAGCTCGTCCAGCCGCCTGCGAAACTCCTGGGTCAGGGCCAGAAACTGCCCCCTGCCCAGCGGGATAAAGCGGCTTTTCGACTGCCGGGCCTGTTCCAGAAGAAAACGGAGTTCCACCACGGTGGCCTCGTCCACCTGCACCTGGCCGGAAAAGGAAAACCAGTCCTGCTGCATGGTGCGGATGTTCAGGTTGAGCAGCGTCGTGCCCACGCTCCGGCGGATGGCGAGCTTTTCGCCTTCCGGCCATTCCAGCATCACCCGGTCGCGGATGGCGTCCAGTTCCAACAGCACCTGCAGGCATTCGTCCGGCTCGGCAAGGAACCACTCCTGCCGGATCCCGGATTCCATGTCCGTCGCCAGATCCAGCATGGGGCAGCTTTCCTCCACCTCACGCGCCCGTTCGAGTTCTGCCTTGAGATCGCGTTTGGCCTTGAGCCGCTTGCCGTCGATTTCGGCGATGAGATTGGCCGCACCGGCTCCGGGCTTGAGGTAGGGGCCTTTGTCGCCAAAGGGCCGTACAAAGAGATCGACCCGGAAGCCCATGCCCAGCGGAATGATCTGCAGATGCGGCGTGGCGTCGCCCTGCAGCTCCGGCAGCACGGCATCCGCGCCGGGCATGTCGATGGCCGAATGCACCGTCATGAAGGAGGCCAGCCTGCCGATGGTGGCCAGCACCTCGGCACTGGCGGAAAGCGGCACCCAAAGGCCCTGTGGCCCGGTGATGGCCGCCACCCGGCGGTGCTCCTCGCGGATGCGCACCACCTTGAAGCGGGTTGCGGTCTCCGGCCACACGCTGAACCGCTCCCGACCAACCGGCGAAGAAAAGTGCAGGAACAGCGAATCGCCCCGCCGTTCCACCATCAGTTCCGGCTCGGCTGCCACGATTTCCACCTGGACCCGGGGCGATTCCCGAAGGAAGACCAGCGGATGGCCGATCAGGGCCGGCAGGGCCTGTTCCGGGTCAAAGGCCCATTCCTGGTTGCTCGGGCCGCTTCCGGGCTGTAGCGGCTTCAGGGCCGCGCGCAGCTCGCAGTCCTGCTGGGTGAACCAGGGCTGCGTCTCGGCGGCCAGCCGGGCCAGAGGAATGGCCCGGCCCGCGCTCCAGCGGCCCTGGGCACTCCGGCGCTGCTCCTTGGGCAGGAGCGCCAGCGCGCCGTTTTGGTAGTCCACGAACCAGGCCAGACGTCTGGAGGCGTCCGGTGGCTGCACCGCGTGCAGGGCTTCGATCAGCCCGGCCAGGCTGTGCTGCCAGTCGGCATCGGGCTTGAAGAGCCGGCACAGGGCCGGAGGAGAGCCGGCATCGCGGAAGCCTGCCGCAGCGGACGCAGCTTCCAGGCCCAGGGCCTCCAGCAGGGTTGCGGCTTCCCCGGCCAGCCAGCAATAGCCAGCCGCTGCCGCCTCCTGCGCGATCTGCTGCAGGCGCTGCAGAAATTCCGGGGCGATCTCCACGCCGAGCCAGTAGAAGACGATCAGTGCCAGAACCAGGGCGCTGCGGCGCTCCTCTGCAGCCAGGGCAGAGGAGAGGGACAGAAGATCCGGCCGTTCACCCAGAAGATGGTCGCAGAAGGCGGACAGACAGCGGAGCGGCAGGGTCTCGGGTCCGTCTGCACCTGCCCGGGCCAGCATCTGCACGAGCATCGCCCGCGCCAGGGCGAGCCTGTCCTGATCGCCTGCATGGAGGAGGCAAAGCACAGAGAAGAAACCGGGCAGGCCGAACAGGACGGGCGTTTTGCTCTTGAGCAGGCGGCCCAAAAAATTCAGGTCCTGCTGAAACAGCTCCCGAGCCCGCCCGATCTGGCCGGCCAGCAGGGCCACCGTGCCGGCAAGGCCGGTGCCGGCAAAGATTTCGCCGTCATGCTGCAGCAGTTGGGCAAGGGCCTCGTTTTTGCCCTGCATGATGTAGAGCGTGGCCAGCAGCCGAAGAAAAGGAATCCGTTCGGCATGGGCGATGCGGGCCGGCACCTCGTTCTGCAGATAGTTGCTGATGTCCGGCAGGGCGGTCAGCGTGGCGATGCCCGCATGCACCAGATGATCCAGCAGGAGGAATTGCAGGAAAACCGGCATGGCGGCAAACCAGGCCGGGTCAAAGGCGCAGGTGAGAATCTGGATGAGCGTTGGCATCTCCGCCGCCAGTGCGCGGCACTCGCCCTGTGCCAGAAAGGCCAACGCGTCCTCGATCATCTGGCTGTTCTGGCTGTACAGGCCGATACGGAACTGCCTGAGGGCCCGCCAGTAGCGGGCCTGCAGGCGGCCGTGCTGGTACTCCATGGGTGCGCTCTGCTCCACAAAGGCGACCAGCCGGGCAAAGCGCTTTTCCCGTATGCTCTGGCGCACCAAAAGCTCGGCCAGCACCGGATCGCACTGGTTTTGCCCGGAGAGAAAGCCCTGACGCCGGAGCTGGGTCAGGCTGGCGGAGATTTCGTCGTAGCGCACGCGGCGTTCGCCCAGAAAAAACTGGTGCAAGGCCATATAGGCACGGCAAAGGAAACTGGTGGACACCGGTTCATAGATGATGGCCGCCAGTTGCAGCAGAAGCCGTTCCTCATCCCGCAGGGCACCGGTTTGTGCGAAAAGGTCTTGGGGATTGTCGCTGACCATGCCTTGCCACTGCACCGGGGACAGGAAAACGCCAAAACGCGCGATGATGATTCGGGGCCGTCTGCCCCGGAGGCAGACGGCCACACGAAAACTTTACTTGAGCATTTCGGGATTGACCCAGATTTTGCTGCCCTGGCGCACCTGATTCAGCCAGTCGTTGAACATCTGGTTGCGTTTGGCCTGCAGAATCTGCGCCTGCAAACCCTGACGGAACTGGCTGGCCTCAGGCAAGTTCCCCTGGCGGAGGGCCACGATCTGATAGACCAGCAACCGATCGCCTGCATCCACAGGTTCGGCAGGCAGCCGGCTTTTGCCGATCTGGCTGAAGACGTCCTGCAGCACAAGCGGCGACAGCTCGCCTGCCGGTGTGTTGCGCTGGAGGAAATCGCTTGTCTGCACCGCTACGCCCTGCGGCCATTTGCCATCCTTTTCGAGGGCCTTCAGGGCGTCATCAGCCGCCTTGCGCGCCAGTTCGGCGCTTTTGGCCTGAGTGAAGTCGGCCACCACCTGCGCTTTGATCTCCTCCAGAGGCGGCACCCCCACCTGCTTCACATCATCGGCGGAGAAGATGGCATAGCCCTCCGTGCCCTCGACAATGGAGCTGAGTTCTCCCTTGCCGAGCGCAAAGGCCGCCTTGGCAAAGGCCGGATCGCGCAGCAGAGCCAGATTGTCCGGCACATTCTTCTGGGCAATATAGCCGGTATGCCCTATGGCTGCGCCGCCCTCGCCGTACTTTACGAGACCGCCGGCACCCACGACCGCCTCATAGGCGGCGCTTGCCTGTTTGAAGGCCGCAGCGCGGGCCTTTTGCCGGGCCAGCAGGCGCCCGATCTCTGCCCGTTTTTCCTCAAGCGTCGGCGTCTTTTCCGGCAGAATTTCCTCAACCCTGATGATGTGATAGCCAAAGGGGCTGGCCACCACCCCGCTTGTTTCCCCGCTTTTCAGCCCAAAGGCCACGGTCTCGAACTCGGGCACCAGCCGGCCGCGGGGCATGAAGCCCAGATCGCCGCCCTTGCCCTTGCCAGCTGGATCTTCCGTGTAGGTATTGGCCAGTTCAGAAAAATCGCCGCCCGCCTTCACCAGATCGAGCACCCGATTCGCGCTGTCCTTTTTGGCTGCCCGCACAGCCTCGGAATCCTCCTCGCCAAAACGGAACAGGATGTGCCGCAGATGCCGCTCTTCCGGCCTACGCCAGTCCTGGGCGTGCTCACCGTAGTAGGCCCGAATTTCCTCTTCACTGGCCGCCGTCCCTTCCGTGCCCGCGGCAAAGGGAAAGAAGAGATAGCTCAGGCTGTACTGCGGCGCGGGCCGGTACTGCTCCTTCCTGTCCTTGAACCAGGCGGCCAGCGCCTTGTCATCTGCCTGCACCCTGTCGCGAAAGGCTTCCGCCGCGAAGGCGGCCCAGGCCACCCTGAGCTCCAGAGCGGCAAAGCTCAGCCACTGTTCGAGTTCCTGATCCGAAACCTCCGCAAAATCGGTAATGGCGGCCATGACCCGGTCACGCAGCAGATCGGCCCGCAACCCGTCTTCAAACGAGGTTTCGGCCAGCCTGTTTTTCGCCAGCACCTCCCTGTAGACCGCCAAATCGAAACGGCCATCCTTCCGGAAGGCCGGAATGGCGGCCACCGCCCTTTGCACCTCGGCGTCGCTGATCACGATGCCCAGCTCGCCGGCTCCTTTCTGCACCAGTGCCTTCTGTACCAGTTGCCGGATGGCCTGCTGCCTGATGGCCGCGGTGTTCATCTGACTTTCCGGCACCTGCCCGCCGAACTGCTGCCTGTAGCTCTCCAGGAGATTGTTATAGGTGCGGTTAAAGGCAGCGGCGGAGATTTCTTGACCATCCACCGTGGCCACCCTGCCGCCGCCAGGGCCAAGGTTGGTGCCCACCCCCCAGAAGACAAAAACCACCACGATGATCAGAAGGGCCGCCAGAAGCAGGGGCGAACGCACGTGATTGCGGATACTGCGTAGCATGAAATGACCTCGGAACAGTGACAAAGATGAGCCCGGAAACGACAAGGGCCGCATTATGGGCCATTTATTCTGAAGTTACCAGCGAAAAATAGGGGCAGCGTCCGGGCCCGTCGCCAACGGGAAAAAAAGAGCCCCTGCGCTTGACAAAGATAGTGGCGTATAGTAGAGACGATATCCAAGTTTGTTTTGGCTACTTTTGACACTACTATCAAAATTAGGCTTGGAGGATGTCATGGCGACGCTTGAGCACAACGGCAAAACCTATGAAGTTGACGAAGATGGTTTCCTGATCAAGGGCAACGAAGAATGGGATGAGAACTGGGTTGACTACGTAAAGAAAGTGGAAGGCATCTCTGAGGTCACCGACGAGCATCAGAAGGTTATCGATGCCTTGCAGGAATACTACAAGAAGAACGGTATCGCTCCCATGGTCCGCATCCTGTCCAAAACGACCGGCTTCCCGCTGAAGCGCATCTATGAGCTGTTCCCGTCGGGCCCCGGCAAAGGAGCCTGCAAAATGGCCGGCCTGCCCAAACCGACTGGTTGCGTCTGATGTGACGCCGCTTTTGTTTCTGGTCAAAAAGCCGCCTGGAAATCGGGCGGCTTTTTTTGTGCTGTCTCAGCCCTGTCCTTTTGCAGATCAGGGGGCAGAAGAATCCGGGCATGAAACCCCTGCGCGCGACGGCGCCCACTGACGCGCCCCCTGGCAGCGGAAGAGTGTGGAGTTTTTTTGAACCGTGGCGGAGGCCGGCAGGGCCCCTGTCCCGGGCAGGCAAGGCGGGCATTATCAACGTCAATGGCCATTGTTGCGGCAGGTGAGGCAGGGTGAAGATCAGAGTGGCCATCACCACCTTGGGCTGCAAGGTGAATCAGGTGGAAAGCGCGGCGCTGGACAACGCCTTTGCGGCCGCAGGCTGTGCGCTGGTCGATTTCAGGGAGCAGGCGGATATCTATGTGGTCAACAGTTGCGCGGTCACGGCCCGGGCCGGGCAGCAGTCCCGGCAGGTGCTCAGAAACGCGCTGCGCCGGAACCCCGAAGCCAGGGTTCTGATCACGGGCTGTTATGCGCAGATTGCAGCCGATACCCTACGGGCCATTGACCCGCGGGTGCTGCTGATCGGCAACAGCCACAAGGAAGAACTCGTTGCCGTGGCGCTGGGCAGGGCGCCCGCGCCCGCGCTTGTGCCCATGGCCGAAAAACAGGGCGTCTTCGCCCTGCCGGTACGGCATTTTCCCGGCCACAGCCGTGCCTTTCTGCGCATTCAGGACGGCTGCAGCAATTTCTGCTCCTACTGCATCGTGCCCTACACCCGGGGCCGGAGCCGCAGTCTGCCGCTGCAGCAGGTGATGCAGCAGGCCGGGCTTTTCGCGGAAGCCGGCTATCGGGAAATCGTGGTCACGGGCATAAACGTGGGCCGCTACGGTCTGGACCTGGCGGAAAACGAAACCATTGTCACGGTGCTGGCCCGCCTCTGCACAGCCTTCCCGGAGATCCGCTTTCGTCTGAGCTCCATCGAGCCACCGGAAATCGACGCAGCGCTTCTGGACATGGCCGCAGATCATCCGAACTGCATGCCCCATTTTCACATTCCCCTGCAGAGCGGGGATGACCGGGTCCTGGCCGCCATGCGCCGCAGGTACCGGAGCGCGGATTTCGCCGGCAGGGTTCAGGCCCTGCGCGCCCGCCTCCCGCTGGCCGCCGTCGGCTGCGACGTGCTCACGGGCTTTCCCGGCGAGACGGAGGCCCAGGCGGCGAACACCCGTGCGCTTCTGCAGGAATGCGCTGTGAGCTTTCTCCACGTCTTCCCCTATTCCAGACGCCCCGGCACCCCGGCCGCCAGCATGCCAGACCAGGTGCCAGCCGGCAGCAAAAGCGAGCGCGCCGGATTGCTGCGCAAACTGGACGCCGATCTGCGCCGGCATTTCTATGCGGCCAATCTGGGCCGTGTGCTGCGGATTCTGGTGGAGCGCCGCCGTGCAGACGGCATGCTGGAGGGCTTCAGCGAGAACTATATCCCCGTCCGCCTGGCCGGGCCGGAGGCGCTCGTCGGGAAAATCGCTGCGGTGCGGCTTTTGCGGGTGGATGCAGGCGGCCCGTTCGGTATCCTGGAAACCGGGGCTTGAGCCGAGCTGCGGAAACGGGTACATTGGCCGGGAAGCAAGGAGCTGCCATGTACAAAAACGTTGCAGGAGAAATTATCGCCATCGGCGACGAACTGACCTGCGGCCGGGTCGCCAACACCACGAGCCGTCTCGCGGCCCGAAAGCTCTTCCTTCTGGGCTACGACTTCGCGGTCATGCAGTGCATCGGTGACGATCCGGCGCTGATCGGCAGAACCCTGCGCGGGGCGCTGGAGCATGCGGACTTTGTCCTGGTGACCGGCGGCCTGGGCTCCACGGACGACGACCTCACCACTGCGGCGGCAGCCGACGCCCTGGGACTCGGGACCAAAAGCCACCCGGTGCTGGCCATGCGTCTGCGGGAAAGGCTCGCCGCAGAGGGGCGGGACTTCGACCTGCCGCTCTTCTCCCGCTTCGCCGTGCTGCCGGAAGGCGCGGAGCCCCTGGACATGGAGGGACGTATGGCCGGCTACCTCTTGGAGCATCGGGGCAAGCCGATCTGGTTTTTGCCCGGCGTGCCCTCACAGATGGCGGTCCTCCTGGAAGACAGGGTGATCCCCGAACTGCAGGGCCGCTTTCCCCAGCCGCCGCTGCGCCAGCATCTCTACCACAGTTGCGGTCTGCCGGAGCTGGACATCAACGCGCGCCTGAAAGCCTTGGCAGGCCGGCCCGGGCTGCACCTGGGCTACTACCCCATCGGCTTTAACGTGGACGTGAGTCTGACCCTCAGGGGCGGGAGCGCCGCGGCCAACGAAGCCCTCTTTCAGGAGGCGGACAGCCTGATCCGGGCCAGACTGGGCGCCCATATCTTCGGCGAAAGCGACGACAGCCTGCCGGAAGTCGTGGGCCGGCTCCTGGAGCGGCACGGCAAAAGGCTGGTGCTGGCCGAATCCTGCACGGGCGGACTGCTGGCCTCGAGCCTCACCGCCATTCCCGGCAGCTCCAGGTGGTTCGAGGGCGGCGCGGTGGTCTATTCCAACCGCCTGAAGGAGCGGGTGCTGGGTGTGCCCAAAGATATTCTGGACCATTTCGGCGCGGTCAGCCGCGAATGTGCCGCTGCCATGGCCACGGGCGCGCTGGCCCGGCTTGGCGGCGACATCGCCGTTGCCGTCACAGGCATCGCCGGGCCCACAGGCGGCAGCGCGGAGAAGCCGGTCGGCACCGTGTATCTGGCCCTTGCCGCCAAAAACGGTTCCGGGCCACAGGTGCAGCTTCTGCACCTCCATGGCGCCCGGGCGGAAATTCAACAACAGACCATGCAGCGGGCGCTGGATACGGTGCGCCGCGCTCTCATCAGCACAGCATAAGGAGTAAAAATGGCGGAACGCAGCGACCTTCAGGAAAACCGGCTCAAGAGCGTGGAGAACGCCATTGCCCAGATTCAGCGGCAATACGGCAGGGGCGCCATCATGCGCCTGGGCACAAACGAGCGGGAAAATATCCCGGTGATTTCGACCGGCGTGCTCTCGCTGGACATGGCCCTCGGCGTGGGCGGCCTGCCGCGTGGCCGGGTCACGGAGATTTACGGTCCGGAGTCCTCCGGCAAGACCACCCTGGCCCTGCACGTCATTGCGGAGGCCCAGCGCCGGGGCGGCAACGCGGCCTTCATCGACGCGGAAAACGCGCTTGACACCAGCTATGCCGAGCGGCTCGGCGTGGATGTGGACAACCTCCTCATCTCCCAGCCGGATTACGGCGAGCAGGCCCTCGAGATTACAGAGATTCTGATGCGAAGCGGCGGCGTCGACGTCATTGTCATCGACTCCGTGGCAGCGCTCGTGCCCCGGGCGGAAATCGACGGCAATGTGGGCGAGCAGCACGTGGGTCTGCAGGCGCGGCTGATGTCCCACGCCATGCGCAAGTTCGCGGGCCTCATCAACCGCACGAATACGGTTTTGATCTTTATCAACCAGATCCGCATGAAAATCGGGGTGCTGTTCGGCAACCCGGAAACCACCACCGGCGGCAATGCCCTCAAATTCTACAGCTCCATCCGCGTCGACATCCGCAAAACCACGCAGATCAAGGACGGGCAGGAGGTCATTGGCAGCCAGACCAAGGCCAAGGTGGTGAAGAACAAGGTGGCACCGCCCTTCAAGCAGGCGGAGTTCGATATCGTCTACGGAGAGGGCATCTCCCGTACCGGCGATTTGCTGGATCTGGCGGTCAACAACGGCATGGTGGACAAGAGCGGCGCCTGGTACACCTACAACGACGAGCGCATCGGCCAGGGCCGGGAAAATGCCAAGAAATATCTGAAAGAGCACCCGGAGCTGATGGCCGATCTGGATCGCAAGCTGCGGCTGGCCTTCGGCATGCCGGTGGACAATGGCCAGGCAGGCGGCGGGCAGACGCCCGCAGCAGCCCAGCCGGCGGCAGGCTCGCAGAATCAGGCCGATCTGCCGGGGATCTCGTGATGGAGCTGGTGCACAAACCCGAACTTTCGCGCTACGAACTCTCTGCTGGCGGCGCGACCGCGGTGCTGGAATACGAGAGCGAAGGCGAAGTGCTGGTCTTCACCCATACCTTTGTGCCCGAGGCCCTGCGCGGCCAGAACATTGCCGGCAGGCTGACCCGTTTTGCCCTGGACGATGTGCGCCAGGCCGGCAAAAAGGTGCGGCCACAGTGCAGCTATACCCAGCTTTTTCTGCGCCGCCATCCGGAATACGCCCCGCTGCAGGCCGAAGGCGCGACCCCGGCCCCGGCCTGCGCTCTGCCCAGGAACCGATAGGGAGCCCTTTTCTTTTCCCCATTCGACACTACTGTGCGCTCCGGCCCTGTCATTCCGGCAGGGCCGGATTTTCCCTCTTACCGACAAAAACCTGTATGCTGCCTGCCACCCTGGCTCTGATCTGCGGTCTGATTCTTCTGGTCATAAGCGCCCGCTACTTCGTGGACGGCTCCGCCGCCTGCGCCCGGCACCTGGGCATGCCGCCGCTTTTGGTCGGCATGGTGGTGGTGGGCTTCGGTACCTCGGCCCCGGAAATGGCCGTGTCGATTCTGGCCGCACTCCAGGGCGATCCGGGCATTGCCCTGGGCAATGCCTATGGCTCCAACATCTGCAACATCGGGCTGATCCTGGGGCTGACCGCGCTCATCCGGCCCATTGCCGTGCAGCAGGGGGCGCTGAAGCACGAGCTGCCCATTCTGCTGGCCATTACCGGTCTGGCCGCATGGCAGGCCCGGGACGGCAGCCTGAGCCGGATCGACGGCCTGACGCTCCTCATCGTGTTCGCCATCCTCATGTTTGTCAGCATCCGGCAGGGTCTGCGCAGCCGCCAGATGCCGGCCGCGCCGGAACCCGGGCCATCCGGAGCGCAGCCGGAACCTATCGCTGCCCTGTCGCTGCCCAGGGCCCTGCTGTACGTGCTGGCCGGCCTCCTGGTCCTGGTGGCGAGTTCAAGGCTTCTGGTCTGGGGCGCGGTGACGATTGCCGGGCATTTCGGCGTGAGCGACCTCATCATCGGGCTGAGCATCGTGGCCGTGGGCACTTCGCTGCCGGAGCTGGCCTCTTCCCTGGTGGCGGCCAGCAAGGGCGAAGACGAGCTGGCCCTGGGCAATATTCTGGGCTCCAACCTCTTCAACACCCTGGCCGTGGTGGGTCTGGCCGCGGGCATCAGCCCCATGCAGACAGAGCCTGCAATCCTCCTCCGGGACATCCCGGTCATGGCCGTCCTGACCGCAGCGCTCTTCCTGCTGGGCTGGGCGCCGAAGGATCGGGCGGGCCGCATCAATCGCCTGGAAGGCGCGCTCTTACTGGCAGTGTATGTGGCCTACACCCTCACGCTCCTGAAAAGCGCGGGCGCATTCTGAAGGGCCGCGGCCAAGCCGGGGCCGCGTGCAGAGCCGGAAGGCCAGCCCGGCCGCCTGTGGCAGGCCCGGTCTGCACCAGAGATAAAAAATGACTCCGGAAGCGATAGGGGACAGCATGGAGACACCGAAAAAACCGCTGCTCAGCCTGCGCGGCCTGAAGGCACAGACTGCGGCGAGTTCGCTTGCGATCGACCATCTGGAGGTGTGCGCCGGCGAGGCCTGGGGCATCCTGGGCGAGACCGGCGCGGGGATGGAGCTGCTAGCGCGTATCCTGGCAGGCGACCTCGCGCCGGTGCGCGCGGGTGCATGCGTGCTGCCACGGGAGCTGGGCCTGGTCAGCTTTGCCGGACAGCAGGAGCGCTTCGAGCGTGAGCTGAAAAACGACGACACCGACTTCCTCAACCGGCCCGACCCCGGCACCCCGGCCGGTCGCCTGCTCGCCGGGAAGCAGACCCATCGGGAGCTGGTGCGCCTGCTGCGTCTGGAGCATGTTCTGGACCGTGGTTACCGCTACCTGAGCAGCGGCGAGGCCATGAAGATCGCCATCCTGGCCGAGCTTTCCCGAGGCGTGCAACTGCTCGCTCTGGAGCATCCCTTTGACGGGCTCGATCCGGCCAGTTGCCGGGAACTCGCACGCAGTCTGTCGCGCCTGCACGACGGCGGGCTGACCCTGCTTTTTCTGTTGAGCGACATTGCCGACCTGCCCCACTGGTGCACGCATCTGGCGCTGTTACAGGATGGGCTGATTCACTTCACCGGTCCGGCCGACGTCATCCGGATACTGATGGGCGGCAGCGGGGGCCGCAGGCAGGCGCTGTTTCGGGCGGGCACGGCCGCGCTCAGGGGGACGGACAGCCAGGCCGGTGCGGACGAGCCGCTGATTGCGCTCAGAAACGGCTTTGCCCGCTACGGTGAGGTGGCGGTTTTCAGCGGGCTGAGCCTGAGCATCCGTCCGGGCGAGCACACCCTCATCACCGGGCCGAACGGCTGCGGCAAATCCACCCTGGTGCAGCTCATCACCGGCGACCATCCGCTCTGCTACCAAAACGACCTTTGCATTTTCGGCCGGCGCCGGGGCGGCGGCGAAACCATCTGGGACGTGAAACGCCACATGGGCATTGTGAGCAATGACCTGCACCGTTGCCACCGGATTAACGGCAATGCGCTTGCCGTGGTGATTTCCGGCCTGTTCGACTCCATCGGCCTGTACCAGCGGCCCACGAGCGAACAGCGGGTTCTGGGGCGCTCCTGGCTGGAGTGGCTGGGCCTGGCCGACAAGGCGGCCTTGCCCTTCCGCCGCCTGAGCTACGGCGAACAGCGGCTCGTGCTGCTGGCCCGGGCCCTCATCAAGAAACCCCGCCTGCTCGTGCTGGACGAACCCACCGAGGGCCTGGACAAGGCCAACCGCAGGGCGCTGCTGGATTTTCTGGAGCAGACAGCCGCAGAACAGTTGAGCACCATCCTCTACATCAGCCACCGGCAGGACGAGCACCGTCCATTCTTCCGCCAGCATCTGGAATTCCGGCCCGGGGACGATGCCGTACCCTTTCGGCTGCTGCACAGGTGAACCGGGCCTGAAAGGGCGGAAGCCAGCAGCAGGCCCCTGTGCGCAGGCCGGGCGAACGATGCGCTTTTGCCTCCGGGCCCGATTGCGCCAGCCAAAGAGGGCAGGGCGCAAACGCATGCCCTTGGGGGGCTGCCATGGCCGCAAAGCGGTACAGGGGAGGAGCAGGCACGCAAAGCCGCAGATCGTGGCCAGGGCCTATTTCATGCCGATGCCCAGGGCCTTCAGCTTGCGGTGCAGATGGCTGCGCTCCATGCCGATCTGCTCCGCGGTTTTGGAGACATTGCCCTCGTTGGCCTGCAGCCGCGCCGCCAGGTAGTCCCGCTCGAAATGCTGGCGCGCCTCGCGGAAGGGCAGCCGCACGTAGTCCGGGACGGCCGGCGGCGTGGGCGGCGGCGTTTTTGCGCCGCTCCGCCCCAGAAAGAGCGCCACCTCCGCCTCTCCCACCTCGTTGCCGTCGCTCATGATGAGCAGTCTTTCGACCAGGTTTTTCAATTCCCGCACATTGCCGGGCCAGTCGTGCTGCTGCATCATGGCCAGGGCAGCCGGCATGAATGCCTTGGGCCGTATCCCCTTGCAGCGGAACTGCTCGACAAAATCCATGACCAAAAGCGGGATATCTTCTTTCCGGTCGGCCAGCCTGGGCACCTTGATGGGCACCACGTTCAGGCGGTAGTACAGATCGGGCCGAAAGGTGCCGTGCTCGATTTCTTCGTCCAGTCGCTTGTTGGTGGCAGCGAGAATGCGCACATCCACCTCGATGGTCTTGGCCCCGCCGACCCGTTCGAAGCGGTGCTCCTGCAGAATGCGCAGCACCTTGGCCTGACTCTTCAGGCTCATATCGCCGATTTCATCCAGCAGCAGCGACGAACCGTCGGCCTGGTCGAACTTGCCCTTCCGGGTCTCCACCGCACCGGTAAAGGCCCCCTTCACATGGCCAAAAAGCTCGGACTCGATCAGCTCTTCGGGAATGGCCGCGCAGTTGACCTCCACCATTGGCATGCCGGCCCGCGGCGACAGGCGATGAATGGTCTGGGCGACCAGTTCCTTGCCCGTGCCGTGCTCGCCCAGGATCAACACCGAGGCGCCGGTAGGCGCGACCCGTACAATATCCTCGCGCAACAGCCCAATGGCCTGACTCTCGCCGGTGATGCGCGCGATGCCCTGGCCCTTTTCCCTGAGCAGCAGGTTTTCCCTGGTGAGGCGGTCAAACTGCAGGCCCTTGTTGATGGACAGGACGACCTTGTCGTAGGAGAGCGGCTTTTCGATGAAGTCGTAGGCCCCGTTTTTTGTGGCTTCGACCGCGGTTTCGATGCTGCCGTGGCCGGAGATCATGATAACCGGCAGGTCGAAGCGGCTTTTGATCTGCCTGAGGGCCTCCAGGCCGTCCATGCCCGGCATCCAGATGTCGAGCAGCACCAGGCTGACATCCCGCTCGTCCAGCATGTGCAGGCCCTCTTCCGCGCTGGCGGCGGCAAGAGGCAGAAAACCTTCGTCTTCCAGGATGCCGGCCAGGGAGCTGCGGATGGCGGCTTCATCGTCGATAATCAGAATGGTGCTGGGCATGACAGTGCAAAACAAACAGGCATGGGGGAGACAAAATTCTGCTCAGCATACTACCGAAATTCCTCCGGGAAGGCAAAGGGAAGGGCAACGGCTCAGTCTCTGGCTTCCCGGTTCCAGCGCCGGTACATGAAGAGGGCATTCAACAGATACACTATCCACATGCCCAGGGTGGCGACGTTCTCCCCAGCCCGGGCAACGTGCAGGGCCCACATGAAGATCATGACCAGATCCGCAAAAATCCACAACAGCCACTGCTCGCTCAGGCGGCGGATCAGAAGCACCTGCGCGGTGAGCGAGACCACCGTGCCCAGGGCGTCCACATAGGGCAGCCGGCCGCCCAGCATCTGCAGCAGAAAGCCGTACAGCAGAACGGCCAGAGCGGTCAGGCCGTAAAGCGCCAAAGCCTGCCCGGGCGGCAGCCGGCGCTTGACGACCTCGGCGCTGACCGCATTCATGTGCCGCCGCCACGCGAACCAGCCAGTGCAATGCATGGGCAGGTAGCAAAGCAGGTTGAGGATGACCCCGCCGTAGTATCCGGCCCGAAACGCGACCCAGGCATAGCAGAACACGTTGACGGCGCCGACAAGGAAAGCGGAACGCTTGCCCTTGCCGGCCAGAATCGCGCACCAGACCCCGCTCAGGCCGGCGCTCAGGCTGAGCGGATCGTCCCGCCAGCGCAGCGACAGGCCCAGAATCACGGCCGTCGCGACGCCCAGCCAGGCCACCTCGATCGCCTTCCAGCCCCTGAGTTCGAATTGCAGATAGGTCCGCAGGGCCTGCCCCATACGCTCCTCCGTTTTGCCATGCCCCCATGTTATGACCCGGAATGCGCATGGGAACAAGCAAAAACGCAGGCCAGGCCGGCGGGGCGAGTTCTGCTTGACAGGCCCAGCGCTGCCGCATATACAGGAGACTTTGCTTCACTGTTCCAGAACGGTCGGCGCCGCTCGCCCGGTCCCGCCTTCGGCGTGCATAGCCCGGCAGACCTTTCCGCATCTTTACAGGACACATCATGACTACATTCACAGGAGCCCAGGCCATCATCCAATGCTTGCAGGAAGAGGGCGTGGAACTCGTCTTCGGCTATCCTGGGGGCGCGGTGCTCGATCTGTACGACGAGCTGATGAAAAGCCCCATCCGCCATATCCGCGTACGTCACGAGCAGGGTGCGGTGCATGCGGCAGACGGCTATGCCCGCGCCACCGGCAAGACCGGCGTGGCGCTGCTGACCTCCGGCCCAGGCGCCACCAACGGCGTCACGGCCATTGCCACCGCCTACTGCGACTCCATCCCCCTGGTGGTCCTGACCGGCCAGGTCGCCCGGCAGTTGATCGGCAACGACGCCTTTCAGGAAGTGGACATCGTGGGCATCACCCGTCCCTGCACCAAGCACAACTACCTCGTCAATTCAACAGCCGATCTCGTGCCCACTCTCCGGGAGGCCTTCTACCTCGCCGCCTCCGGACGCCCGGGCCCGGTGCTGGTCGATCTGCCCAAGGACATCATCGCAGCCCACAACATCGAGTACCCGGAAAAAACCCCCATCAAAATGCCGACCTACCAGCCCCATACCATCCCGCACCCAAGGCAGGTCGACAGGCTCTGCCAGGCCCTCCTCAAGGCCAGAAGACCGGTGCTCTATGTGGGCGGCGGCGTCGTGCTCTCCGGCGCCAGCCCCGAACTGACCAGACTGGCCCACCGGCTGGGCATCCCCGTGGCCATGACCCTCATGGGCCTGGGCGGCTTCCCCGGCACCGACGAGCTCTCCCTGGGCATGCTCGGCATGCACGGCAGCTATGCCGCCAACATGGCGGTTGCCAAAAGCGATCTGCTCATTGCCGTGGGTGCCCGCTTCGACGACCGGGTCACCGGCAGGCTGGACACCTTTGCGCCTGAGGCCAGAATCGTGCACATCGATCTGGATCCCAGCTCGATCAGCAAGAACGTGACGGTCGACATCCCCATCGTGGCCGACTGCACCCTGGCCCTCTCCGCCATAAACCGCTGGCTCGACGGCAAGGGCGATGGCGGGGAACACGCCGTGCAGGAGCAGCTGGCCCCGTGGCGGCGGCAGATCGCCGACTGGCAGGCGGCGCATCCCCTTGCCTATACGGATCAGGACGAGGTCATCAAGCCCCAGTACGTCATCGAAAAACTGCAGGAGCTGACCAAAGGCGAGGCCATCATCGCCACCGAAGTGGGCCAGCACCAGATGTGGACGGCCCAGTTCCACCACTTCAAGCACCCGCGTCACCTCATCACCTCCGGCGGCCTCGGCACCATGGGCTTCGGTCTGCCGGCAGCCATCGGCGCGCAGTTGGCCTTTCCCGGGAAAACGGTCATCGACATTGCAGGCGACGGCTCCATCCAGATGAACATTCAGGAGCTGGCCACGGCCAAGGAAAACGGCGCTCCGGTCAAAATCGCCATCCTCAACAACCACTACCTCGGCATGGTGCGCCAGTGGCAGGAACTTTTCTACAAGCGCCACTACGCGGCCACGGTCATGGAGTTTGAACCGGATTTCGTCGCCCTCGCGCAGGCCTATCAGGCCTGCGGCCTGCGCGCCACCACCAGGGCGGAAGTCGAGCCGGTGATCAGGGAGGCCCTGGCCACCGACAACGTGGTGGTCATGGACTTCATCATCAACCGGGAGGAAAACGTCTTCCCCATGGTTCCGGCCGGCAAGGCCACCACCGAAATGCTCCTGGTCTGAAGGAGGCAAACAATGAAGCACACCCTCTCCATCCTCATGCGCAACAGACCCGGCGCCCTTTCCCGGGTGACCGGCCTGTTCTCGGGCCGCAACTTCAATATCGAAAGTCTCTGCGTGGCCGAAACCATGGACCCGGAGTTTTCCTGCCTGACACTCGTGACCACGGGCGATGCCGCGATTGTGGAGCAGATCACCAAGCAGCTCCACAAGCTGATCGACGTGGTGACCCTGAGCGACACCAGCGAGGGCGAGTATGTGGAACGCGAGCTGGTACTCATCCGGGTCAGGGCGGACGGCCAGACCAGGGCAGAGGTTCTCCGCGTGATCGACATCTTCCGCGGCAAGGTCGTGGACGTCAGCCCCAGTACCTACACCCTGGAGATCACCGGCCAGGAGTCCAAGATCAGCGCCGTGCTCGATATCCTCCGCCCCCTGGGCATCAAGGAGGTCATCCGTACCGGAAAGATCGCCAGCAAACGAACGCCAAAAAAATGAGGCCTTGGGCCAAGACTTGCTTACGAGGACACAGCATGGGCAAAATCACAGGATCTGAAGCCATTATTCGGTGTTTGCAGGAAGAGGGCGTGGAACTCATGTTCGGCTACCCCGGCGCAGCCATCATCGACCTGCTGGACGCACTCTACAAAAGCCCCATCCGTCAGGTACGGGCGCGTCACGAGCAGGGTGCGGTGCACGCGGCAGACGGCTATGCCCGCGCCACCGGCAAGACCGGCGTGGCGCTGCTGACCTCCGGCCCAGGCGCCACCAACGGCGTCACGGCCATTGCCACCGCCTACTGCGACTCCATCCCCCTGGTGGTCCTGACCGGCCAGGTGCCACGGCAGCTGATCGGCAACGACGCCTTTCAGGAAGTGGACATCGTGGGCATCACCCGTCCCTGCACCAAGCACAACTACCTCGTCAATTCAACAGCCGATCTCGTGCCCACTCTCCGGGAGGCCTTCTACCTCGCCGCCTCCGGACGCCCGGGCCCGGTGCTGGTCGATCTGCCCAAGGACATCATCGCAGCCCACAACATCGAGTACCCGGAAAAAACCCCCATCAAAATGCCGACCTACCAGCCCCATACCATCCCGCACCCAAGGCAGGTCGACAGGCTCTGCCAGGCCCTCCTCAAGGCCAGAAGACCGGTGCTCTATGTGGGCGGCGGCGTCGTGCTCTCCGGCGCCAGCCCCGAACTGACCAGACTGGCCCACCGGCTGGGCATCCCCGTGGCCATGACCCTCATGGGCCTGGGCGGCTTCCCCGGCACCGACGAGCTCTCCCTGGGCATGCTCGGCATGCACGGCAGCTATGCCGCCAACATGGCGGTTGCCAAAAGCGATCTGCTCATTGCCGTGGGTGCCCGCTTCGACGACCGGGTCACCGGCAGGCTGGACACCTTTGCGCCTGAGGCCAGAATCGTGCACATCGATCTGGATCCCAGCTCGATCAGCAAGAACGTGACGGTCGACATCCCCATCGTGGCCGACTGCACCCTGGCCCTCTCCGCCATAAACCGCTGGCTCGACGGCAAGGGCGATGGCGGGGAACACGCCGTGCAGGAGCAGCTGGCCCCGTGGCGGCGGCAGATCGCCGACTGGCAGGCGGCGCATCCCCTTGCCTATACGGATCAGGACGAGGTCATCAAGCCCCAGTACGTCATCGAAAAACTGCAGGAGCTGACCAAAGGCGAGGCCATCATCGCCACCGAAGTGGGCCAGCACCAGATGTGGACGGCCCAGTTCCACCACTTCAAGCACCCGCGTCACCTCATCACCTCCGGCGGCCTCGGCACCATGGGCTTCGGTCTGCCGGCAGCCATCGGCGCGCAGTTGGCCTTTCCCGGGAAAACGGTCATCGACATTGCAGGCGACGGCTCCATCCAGATGAACATTCAGGAGCTGGCCACGGCCAAGGAAAACGGCGCTCCGGTCAAAATCGCCATCCTCAACAACCACTACCTCGGCATGGTGCGCCAGTGGCAGGAACTTTTCTACAAGCGCCACTACGCGGCCACGGTCATGGAGTTTGAACCGGATTTCGTCGCCCTCGCGCAGGCCTATCAGGCCTGCGGCCTGCGCGCCACCACCAGGGCGGAAGTCGAGCCGGTGATCAGGGAGGCCCTGGCCACCGACAACGTGGTGGTCATGGACTTCATCATCAACCGGGAGGAAAACGTCTTCCCCATGGTTCCGGCCGGCAAGGCCACCACCGAAATGCTCCTGGTCTGAAGGAGGCAAACAATGAAGCACACCCTCTCCATCCTCATGCGCAACAGACCCGGCGCCCTTTCCCGGGTGACCGGCCTGTTCTCGGGCCGCAACTTCAATATCGAAAGTCTCTGCGTGGCCGAAACCATGGACCCGGAGTTTTCCTGCCTGACACTCGTGACCACGGGCGATGCCGCGATTGTGGAGCAGATCACCAAGCAGCTCCACAAGCTGATCGACGTGGTGACCCTGAGCGACACCAGCGAGGGCGAGTATGTGGAACGCGAGCTGGTACTCATCCGGGTCAGGGCGGACGGCCAGACCAGGGCAGAGGTTCTCCGCGTGATCGACATCTTCCGCGGCAAGGTCGTGGACGTCAGCCCCAGTACCTACACCCTGGAGATCACCGGCCAGGAGTCCAAGATCAGCGCCGTGCTCGATATCCTCCGCCCCCTGGGCATCAAGGAGGTCATCCGTACCGGAAAGATCGCCAGCAAACGAACGCCAAAAAAATAACATGCAAAGCGAACAGATCCCTGTGGCACGGGAAAGCGTGCCCTTTCTGGGTTTGGGGGCCCTGAGCACCCTGGTCCTGGCCCTCTTGGGCTACAGCGTGCCGGCTCTCATCTGTCTGGCGGCAAGCGGCTTTGTGCTCTACTTTTTCCGCGATCCGGTGCGGGTGCTGCCCGAGGGCGAAAACACGATTGTTTCGCCGGCTGACGGCAGGATCATCAGGGTGGAGGAGGTGGCGGACAACCGCTTTCTCCATGGGCAGGCGCTCAAGGTCTCCATCTTCATGAACCTGTTCAACGTCCACGTGAACCGCATACCCTATGCCGGCACGGTGGAGGCGGTGCGGCTGCAGGCCGGGCGTTTTTATGCGGCCGACAGGATCAAGGCCGAACTGCACAACGAATACTGCGCCCTGCTCATGGGCACGCAGGACGGCGGCCGCTATGCCGTGGTGCAGGTGGCCGGGCTGGTGGCGCGCCGCATTGTCTGCCGGGCCGAAACAGGCGACCAGCTCAGGGCGGGCCAGCGCTACGGCCTGATCCGCTTCGGCTCCCGGCTCGACCTGTATCTGCCGCCTGCCACCGCGATTGCCGTGCAGATCGGCGACCGGGTTCGCGCCGGCGAAAGCCTCCTTGGTCACTGGCCGGTTCAGGCTGGTCCGGCCGCAACAACATCCTGAACACTGTCATGTATCATACCCAGAAGCGGGCGCACACCCGCCTTTTCATCCTCCCCTGCATGCTGACCATCAGCAGCCTGTTTTGCGGCTTCTATGCCATGGTCGCAGCCATCAACGGTCATTTTCAGGCCGCAGCCGCCTCTATCATGGTAGCCGGACTCTTCGATGGGCTGGACGGCCGGGTGGCCCGCCTGACTCGTTCCACCTCGCCCTTTGGCATGGAGCTGGATTCCCTCTGCGACATTGTCTCCTTCGGCGTGGCCCCGGCTTTACTGGCCTATCTCTGGGCGCTCACGCCCTTTGGCCGCTACGGCTGGCTGGCCGGCTTCCTGTATCTGGCCGCCACCGCCCTGCGACTGGCGCGCTTCAACGTGCAGGCCTCAAGTGAAGTCGCAACGGATGGCAACTTCACCGGTCTGCCCTGTCCGGCCGCGGCCGCCATGATCGCCTCGGCCGTGCTGTTCACCACGGTCGTGCTCAAGAACAGCGACCCGGTACGGCACATCATGCTGCTGTTCCTGGTTTACCTGCTCTCCTACCTGATGATCTCGACCCATCGCTACCCGAGCTTCAAGCATGTGCGCATCCCGCGGGAAAAGCGCTTCCAGGTATTGGCCGGCCTGATTCTCCTCCTGATGCTGCTGGCCACCGAGCCCCCCATTACCCTCTGCGTGAGCTTCCTGCTCTACATGCTGAGCGGCCCGGTGCTGGACGGCTGGCGCCTGCTCCAGAAGCACGATAAAATTCCCTGGAAATTCGGCAGGAAGCCGGGCGGCAAAACGGGCATGTCCTGATGCGCATCACCGGCGGTCTGGCCAGAGGGCGGCGTTTGCTGGGGCCCAAAGGCGACCAGCAATTGCTCCGCCCCACCTGCGACCGGGTGCGGGAGGCGCTGTTCAATATCCTGGGCAGCCGGGTGCGCCATGCCGTGGTGCTGGAACTCTTTGCCGGCACCGGCGCCTGGGGCATAGAGGCGCTCAGCCGGGGCGCCCGGGCCGTGCTGTTCATCGATGAAGCCATGGCATCCGGCCGCCTCATTGCCACAAATGTCAGCTCCTGCCTGAACGCGGGCGTGCAGGCAGGTTTTCTCCGCCTGCATCTGGACAAAAAAAGCGAACTCGCCTTCCTGAGCGGCCACATCCCGCCTCCGCACCGATTCGATCTGGTCTTCATGGATCCGCCCTATGGAAAAAATCTGGCGGCTGACCTGTTGCCTGTGGTAGAAGGCGCACATTTCCTCGCACCGAACGCGCTGGTCGTCGCCGAAGAACACCAGAGCATCCTGCTGCCCCGGCGCGTCGGCGCCCTGCGGCTGCAGGACAGACGGCGGTACGGAGCCAGCAGCCTGTGGCTCTACACGGTCTGCCAGCCCAACGGAGCATGAATCATGGACGCCACTCTCCTGTCCCAAGCCGCCCTGAAGCCGGGGCAAAGCCGCCATGCCCTCTACCCGGGCACCTTTGATCCCATCACCAACGGCCATCTGGACATCATCCACCGCGGTCTTCGCCTCTTTGACCGCATCACCGTGCTGGTCGCCATCAACGTGAACAAGGAACCGCTCTTCGAGCTGACGGAACGCTGCCAGCTCATTCGCGAGTGCTTTGCGGACCTGCATGATCGGCTGACGGTGGGCTGGACCAGCGGACTGGTGGTGGACTATGCCCTGGAACACAATGTTCCCGCCATTATCCGCGGGCTGCGAGCCATTTCGGATTTCGACTATGAATTCCAGCTCGCCCTGATGAACCGCCGTCTGGCGCCACAGGTGGAGACGGTCTTCCTCATGACCGGCTTCCGCTGGATTTACATCAGTTCCACGGCTATCAAAAATGCGGCCCGCTTTGGCGGCAACATCACGGGACTGGTGCCGAAACATGTGGAAGCGGCCCTGAAACGCAAGTTCGGGTGATCCGGACGAGTGCCCCGGGCCCGCTGGCAAAGCCCCGGCAAATGCGGTATGATAGCTCCCGCTGAATGTTCATGGTTCGCTGCGAAAGGGCAGGGGTGTCCGGCGCGGCAGTCCAGAGGCAGGTATCTGCTTTGCACACGCTAGTACGACGGAGCATTCCGGTACTGCTCGTCATCGGCCTGCCCTTCTTCTTTGTGGGAGGGCCGGGCTTCTATTCGGCCCGCTCCCGGGTGCATCTCTGGGATCTGGGCCATATCCTCTATTTTGGCCTCTTCACCCTGTGGCTGACCGGTCTGGCCTCGGACTGGCAGGCGGCGCTGTCCAGGGGCAGGCGTCTGGCCCTCCTCGTGCTGCTGCCCTTTGTCGCGGGCCTCATCATCGAGTGTCTGCAATTTGCCGTAAACGGGCGCAGGCCCGGCATGGACGATCTGTTCAGAAACACGCTGGGCATCCTGCTGGTGCTGGTGTTCCAGTGCTGGCCGCTGCAGGAGTCCCGGCAGCGGCTCTGCCTCGGAGTCCTGCGGGCGGCATCACTCGTCCTGTTGTGCTGCGCGCTCTGGCCTCTTTTCAGAAGCGTGCGGGATGAAGACCGGGCCTGGCGGGAATTCCCGGTGCTGGCGGATTTTGAAAGCAAGGGGGAGCTGAGCCGCTGGTACCACGCAAACCAGTTGCGGCAGGAAAAAGGCATCGTGCGCCACGGCAGTTGTTCGGCCCGGGTGCAGCTCTCAACCGCCAGGATCTCCGGCGTGACCCTGCTCCATTTTCCGCACGACTGGCATGGTTATCGTTGGCTGCGCTTCAGCGTCTATAACCCGCTGAACGGCCCGCTCGAACTGAACTGCCGGCTGGACGACAGCCGGCACCGGCGCACGCATGGCCCCTACAGCGACCGCTTCAACACCCAGCTCGTGCTCAGACCCGGGTGGAACGACCTGGCAATTGACCTGGAAGAGGCGGAAAAAGCGCCCAAAGGCCGGCGCATGGACATGAGCCACATAGCGGGCTTCAGCCTCTTTGTGGTGCAGCAGAAAGCGCCTTTGGCACTGTTTCTGGACCACGTCCACCTGAACTGAATGCACGCTCTTCCCTCTTGATTTCATCAATGCCGCAATATCCCGCGCCACAGTCCTCCTGAACGGCTCGCGTAATGCAGCCAGCCGTTACACCGGGCAAGCCGGTGAACTCTTCATTGGTGCTTGATCCTCCAAAATTCTAATACGCTAGAAACTCTTTCAATTTCTTCAGAAAGATCTAAGCCACTTTCAAAATTTAAGGGCATTCGATCTGATAAAAATTTTTTATGCAATCGTTCAATACAATAAACAATTGCCAATCGTTGTTCTTTTGTACAAATGTCTCAAAGTGTTTTTATTGTTGCATGATTTTCATTTAGAAATGACAAGATTACATTTGATAGCACTGCACACTAAGTATCACTATAAAGGATATAAGTCCATAATAAAGGCTGGAAGGCTAGCTTCTCTTTAATGTCTCTTTCTGGGAATGGGAGAAAATCCCTCGCCTTGAGGCGAAGACTTCAGTAGGTTTGCGATACTATGGATGACTATGCGTATCGCAAAGGCTCGCATTCAATTTATTCCCTCAAGGTCCATATTGTATGGATTACCAAGTATCGCAAACCGGTTCTCTTTGGAGACGTGGCCGTGCGTTTACGGGATCTGATACGAGAAATATGCCGATCCATGGATATAGATATTTTGAAAGGGCACGTCTCCAAAGATCATGTACATCTGTTTGTTTCGCTTCCTCCACAGATTTCTGTGAGTAAATTGGTTGGCCGCATAAAAGGGAAAACCTCACGCAAGCTGCTTGCAGAAAACCGACGTTTGTCCGGGCAATTTTGGGGCCGTCATCTGTGGGGTCGCGGATATTTTGCCGCCAGTTCAGGCAATGTCACAGACGATGTCATCATGCAATATATTGCAGAGCAGGACTTGGAGGAGCGAGCCCACGATGACGATTTTACCCTGGCTCCGTAAGCCGCCTTGCAGGCGGCAATGGTTCGAAGCTACCGCCTTTAGGCGGTAGAGAATTCACTTATTCCATTTGAAAATATAAATAAAACTGCAAAAAATCCTATAAGAAATCCTAAACGGCGTAAATAATCTAACTTTTTCAAAAAATTTACAACACAAATTATAGCTTTATATCTTCTACCTGAAACCATGGGTTTACCCCTAAAATGTGCTCATTGAAATAAAGTATGGTGCCTTCAAATTGCAAGTAGGCCGTTAAATAACATGATTAAGCAGAAGCACCCTTTTGAAAATACTGTCGCAAAAGACCACCTTCGTTCTCGTTGCTGGGTAGATTCTCATTCCAAATGCACCACGTGGTAGGGGGTAGATTCTCATTCCAAACGCACCACTTGGTAGGGGCATGAAGAGTTAAAGGACAGGGCGGGATTCTGGTCGAGTTGGCAGCACCAACAACCACTCAGCCAGAAGGAGCCCGCCATGTCCCATAGCCATCTTACTCTGGAAGAACGCATCAGTATCAAAATATTTGTGTCCATGGGCCTGAGCTGCCGGGAAATGGCCAGACGCCTGGGCAGGAGTCACAGCACTGTTTCCCGGGAGCTGCGCCGCAACGCAGGCTCTGCAAAAAAAGGTTATCGTGCGCAGAGCGGCGTGCCCACAAAAGACGAAAGAGAGCAAGGCATTACCGCTGTATGAATCGGCCCGAACTGGTTGCCTGGGCCGATGAAAAGTTGCGTGCAAACTGGTCTCCCGAACAGATTGCGGGCCGCATCCGTCTGGAGTATCCAGAGGATCAAAGCATGCGTATCAGTACAGAGACTATCTACCGCCGGGTCTATGCAGCGGCACAATTTGGCGATACCAGCTACCGCCATCTGCGCCGCGCCCACAAAGGCCGGAGGCGGCAAAGCAGGTATGGCCAGGGCCGGCGCCTGTTTCCCGGGCGTATTGATATCAGCTGCCGCCCGGGGATTGTGGAACTCGGAACTCGCTTTGGTGACTGGGAAGCCGACCTTGTCTGTGCCTCCAGAGGAAAAGCGGCGCTGCTCAGCTGTACCGAACGCAAAAGCCGCTTTCTCCTGCTGGCCAAGGTACAAGACAAGACAGCCGCGTCCTTCAATGCGGCACTCATTCCCTGCCTGCGTGCTGTGCCGTCAAAGCTGCGGCAGACCTTGACGCTTGATAATGGTTCGGAAATGGCAGGCTTCAGGGCGCTGGAGGCAGCCACTGGCCTGCGCACGTATTTTTGTAAACCACATGCCCCGTGGCAACGTGGGACGAACGAAAACAGCAACGGGCTTTTGCGGCAGTATTTTCTAGGCTCAGGCCTCATTAATTGCCAAAAAGCAGAAAAGTTGGTTAGTTGTGCTCAAGGAGGACGCCATGAGCCAACTTTTCTACCTTTCTGCCGAACAACTCGAACGTATCAAGCCCTTCTTCCCACGTTCACATGGTATTCCGCGGGTCGATGACCGGAAAGTCATCAGCGGCATCATTTATGTCATCAAGCATGGCCTGCAGTGGAAAGATGCGCCGCGCGAGTATGGCCCGTACAAGACGCTCTACAATCGTTTTTTGCGCTGGAGCCAGATGGGCATCTTCAACAACATTTTTACCGAATTGGCAAAAACAGCGGGACAGGATGGCCAGGTGATGATCGATGCGACCCACCTCAAGGCGCATCGTACCGCCGCCAGTTTGCTCAAAAAAGGGCTCTTTCCCGCTGCATCGGCCGCACAAAGGGCGGGCTGAACTCCAAACTCCATGCCCTTTGCGACGGCCACGGCAGGCCCCTGGCCATGAAGCTCACGGCAGGCCAGGTAAGCGACTACAAAGGAGCCGCCCTGCTTATGGATGCCATAGATGCTTTGCCCGAGGCCAGGGCGCTGCTGGCGGACCGTGGTTATGACGCCGACTGGTTCCGTGATGCCCTGCGTGCCAGAGGCATTACGCCCTGCATCCCGCCCAGAAGGAGCCGGAAGCGACCCTGCTCGTACGATCAAAATCTGTATAAACAGCGGCACAAGATCGAGATCATGTTTGGCAGGATCAAGGACTGGCGGAGAATAGCCATGCGTTATGACCGCTGCGCACATACCTTCTTTTCAGCTCTATGCCTCGCGGCTTCCGTCATATTCTATCTCGATTAATGAGGCCTGAGCCTAGCATGTACACCGGGGAGACCTGTCGCCCCTTCACAGGGGCGTGAATTGAAACCCCCTCCGGTACCGGACAAAACCTGGCACGGTCATGGTCGCCCCTTCACAGGGGCGTGAATTGAAACCCGAAGTGTCAGCGGGGGATGTGCAGCAGGTCTAAGTCGCCCCTTCACAGGGGCGTGAATTGAAACGCCCCTGTTTCCGCTTTGAAGGATTCCGGGAATTGTCGCCCCTTCACAGGGGCGTGAATTGAAACGCCGACATTTGTCCAGACCAAAAACGTGCGGGATCGTCGCCCCTTCACAGGGGCGTGAATTGAAACTCCTGCTGCCGTTTCAGTTCTATATGCTGGCCCAGTCGCCCCTTCACAGGGGCGTGAATTGAAACAAGAGCTTGCTGACATGCTTCTCGGACAAATCCATCGTCGCCCCTTCACAGGGGCGTGAATTGAAACTGGGAATTCCCAGAAATGGAAAAATTCCTGCAGGGTCGCCCCTTCACAGGGGCGTGAATTGAAACTCTCTGGCGCAGGTGGCGCAGATATGCCAGCCATCGTCGCCCCTTCACAGGGGCGTGAATTGAAACAGTGCTGGGCAAGGGCAACAAAAGACGGGTTGTGGTCGCCCCTTCACAGGGGCGTGAATTGAAACATTCAAACCTGCTCATATTGCCTTACAGGATGCAGTCGCCCCTTCACAGGGGCGTGAATTGAAACAAGGAGATGACTCACAAGCTGGAAAGGTCAAGGGACGTCGCCTCTTCACAGGGGCGTGAATTGAAACACAGGCTGCTGATGGTCAGCATGCAGGGTAGGCTGGTCGCCCCTTCACAGGGGCGTGAATTGAAACCCATGCGTCCGGCTCGAAATTGGCTCCTTGACCAGTCGCCCCTTCACAGGGGCGTGAATTGAAACACGGAATTTTATAAGGGCCTGCGTAAGGCAGGCCCTTTCCTTGCAACGAAAAAAACAGGTTAATCAGAACAGCACGTCTTCATCATAATAGCAGCATTTCAGCATCTGCTCCATCTGCTTTTGATTGATGGGCCGCGGGTTGCAGCCGGTGCAGGCATCGGTCAGGGCGTTGGCCGCAATGTCGGAGAGCTTGGCCTGGAACTCGTCTTCCGGCACAATCCCCTTGCCCGCCTCGACCTTCAGACCGCCTTCGCCATAACTCTGAATTGCCATCGGGATGTTCAGTTCCGTGTTGAGTCGACGGCAAAAGCCGATCAAATTATCCACCTTGTCGCACACGGTCGAGCCACCCAGATTGATGGCGTCTGCGATCTGGGCATAACGCAGGGCGATTTCTCGTCGACCCGCGTTGAACTTGATAACCTTGGGCAAATACATGGCATTGGCTGCACCATGGATGATGTGCCCGTTCTTGAAGGCTGCACCGGTCTTGTGGGCCATGGAATGGACAATACCCAAAAGGCCGCTCGAAAAGGCAATACCAGCTAGGCACTGGGCATCGTGCATGGCGCTGCGGGCCTCAGGGTCGCCTGCATAGGAGTATACAAGGCTCTCCTGGATCATGCGGATGGAGTGCAGGGCCATGGCATCGGTATAGCAGGAGTGCGCGGTGGAAACGTAGGCTTCGATGTTATGGGTCAGGGCGTCCATGCCGGTGAAGGCTACCAACTTGGCCGGCAGCTTCTGCACCAGGGCCGGATCAACAATGGCTACGTCCGGGGTAATCTCGAAATCGGCCATTGGGTACTTGATACCCTTCTGGTAGTCGGTGATGATCGCAAAGGCCGTCACTTCGGTTCCTGTACCCGAGGTTGTGGGAATGGCGCAAAAACGGGCCTTTTTCCGCATCTCAGGCAGGCCGAACGGTGTGCACATCTGCTCGAAAGTGATGTCCGGGTATTCGTACTTGACCCACATGGCCTTGGCCGCATCGATCGGTGAGCCGCCACCCACCGCGACGATCCAGTCCGGCTGAAATTCTTGAAACGCGGCTGCACCCTTGTTCACGGTTTCCACGGACGGGTCGGATTCAATGCCTTCAAAGAGTTTTGTCACAAAACCGGCTTCCTTCAGGTTCTTCTCAATCAGTTCCAGAAAGCCGTTCCGTTTGATGGAACCGCCGCCAATGCAGATCATGGCCTTTTTACCCTTCAGCTTCTTGAGAGTGCTCAGGGCATCTTCTCCGTGATAGACAAATCTCGGGTTTGTGAATTGTTGCATGGCATTCTCCTCCTCAAGAGGTAACATTGAAAGTTTTTTTGTCCCAGGCATCAGGACAAAAACAGACCACGGGGGCATCCTGTCGGAGCGATGCGCCCCTCCTGTTCATCGCACTGTGGCCAAGACTGGCCTTTGGAAGTACGGTTCACAGGTTGTCATTACTTCGAGTGAATACATATCGAAATCATGCAGCATAGTACCCAAGGCACGAAACAATTTCTGATGTGGCAGGTTCTCGCAGTAAAATTTTCACGAACATTCGGGTTCCTTCTCCCCCCAAGGCATCTCCGCCTTCCCTCGCTTCGTCCGGGTGGCAATCCCCGGACAATCCTGGTCAGAGCTTTGGCTCCCGCCTCATGCTCGCAGGGCCCTTTGGCAGGGGTTTGCGCAGTGAAACAGGCAGTCCAGATATGCAGGGACTGTGCACGACAAATGATTCAGGACCACGAACCTTTTTACGCTTCCGGCCGATTGTCACGGATGCCGACAATCTCCTCCGTCTCTTTGTTGGCCCCGTGCGAATCCTGACTGCCTGCCTGCACAATGCAGATTGGGTCACCCGATTATATGGACCCATGCATTTCTTTCATGAGATAGGTATACACGCTTTCTGACAATCCTCAATCATTATTTTATTTTTTTGCGGGTAAATAATAGAGACATAAAATATTTTAAGGCGTAACTAAAATCTTTAACCTTTATTCTATACAAATATCTGAACAAATTTTATTGTTTCATCGCCGGAACACTGCTTGCGATACCTTCTCTGATTTTCAACATATCAAGGCTGCGGCCCATGATGGCATTAACCAGGCCAGAGTCCGCGGTTGTCCGGCGCCAGGAACAGAATACGGAACAGCAACATCCGCCGCGCCCAACCAGCCCAGCTCGGCAGCCGGGTGCCCTGCACGGAGCGCCCCGTGACATGGTCAGGGCACCTGAACCGCGAATTGCCGGTTTTATCAGGCTGTTCGCAGAGCCCGGTATACCGGACTGCAGGAGGCGCTCCACATGAAAAGAATGGGAGCCAGAAGGCTCACTGCCCTATTTTTCAGCCTTGCTCTCTTCCGGCAGGCGCCAGAAGGGCAGGAAATTTCGCTGTGGCGCGAACCTGCCCTTTTCCTGCCCGCCCACGTCCAGAATCGCCGCATAGTCCGGCGCAATCAACTGATGCTTGCCGGGAGGGCCGCTTGGCACGCCCGACTGTTCGGACACCGGCAGGAAAACCTGTCCCACATCCGGATAGCGGAGCGGCAGGCCGGAATTGAACTGCAGGTCAACCGGATCCGCCTTGTCGCCTATCTGTTCGTGGTCGACCAGGGCCTGGGCAATGACCGTCCAGGCCGGCAGGGCGCCGTGGGCGCCGTCAATGCCCCGGGACATCTTCTGATTCCGGTCATGGCCCACATACACCCCAACCGTGTACCCGTTTTCCAGGGCCAGCACCGAGCTGTCGTCCTGTGCCAGCACCGGGACATAGCCCAGGAAAGCGACATTGCGGTTTTCGTTGGCTGTGCCGGTCTTGCCCAGAAGGGGCAGATGGTGCTTCAGTCTGGCCAGTCTGGCGCTCTGGTCTGCATCCTGAGCGTGCAGCTGCACCGCCTGCGCCCTCCTGCCGGTGCCGTAACGCACCACGTTCTGCAGAATGCTGCCAATGGCGGCCGAGGTACGGCCGTCAAAAACCCGGGTGGCGTGGGGACTCCGCGTGTACACTTCACGGCCGTCCGGGGTGACGATCCGCTCGATAATCGACAGGCCGTCGCGATCGCTTCGGTTTTCCCCTTCCAGACGTTCCATGGAAGCGGCGTCCGCCGGGTCATAACGGTTGCCGGTCACCATGGCCTCGTAGATGCGGGCGATTTCCGACAGCGTGACCACATTGGCGCCCAGCGCCGTGGGCAGCACCGGCTCGAAGTGGCTGTCCACGCCGCAGGCCCGGGCCAGGGCCATCAGATACTGCAGGCCGACCATGACCCGAAACTCCCGAATCTCGCACAGCACGTTCAGGGAGTAGAGGTTGCGCTTGTCGAAGCGCTGCCGTTCCACCTTGATCTGCTCTTCCACCTCGGCAACCGACTCGGCGTTGATCCAGCCTTCCAGCAGCACGCCCTGCCAGAAGGCCAGCTCCTCCGCATGGCTTTTGCCGGTCAGCAGCCGCTGCACTTCGCCGGGCGGCATGAACTGCCAGCCTTCGGCCATGTTGCCGTGCAGGCTGAAGATCAAGGCACCGTCGCTGCTCCGGTAGAGTCCACCCCGGCTGAAGGCGTTTTCCCGGGCAGCATCCCTTTCCTCCTGCCTGGAACTCTCGCCGATGGAGAGCACATAATCCGGCATGTCAAAAGCCTGATCCGGATCAATGGGCTGATAGTGTTCCAGGTATTGCCGGTAGGCGATCATGTCCTTCAGACACTGGCGGATGCGCAGAAAACTGCCGTCTTCCCCGCCGAAAGCGCTGGTGGCATCGTAGGGCAGCCGGCTCAGACGATCGTATTCCTCCTGATGACCGGCAAAGAGGAAATCCGCCTTCAGGGCCCGCACGGCCGTATCGTAGACGGCCTGCTCCATCATGCTGTCGGAAACCTTCAGGTTGAAGTGAAAGCGGTTATGCAGCCGCGCCCGGTACTGGGCCACAGTCTCCTGCCTGCTGCCGTTCTCCCAGGGCGCCATGCCCAGTTGCAGGGCCATTTCCCTGAGCCCCGGCTTATCCACCTTGTCGGTCAGATGATACAGCAGCCAGACGCTGGCCAGGTTCTCCGACTTGACGCCGGCCCAGCTCATGGTGACATCCGGGGCCGCGCCGCGGTGGCTGGCCGCGGGCGTATAGACAGCGCCGTTGAAGGTAAAGGTGTTGGGCCGGTTGTTGAGCAGATCCGCCGGACTCCAGCCGAGCTGAATGGCTGCGGCATACACCAGGGTCTTGAAGGTGGAACCCATGTTGCGGGCCGCGCTGGTGGCCCGGTTGAAGTGCACGTTGGACATGCCGCTGCTCATGGCCCGGATCGCGCCCTTCTGCAGCACAATCGCGCCGCCATCCACCTTGGGATAGCGCTCCAGATCCAGCAGGAACTCGCCATTCTCGGCCCGCTTGTCCTGCACGCTGACGTACACCCTGTCGCCTGGCTTGAGCTGGCCTTTGGCCGTTTTGGCCAGCCCGTCCCGCGCCAGCAGCCCCTGGGTGCCGTCGGCCAGCTCTACGGTGAACAGACCGCTGTCTGCATCCACTGCCCCCAGAGTGCCGAACACAAAGGCGCGGGGCACGATCTCCTCATCGCCCTGATACTCCAGTTCCGCATATTCCTTCTGCACAGCCTCACGCCTGTAGCCCCGAAGCTGGACATCCAGCCGGGAGAGGTGCCGGCGCAGGGCGTACACGGTCTGATCCTGCAGGTCCTTGTCCAGGGTGGTAATGATGCGCGCGCCTGAGGTGGAGATATTGGAAATCCCGTTTTCTTCGAGAAATTCCATCAGGATGGGCGAGCCAAGGCCCTCCTTGAGCAGATCCATGGTGGCGTTCTGCCCGTAGGACATCTTACCCTGGCGGAATTCGAGTTCCGTGGTACGGGCGACAGCAAAGTCCTCGGCCGAGAGCATGCCTTTTTCCCGCATCTGGCCCAGCACATAGCGCACCCGGATCATGGCACGTTTTCTGGCCTCGATCGGGTCTTCCCGGTTTTTCTTCAGAAAGGGATTGTAGTAGTTGGGCTGTTTGACACAGCCCGCGATGAACGCCGCCTCCACCAGCGTCAGTTCAGCGGGCTCCTTGTCGAAAAAGTAGCGTGCCGCCACCCCCAGGCCGTGGCCGTTGCCGCTCACGTAGAACTGGTTGCAGTAAAATTCGAGAATTTTTTCCTTGGAAAAATAATACTCCAGCCGGAAGGCCTGCATCAGCTCCTTGATCTTGGCCTTGAGACTGCGGGATTCGCGCTTGAACAGGTTCTTGGCGGTCTGTTGTGTCAGGGTGCTGCCGCCCTGCACCACTCTGCCGGCCCGGTAATTGGCGAGCAGCGCCCGGGCAATGCCCATGGGATCCACGCCGAAGTGGTTGAAGTACTGGTCGTCCTCGGCTGCGATCAGGGCCTGGATGAAGTGCTTTGGAATCTCATCGTACTTGACGTACTGCCGGTGCACATCCTCGAACAGGACGCCGAACTGGGTCACGCCGTCGCTGTAATATACCGGGCTTTCCCGGCCCAGAATGGCGCTGATGTTGGCCTCGGTCATTTCAGGCGCCGGGACCTTCACAATCTGGTAGTAGAGCCAGTAGGCGCCGCCCGCTGCAAGCAAAAGCCCCAGGATGAAGCAGAACAGAAAACTGTACTTCAGAAATTTTATGAATTTTTTCATGGTATTATCCGATCAATCAGATCTGGCCGGAAATGCGGGCCAGACAGGGTGCAGAGCGCTGGCACGATACCAGAATGCCGGTCTACTGCACAACCACAGAAATACGCTGGAAAGCGCCCTGTCCGCTCACCGCGGTCAGGACATGGGGACCTGTTTCGGTGAAGCGCAGCAGCCAGGCCGCGTCGGCCTCGGTCTGGGCCGCAAGCTTGCCGTCCAGCAGCCAGAAGACCTCGCCGCTCGCCCCTCTGGCCCGGAGTTCGACCAGGGGCGCCGCGCCATCCCCGGCCCGGCGCAGCACGGTGCCGTCGTGCAGGCCCGAGATCACCAGGGCCTGGCCGCTTTCCGCTTCGCTGCAGCGCGGGTCCCAGGGCGGCGGCATGGTCTTGTGCCGCCGCTCCGGCGCGAGCCACGGCTCCAAAAGCGCCGGCCAACGCAGGGCCTGCACGAGCCGCATGCCCGCCTCGCCGCAATCCGGCCCCAGACGAAGGCCCGCAGCACTCACATAATAACTGAAACGGAGCCGGCCCTGATAGAGGGGATCGGGAAAGGTGGGCGGTGCGGTGTTGTGCAGGAGCCAGGCGCTCCGGCGCTCGATGCAGGCCGGATCCTTTGGCCCTGCGGCCACAAGGCCCAGCGGCCAGCAGATTTCCGCCCGGCTCACCGTGGGTGGCGGCCGGCGCGGCGCGGGCGGCGCGGGATCGAGGGCGTGGAAAAGGTCGAGCAAGAGGGGCGCTGCCACGTTGGCCCCGAAAAAGCCGGGATTGGGCGTGCCATCCGGCCTGCCCACCCACACGCCGATGCAGTAGCTGTCCGACACGCCGATGGACCAGGCATCGCGGAAGCCGAAACTGGTGCCGGTTTTCCAGGCCACGCCCTGCCGCGCGCCCGGCCGGGTGCCGAGTCCCTTGTCCATGACGCCGCCCGATTCCAGAATATCCCGGATGATGTAGGCCGCCCCGGCGGACAGCATGCGGCGCTCGACAGGGGGCGCATCCGGCAGGAGCCGCGGCTTCAGGGCCACGCCGTCCCGCGCCAGCGCGCTGTACGCGCCTGTCAGCTCTTCAAGACTCGTGGCCGCGCCGCCCAGAATCAGGGCAAGATTCGGCTCCGCGCCATCCGGCAGCGTCAGGCGCAGGCCGCCCTGTCGCAGCCCGGCCGCAAAGCGGGCCGGGCCGAGCCGGTCCAGCACCTCGACCGCCGGCACGTTCAGGGATCTGGTCAGCGCCTCCGAGACGCTCACCGGGCCATTGAAGGACTGCTGGAAATTGCCCGGCTGGTAGCCGCCAAAGCTGCGGGGCACGTCGGCAAGCAGGGATTCGGAATGAATCAGGCCATCGTCCAGCGCCATGCCGTACAGAAAGGGCTTCAGGGTGGAACCGGGCGAGCGCCTGGCCCGCACCATGTCCACGTGGCTGAAGCGGTTCTGGTCGGCAAAGTCCGCAGAACCCACATAGGCCCGCACCTCCCCGCCGGGCAGCGCCATCACGAGTGCCGCCATGGACACCCGGGGCGGCAACTGCTGCACCCGGCTCAGCACCAGCTCCTCCACCGTGGCCTGCATCTGCATGTCAATCGTGGTCCGGATCCGGCCCGCCGCGCTCTCCCGGTGCAGGCGCTCGGCCAGCAGGGGCGCCCGCAGGGGCGAGGACAGTTGCAGGGCATAGACCGGTTCGGTCTCTGCCTCGCGGATACTTGCAGCCGGCCAGCAGCCGGCCATGCGGGCCAGGAGCTTGTCCCGGGCCCGCTGCGCGCGCTCCCGGTATCGGTCTGGCCGCAGCCGCGAGGGGCTCTGCGGCAACACCGCCAGCAGCGCCGCCTCGGCATGGCTCAGTTGTCTGGAGGGCTTGCCGAAGTAGCCCCGGCTGGCCGCCTCCACACCTTCCAGCACGCCGCCCATGGGCGCGTGATTCAGGTAGTAGCCGAGAATTTCATCCTTGGAATGGCGGCGCTCCAGTTGCAGGGCCCGCAGCATCTGCCGGAGCTTGCCGGCAAGGGTGCGGGGATGGGGCTCCAGCAGCCTGGCCACCTGCATGGTGAGGGTGGAGCCGCCGGACACGATGCGATGGCTGCTCAGCCACTGCCAGGCGGCCCGGCAGAGCGCCGCCGGATTGACGCCCGGGTGGGCGTAAAAATAGCGGTCTTCGTACGTGATGAGCGCCTGCAGGTACAGGGGCGACACATCGGAGAGGCTCACCGGATAACGCCAGATGTGCCGCTCGTCCGGAAAGGCGCGGAGCAGGCTGCCGTCCCGGGCCAGAACCACCTGGGCAAAGGGCGCGGCCTTTCCAGACGCGGCCCGGGCGGTCAGAGGGGGCGGCGGAAAAAGCTGGTCCAGAGCCAGGAGCAGGAGGCAGAGCAGGCAGAGGGGTGCCGCAAGACGGGACAGGCGATACAGGCGGCCTTGAACGGACATGAGAGCGAATCCAAAGGATCTGACTTTCAGGGAATCGGGAAATGCAGCGCGCTAGCAGCGTGCATCCAGGGCCGGGCAATCGGTAATCACGCCGTCAGCGCCCAGGGCGGCCAGCCGCTGCCAGTCCCTGCGCTCATTGACCGTCCATACGTGCACGGCCCGGCCCTCCGCATGCAGCCGCTGCACCAGGGCGGCATCCACGTCGTGCTGCTCCGGGTGACAGGCCCAGGAGCCAAGGGTCGCGAGCTGCTCCGGCAAATCCGGGGGCGGCGGGCCGCCGTAGAGCAGCGCGCGGGAGATAAAGGGCGCCAGGGCCAGGGCCTGGCGCAGCATGTCCAGACAGAAGGAGGAGAAGAGCACCAGTTCCGTGCAGTCTGCCGCCACGATCTGCTGCACGCTTTTTTGCACCAACAGCGCGTTTTTCCTGACTTCGCCCTGGTCCTTCAGCTCCACATTGAGCGGCATCCGGCAGTGCCGCGCCCAGGCCAGCACTTCGGCCAGGGTCGGCAACCGTTCAGGGCCTGCCGGCAGGCCCGGGGCCCCGAACCAGCCGCCCAGATCAAGCAGGCGCAGATCAGAAAGTCGCCAGTTCGCCACCCGGTCGTCCGCAAGCCCCAGCTTCGGGCCGATGACGGCCGCGTTGCTGCAGCGGGAAAGCCGGTCGTCATGGAAAATCACGACCGCATTGTCCAGGCTCAGGCGTACATCCAGTTCCACCATGTGGCTCCGGCCCAGACTCGCAAAAAAAGCGCTTTTGGTATTTTCCGGATACGCTGCGCGAAAGCCCCGGTGGGCAATGATGCGCAGCCCATTTCCGGATCGCAGCGGCCCGCGTTGCCACGAACGGGCCAGACGGCCCCAAGTCTTGTTCATGCCTGCTCCTGCCCGCCTGCGTCCATACAGGCCGGGGGCTGTCTGTCCGGCTTCGCTGCCGGCGGGAAAGAGGCGGATACCAGCCCGCCGGCGTGCGCCGGCCCCCCGGTGGGGAAAAGAATCGACCGCATGCTTTCACTCCGGACCCAGAAAAAAGCGGGGCCGCGAAACCTCACCATTTGCCCGACGCGCCGCCACCGCCAAAACTGCCGCCGCCTCCGGAAAATCTGTCGTTGGAAGAAGAACGCCAGCTCCTGTCATCGGAATCACGGTCCCTGGAACTGCCGCCCCCGCCTGCTGTCCCCTCGGGCAGGTCCGCAACCCAGGAGATGAGCCAGGCCAACAGCCCGGAGCAGAATGAGCCCAGAAAAACCAGCCCCCAGGGCGAGGCCACAGCATCCCGGAAGCCCAGCCATACCACAAAACCGGTCACAGCGCCGGCCAGCGGCGGCAGCCAGGGCCGGCGGCGACAGCAGGTGGCGACCAGCGGCACCAGAACGAGCAGGGCGCCCAGGGGCGCATCCAGCTCGATGTCCCCGCTCTTCGACCCGGGCTGGGCTGGGCCGCCTGTGTCCGCCAGTTTTTCCGGCGGCTGGTATTCGCCGTGCACGGCCTGAATCATCGCGGCCACGCCACGCTCCACCCCAGCGTTGAAATCGCCCGCCCGAAAGGCCGGCACAATGGCATGGCGAATGATCTGACCACTCGTCATGTCGGTCAATTTGTCCTCAAGACCATAGCCCACTTCAATGCGGACATCGTGCTCCTTCACGGCCACCAGAAGCAGCGCGCCGTTGTCCTTGCCCTTCTGCCCCAGTCCCCAGGTGCTCGCCACCCTCAAGGAGAAGCGCTCCAGCTCTTCCCCGGCAAGAGTTTGAATGGTCAGCACTGCGATCTGGGTGCCGTCCTGCTCCTCGAGCCGGGCCAGATCGGCATCCAGCCGGGCCTCGATTTCCGGCGAGAGAATACCCGCCAGGTCGTTTACCCGGCCGCTCAAGGGCGGCACATCCAGGGCCAGGGCAGGACCGGGCAGCAATGCCGCAGCCAGCGCGGCCAGCAACAGGACAATCGCGTTTTGCCAGGAAACAGTGTTTTTCATAGCTTACCTTCGGGATTCTTCCGCTCTTCGTCGACAGCCGGGATCTCCGCTTTTCTTTCTGTGCCAGAGTGTCCTGCGGATCGCGGAGCAGCGGCATACTGCAGCGGCACAATGCCCGCGCCCAGCGCACAGGGGATGGCACAGAGCGGAAACGCGATCAACAAGTCCCGGAGAATCATGTGGAACGGGGAAAATTCAGGTTCAGATAACAGGAACAGCAACAACTCCATTGCCACGCCCACAAGAGCGCCCGCCAGCACGGCCCTGACAAAAGAACGGCGGAACCAGCAGCCGGCAGCCAGGGCAAAGGGCAGACCGTACCTGCACGCAAGAAGCATGAGAATGAATCCGCCGAGTAGTTCCTTGTCTTCCTTCGAGCCGTGCAGAGTCGGCGTAAATCCGGAGAGCAGCGTCACAGCCAGCGCGGCCACGGCAATCTGGATGATCCATTGGAAAAACACACAGTTTTTCATGCTCTCCCCCCCTGTACCCGGAATGCGAGCCCATGTCGCCCCCAACCAGCCCGATGCAAAGCCCGGCCGTCGCTCACCACAGGGTCCTGACAGGCTCCGGCACCGCATCAGAACGAGACACTGGGCACTGCTTTGGCGGTTTCCCCGGCCTTGAAATACTCCTTGGGCTCCAGCTGCAGAAAACGCTCGTTGATCCGAGCGCCAAGAAAGCTGCGAATCGCGCCGTTAAAGGCCCCGACCGCCTGATTGTAACGCTCCCGGGCCACGTTGATACGGTTTTCCGTCCCTTCGAGCTGGACCTGCAGGTCCTGGAAATTCCGGCTGGCCTTGAGTTCCGGATAGCTCTCGGCCACCACCAGCAGCCGGGAGAGCGCAGAACCCAGGGCAGACTGCGACTGCTGGAAGCGCTGCATCAGGGCCGGATCGGACAGCTCCCGGGGCGCAAGCGGCTGCACGGCCTGGGTTCTGGCCTCGACCACGAGCTTCAGGGTCTCCTGCTCGTGCGCGGCAGAGCCCCGCACGGTGGCCACCAGATTGGGAATCAGATCGGCGCGTCGCTGCAGGGTGGATTCCACGTCCGCCCAGGCCCTGAATACCGCCTCTTCCTTGCTCACCAGTCCGTCGTAGGTGACATACAGGCCCACCCCGAACAGGGCCAGTGCCACCAGCAAAGTTCCCCAAACCTTCACTCTCCGCTCCTTTACTCTTTGTACCCGGTTTGCCGGGTCAGATCGGCCAGAATCCAGGCCACTGCTTCCGCGAGATCCTCGGCCCGCATGTCCGGCTGCAGGGCCTCATGGGGGCCAATATAGTCTTCCTCGCCCCGGCCGTAGCCGCTGCGTACCAGAATGGTTTTGGCGCCTGCCGCCTGCCCGGCGCGCAGATCGATCCAGCGGTCGCCCACCATGTAGGAACGCGCCAGATCCAGGCCCAGATCCTGTGCGGCCTGCCGCAGCAGGCCGGGCTTCGGCTTTCTGCAATCGCAGTCCAGGCGGTACCGGGCGACCTTGGCCTCCGGATGATGCGGGCACACGTAAATGCCGTCCAGATGCGCCCCCTCCCCGGCCAGCAGCCGCTGCATGAGGGCATGCACCTCGGCCAACAGGCTTTCCGGAAAACAGCCCCGGGCCAGACCAGACTGGTTGGTGACCACCACGACCGGCACCTGCCGTTCGTTCAGCGCGCGGATGGCCACGGCCACACCGGGCAGGAGCCGGAAGCGGCTGATGTGATTGACATAGCCCATCTGCTCGTTGACAGTGCCGTCCCGGTCGAGAAAAACTGCGGGTTTCAGGAGCGTCATATTCAGCCCAGCATTGGCTGCAACGCGGCGAAGACCTCGTCGCAGGTAATCATCTTCATGCACTGGAAATGGCCCAGTGGACATTTCTTCTGCTTGCAGGGGCTGCACGGCAGGGCCTTTCTGATGACCACGGCACTGGCCGAATAGGGCCCGGTGGCCACGTGGTCGGTGGAGCCGAACAGCGCCACCTGTGGGGTGTGCAGGGCCGCGGCCACGTGCATCAGCCCGGAATCGTTGGTGACAAAGGCGTCGCATTCGCCGATCAGGGCCATGGCCGTGATCAGCCGGGTTTTGCCGGCCAGATCGACCAGCTGCGCCTTTTTCCCGGCCAGCCGCACGATCTCCGCAGTGGTCTCCTGATCGGCCTGACTGCCGAAGAGCAGAATGCGGGCATCGTAGCGTCTGGCAATCAGCCGCGCCAGCCCGGCATAGCGTTCCGCAGGCCAGCGCTTGGCCGGGCCGAAGGCCGCACCGGGATTGAAGCCAATGATCCTGACCGCGGACGTGCGTTCGCCCGTGAGCTGCCGGAGCCGCGCCCTGGCCTCGTCGATCTCGAAGCCCGGCAGAAAGACTTCAAGCTCGTTGTCCCCGGTCGGAATGCCCAGCCCCCGCAGGATGCGCTGGTAATAGAACACCTCGTGCTTGACCACGATATTGGGCGCCTTGTGCACGCGGTGGGTCAACAGCAGGCTGCGGCAGTCCGTGGTGTAGCCGCCCCGCACCGGAATCCTGGCCAGCCAGGTAAGGAAGGCGGCCTCAAAGGCGTTTTGCAACAGAATCGCGCAGTCGAAACGCTCCGGCCTCAGCTCCCGCGCCAGCCGCCACAGGCCGGACAGCCCCCGGTGGCGTTCCTTTTTTTCGTAGGCGATGATGCGGTCAACCCGCGGACTGTAACGAAAAACATCGCTTACCCAGGGATAGGCCAACAGCACGATTTCGCTGTCCGGGCAGGCCAGACGCAGGCTCTTCAGGGCCGGCGTGCTCATCACCGCATCCCCGATCCAGTTGGTGGAACGCACCAGAATCTTTTCCGGATTTTCGGGAAAGGCCTGCATCCTATCTGCTCTCCAGCACGTTCAGATGCTCGCGGGCAAAGGCGATGTTCGCATCCAGCGACAGGGCAATGTCGTAGTTGCGGCGGGCCTCTTCCAGATTGCCGCACTTCTCCTGATTCAGGGCCAGATTGGCATAGTCAATGGCTGAAGCCGGATTCAGGGCCACGGCCCGGGCGAAATGCCTTGTGGCCTCGGCATAGCGGCCCAGTTTGTAGAGGCAGACGCCCAGGGCATTGTGCATGTCCGGCCGTTCTTCGTCGCAGGCAAGTCCCTGGCCCAGGGTGGCCACGGCCTCTTCGTAACGCCCCAGATCCCGCAGGCAGCAGCCCAGATAGGCATGAATATAGGGCAGGTCTTCGGCAAGAGGCGAGAGGGCAAGCGCCTCCTGCAAAAGGGGCAGCGCGGCTTCCGGCTCACCCGCATCGAGGAGCTGCCGGCCCCGGTAAAAGGGCAGGGCGTATTCCCCTGGCGCCAGTTGCTGCATGGCGTGGAGTTTCCGCGTGAGCGCCCTGCCCTCGAGCAGGGTGGCGGCCAGCTTGGCCGCAAAGAGGACGGCATTGCCGCCCATGGCCCGTTCCCTGAAATGCGCGCCCGGCATGATGGCATAGACCGCCGGAATCTGCAGACCCGGATGCGTGGTGTTGACCACATACAGTTCCAGGCCCTGCCGCGCGAGCACCTGTGCGCAGGCCCGCACTTCCTCCAGAAAATCAGGCCGGTGCAGGTCGGCAATGGCGCTGACCGGCACCCTTTTGCCCGAGTGCAGGTAGGCCACTTCGTCCAGGGAGGCCGGCTTGGGTAAAGCGCTGGCCACATAGTTCGAGCCGCTGTTGAAGTCGCCCGCAAGCTGGGCCACCTCGGTGAGCGCGCGGATAACGGCCTTGTCCACCCCCGGCGTGGTGCCGGCGGTAAAGACCAGCTCGCTCTTTTCCGGGAAGGTGGAGGGATCCCAGGCCAGGGCGGCCACGGTCGGGATGCCGGTATCCAGCGAAAAGTCGTAGAGCCTGAGACGGATGCCGTTGCGCTGGAATTTGGCCAGCAGTTCGCGGGATACCGGGCCGCTGATGCTGGCCGGGTCGATCTCCGGCACAGCCAGCCGTTCCCGGCTGATGCGGGCGCAGACATGGCGCTCCACCAGCTCGCAGATGCCCTGCAGGGTGGCCTCCTCGATCGTGTTGCCCGCAGCCGGCCCATTGAATTCGTTGATGGCGTAAAACCAACTGAAGGGCAGAAGCCAGGCGCTCTCGTCCGAAAGCCTGCGCGCCCAGACCCACTGCAGCGGCAGGCCGGCGAGCAGTTCGCCAAGCATTGCGGGCGAATGCCTGTGATCGTGCACCGAGGCCAGCAGCGTGCTCAGGGGCAGCACCGGGTAGCCCTGCGCCTCCACTGCGGCGTAGTCGCCGGTCAGGAAATTGGCCGGATTCTCCAGAAAGCTGAAGAAGCTGAAACGTTCGACCAGCTCCATGCAGGCGCTGGCCTGCGACTGCTCCGGGCTCGCGCCCTTGCCCATCTGCTTCCTGCTGCCAATCACGCGGCGGGCTTCGGCCCCGCACACGCTGAAGTACACGGGAATGTCCAGACGGCCGTTGTCGATCCGCCGGATTTCCTGCAGGATATCGAGACCACAGGCCTTGAGCCGCCCGCGGAAACGGGCGAGCGTATCGACCGGCGAGCAGACCTTGTCCTGGTCTCTGGTGTAGCCCTTGGGACAGGCTTTCAGGACAATGAGCGTATCGGGTGCTGTAGGCATGGTTTCAGGATGGCGCAATGTGCCGAAGAAGGGAACGGCGGCGCAGCCAGGCCGCGCCGTGTGGGCTCAGAGTCAGGTTGACGAGACCAGGCGGATCCTGGGCCAGCCTCAGGGCCAGATGGCTTGCGGGCAGCCAGGCGCCCAGCCGCTCCGGCCATTCCACAAGGGTCAGGGCAGAGGGCGCAAAGTATTCCAGCAGGCCGGCGTCTTCCACCTCATCTGGGCCGGAGAGTCGATACAGATCCATATGATACAGGGGCAGGCGGCCCCGATATTCGTGCACCAGGGCAAAGGAGGGGCTTGCCGCCTCGTCACCGGGCACCCCCAGGGCCGCCGCGAGCAAACGGGTGAAGGTGGTTTTGCCCGCGCCCAGCTCACCGTACAAAAGCAGCACGTCCCCCGCTTCGAGCACCGGAGCGAGCGCTTCGGCAAAACGGCTCAGAGTCGGCAGATCGGCCTGCGCTACCTGCAACGCGACTGTATCGGACACGGCATCGGACATGGGCAATGCTCCAGCGGAAAAAGGTTTCCATACTACTGGAGACTGGCGCCAAGGGCAAGGGCCAGGTGAAACAGGCCTGCGTTTACCGAACGCGAAGCTGCCTTTTGTGAGCGTCATGGACAGGGGCCAGCCGTGAGCGTCGCAAGGGGCATGGTTTTGGAGTTCAGCCCGCCCTTTGTGCGTCCGATGCAGCGGGAAAGAGCCCTTTTTTGGGCAAACTGGCGGCGGTACGATGCGCCTTGAGGCGGCTTGCATCGATCATCACCTGGCCATCCCCGCTGTTTTTGCCAATTCGGTAAAAATATTGTTGAAGACGCTCATCCGGCTCCAGCGCAAAAAACGATTGTAGAGTGTCTTGGCTCATGGCGTCCTCCTTGAGCACAACCAACCAGATTTTCTGCTTTTTGGCAATTCATGAGGCCTGAGCCTGGATTGTAAATCCAAAGAACTATTTACGCATAGGCTCTTAATTATGCCTTCACTGGTGCACTTGCAAGTTGAATTCATCGAGTGAATATGGGATAATGGGGCCTCTTGGAGGAGCTGGCTTTAATTTGCTCCTTCAGCTTGGCTCAAATTGGGTGGTAAGCGATGATATAGGAAAAGCTTTACGGTGTATTGATTATGTTGATGTGGCGATTTCAGGAGCGATAGGGGCTGTTGGCCCCACCTTCTGGACAAATTTGGTTAAGGGGAAAGTCGGTCCAGGAGAAGCAACTTGTTTCACTGATACATACCTCTGCTTAGCTACATCTTTGCCTGATAGTTATGCTGCAAAGAAAATTACTCCATCTTGGAGACCATTTGAGAACCCATGTGATAATTGTCAAAGTTTAAGAGCAGATGTAGTTCAAGATCAACTATCGCACCTATTGCTCTAAGTCGACTATCGCAGGTATTATTATGATAAATGCTCAAAACGAAATAACTCAAATCATTGTTATTATTTTATTTGCCGTCAGCATGCACATAAGTGGTTTTTTTTTGAGAAAATATTTGAAATTACGGAAATTACCTATCTATATTTCAATATTAGTTGGTTTATATTTTTCTTTTTTTGAAAGTATTGTATATGATTTATTAAAAAAAATTGAGATTATATTTGTTCACTTGATGATAGGAATAGTTCTTTACTGGTGTGTTTGGATTCAGTGTAAAGATAAGAAAGATAATTTTTTATAGCTGCCTAAATCAATAGAGGGAAAAAGAAAAGTGAATTCTCTACCAGCGAATTCAAATTGCAAATGCACCAGTGAAGACTTGGTTAAAAACCTCAGCTGGAGTCTGGCAGTCTGAATATATGGGTGTTACCCTGCCCGGTAACCGCACCATCTCCATGGCATACAGCGGAGAGAATATTGCCAGTGTGACGGATGCGCGTAACCATGTGACCGCAAGCGTATACGACGACTTTGGCCGGGGGCTGTGCGGCCGGTGGAGCTGATCTGGGATCAGGATACGGCTGGGCGTCTGACGGGGATACAGGAGGAGGAGTTTGAGCGGCGCTTCGGCTACGACGGTCTGGGCCGGGTGACGCAGGAGCGGGTGAGCAGGGAGGGTGTGAGCCTGAGTGTGGGCTATGGCTATGACGAGGCCACCGGCGAATTGAGCAGCATCACCTATCCATCGGGCACGGTGTTACAGTACAGCTATGATGCGGCGGGGCGGATCAGCGGGCTTCGTTTTGGAGAGCACGATCTGGCCCGTGATATCCGGTATCTGCCCTTTGGTCCGGTGCAGGGCATGCAGCTGGGCGGGGTGAATCTGAGCCGGAGCTATGACCAGCGCTATCAGGCAAGCCGCATCCAGGCTGGGAGTCTGGACTATGTCTATACGCGGAACGCGGCCGGTCAGGTGACAGAGAGCAAAGGACTGGCCGTGCCTGCTGTGGAATCGGGCAGCGAGAGCTACAGCATCGATGCGGCCAGCAACCAGCTGACCGTGCGTGCCGGAAAGAACTACAGCTACGATGCAGCCGGCCGTCTGCTCTCTGACGGGCTGCAAAGCTTCGGCTGGGATGCGCTGGGTCGTCTGAAAACAGTCCGGCGGAACGGTCAGGAGCTAGCCGGCTACGGCTATGACAGCCAGAACCGGCGGGTTCGCAAGACCGTGGGTGCGAAGACCACGTACTATCTGTATGATCTGGAGAATCGGCTGCTTGCGGAGATTGCCGGGAGCGGCAGGGTACTGAGGGAATATGTCTGGCTGGGGCAGGAGCCGGTGGCGCTTCGGGAATACGAACTCCGGCCTGGCCTGTATTTCTATATCAACGATCATCTGGGGACCCCGCAGCAGCTGATTACTGCGGATGGCACAGTGGTCTGGCAGGCGGCCTATCTGCCCTTTGGCAGGACCCAGATTCAACTCGGCACGGTGCAGAACAACCTGCGCTTCCCGGGCCAGTACTTTGACGCCGAGACCGGGCTGCACTACAACTGGAACCGCTACTACGACCCGGAGACCGGAAGGTATCTCTCTCCAGACCCCATTGGCCTGGAAGGAGGACTCAACCTCTATGCCTATGTGGAAAATGATCCGGTGAATCTGGTCGATCCGGAGGGACTGGCTGCTTATAAAAGCGTGGAAGGTCATTTAATTTTAGGTGGTGGTTTGCTTGAGATTGAATGCTGCACTGAAGATGGCAAAGGATTAAAACACTTATATGGAAAGATATGTTTAGGCGTAGCATTTGAAGTAAGTGGTGGTGGTGGAAAAGCTTTTAATAGTGATAATAAATCATGTAGTAATCCTGCAAAAAATTTATTGGGCAGTGAACTTGGAGGATCTTACGTTATAGGTGCAGAAGGATCTGTGACTGTGGATACAGGTGGTGGTGGTGTTAGTGGCTCTGGAGGACTTGGTGTAAGTGGCGGTAAAGTTGGTATTGGTGCAAAAGCTACAAGCTGTTATTATAGACTTATTAACACTATACCATCTGATCAGAAGTGCAAATGCGATTGAGCACATAAATTAATTTATGATTCTAAGAAAAATTGCTTTCTCACTGTTTTTTATTGCCGCGATTATTTTTTATTTTCTTATTTACAAAACTTTTAAATATACGAACAGTCAGGGATATAAAGTAATACACCCTTTTCCTGAAGTTTTTAAGTTTTTAGATTCATGCTCTAAAATACAAAAAGAGATCAATGACAATAATCTTAAATTTTTACTTCTTTCTATAAATATAGTCGTTTGTTTTTGTGTTATTATTTTTTTATCGATTGCTTTTTTAATGTGAAATGCGCTGGGGCAGAGGACCGTGTTCAGCGACTACGGACCTTCGGGCAAACCCGGGAAGATTATTGATGCCGGCGGGCTCGAGACGAGCCTGAGCTACAACTTCCGGGGCGATGTGCTCACCCGCAGCGTCGGCAATCTGGTGACCACGTACAGCTACGATGGGGCCGGACGTCTTCAGAGTCTGAGCCTGCCGGGCGGCCGCAGGCTGAGCTACAGCTACAGCGGGGGGCGGCTGGCCTCGATCACCGATGCTCTGGGCAATGCCATCAGCTACAGCTACGATGGTCTGGGTCGGCAGAGCGCCCAGGAGCTGCGCGATCCGGAGAACCGCCTGCGCTACAGTCTGCGTTTTGCCTATGATCAGGCGGGGAACCTGGCGAAAAGGATGTATGGGGACAACAGCGAGGAGCAGTTTGCCTATGATCCTGTGGCCAATCTGGTTCGCGCGGTGGATCCTCTGGGAGTGGTCAGCGAATACGGTTATGATGGGCTGCGGCGGCGGCTGACGGAGAAGCGGGCTGGAGAAAGCATTGCCACCATGGCTTATGACGGCCGGGACAACATCATTGGTGTGACGGATGCGCGCAGCCATGTGACCACGAGCGTGTATGACGACTTTGGCCGTGAGCGGCAGGTGGCCTCACCGGATGCGGGGACGCATGCATCGGTCTATGACGAAGCGGGAAACCTTCTGAGCCGGAGCAATGCCCTGGGCGAGCGGGCGGAGTTCTTCTGGGACGCGCTGAACCGTCCTGTGCGTATCCAGTGGCCGGGGTCTGTGCGGCCGGTGGAGCTGATCTGGGATCAGGATACGGCTGGGCGTCTGACGGGGATACAGGAGGAGGAGTTTGAGCGGCGCTTCGGCTACGACGGTCTGGGCCGGGTGACGCAGGAGCGGGTGAGCAGGGAGGGTGTGAGCCTGAGTGTGGGCTATGGCTATGACGAGGCCACCGGCGAATTGAGCAGCATCACCTATCCATCGGGCACGGTGTTACAGTACAGCTATGATGCGGCGGGGCGGATCAGCGGGCTTCGTTTTGGAGAGCACGATCTGGCCCGTGATATCCGGTATCTGCCCTTTGGTCCGGTGCAGGGCATGCAGCTGGGCGGGGTGAATCTGAGCCGGAGCTATGACCAGCGCTATCAGGCAAGCCGCATCCAGGCTGGGAGTCTGGACTATGTCTATACGCGGAACGCGGCCGGTCAGGTGACAGAGAGCAAAGGACTGGCCGTGCCTGCTGTGGAATCGGGCAGCGAGAGCTACAGCATCGATGCGGCCAGCAACCAGCTGACCGTGCGTGCCGGAAAGAACTACAGCTACGATGCAGCCGGCCGTCTGCTCTCTGACGGGCTGCAAAGCTTCGGCTGGGATGCGCTGGGTCGTCTGAAAACAGTCCGGCGGAACGGTCAGGAGCTAGCCGGCTACGGCTATGACAGCCAGAACCGGCGGGTTCGCAAGACCGTGGGCGCAAGCACCACGTACTATCTGTATGACCTGGAGAGCCGGCTGCTGGCGGAGATTGCCGGGAACGGCAGGGTGCTGAGGGAATACGTCTGGCTGGGACAGGAGCCTGTGGCGCTTCGGGAATACGAACTCCGGCCTGGGCTGTACTACTACATCAACGATCACCTGGGCACGCCGCAGCGACTGATTACAGGAGAGGGCACAGTGGTCTGGCAGGCGGCCGCCCTACCCTTTGGCAGGACCCAGGTTCAACTCGGCACGGTGCAGAACAACCTGCGCTTCCCGGGCCAGTACTATGACGCCGAAACCGGACTGCACTACAACTGGAACAGGTACTACGACCCGGATACGGGAAGGTATCTCTCGCCAGATCCCATCGGCCTCGATGGCGGACTCAACCTCTATGCCTATGTGGAAAATGATCCGGTGAATCTGGTCGATCCGGAGGGGTTGGCTGCTATGCTTAATCCATATGCTCCTAGCCCCTTGAAAAAATTCGAAGCATTGATGGCTGCCGGCAAGTATAAGGAGGCTCTCGAATTTGCAGAAATCATGGGATTATCAGCATCTTCGATAGTTGCAGCTAAGGCAGCATTAGATCGCACCAAGCGAGAATGTGGTGATGATCCATGCAGTCAACATGAAAAAATCTGTGTGGGAACAGCTAAAACCGTTGAAGCACACAACTATGGAACATCCTCAAAAGGTCATCATATGCACCCTGGCGTATGTAGTAATTTGGCAGATAAAATAAACAAAGCAAATGCAGCAGGATGTGGCAATAAGCCTGGCGTTATTTATGCAAAAGGTGTTTTCAATGCTGTTTGTTCGCGTGATTGGTCTGGTCAATATCCTAATAATACACCAAAATTTCCTCCATATAACTAATTTGGATTATTGTTGAACGACATGGATCATTTCAGAATACTACTAAAAATCGTATGTGAGAATATAAAGCATTCTCTTGGCAGTATTGATATAATCAAAACCGAAGGAGTTCAAGTGCTTGAACAGGAAGGACAACAATGGATTGAGTTTGGTGCATTAAACATGTATGAATTATGTGTAGGCGCTGAAGAAATAAAATTGATGCTCTCCGATTATGATAATTATGATGATATTAAAGAGCAATTTATTCCTGATATATTAGCAATTATAGATGATATTATTTATCATATTTCAATATTTAATATATACTATATCTCTGCTTTTAGAATGTTTGCCAGGGGGAGCAAGGGAGATTCATATATCAGTCAAGATGAATTTGCTAATTATTTAAAAACTGTTGATATTAACAACATTGTATATAAATGGAATATAAATATTTCCACCGAGAGGAAAAAGGCGATTATTTTTCATCTAGGTAGGATTGTATTTTTTATATGTGACCTCTGCGACAAAATAAAAAATAACCATCAAGAAGCATTTGATTTACTAGAACAGTTACATACTTTTGCCATGGCTCTTGCACTATTGCAGAAAAACTTAAATAACCATAAATATAGTATATCAGATTTATCTATTCCCTGGCCAGTACTTTGACGCCGAGACCGGGCTGCACTACAACTGGAACAGATTTTATGATCCTGAGACTGGCCGCTATCTCAGCCCCGACCCGATCGGCCTTGAGGGTGGACTCAACCTCTATGCCTATGTCGAAAATGATCCGGTGAATTGGGTGGATCCGGAGGGGCTATCGTATGCGTTGCCAATTCAATGGGGATTTCGAACATTAGCTGCAATATTGGCAGCAAATGCAGCAAATGATACTGGAAAAAAGAGTATTGATTTATCTAGAAATAATGATCAAGAATGCAATCAATGCCCTGATTATAAGAGAATTTATGAAGAAAACGATAAGCATGGACCTGCCAGAAGAGTAACAGGAGGTGGACGTGTTATAGCGAGAAGACCTTCTAATGGTGCTTATGCTTTATCAATTTCAGCGCCTACTGGTTCAAGGCGAAGAGTGGCATATGACATTGGACATGGTGAAATTGTAATACTCCATGAAACTCGTACAGATGAACAGAACTGTATCAAGTATTATCATGGATTTGTTGCTGACTATATGAGTGATCTAAGAGGAAGATGCGACATTGTTAATACAATTAAAAAGAATGGATGGCCATTACCACCTAAGAGATAGGAGTTGCCGATGCCAAAGGAAATAACAAACAATACAGAAATTAGTCCAGGAGATATATATGAAGATTCAGCCTATCATCCTTGTTTATGCTTAGAAGTAAATGGCTACGAAGTTTGGGGGATTTCTTTGGTAGATGGCTCTTACCCCAGAAGTGACGACATTGCTCTTGGGGGCGTAAGAAAATTATCTCTCGAAGAGGCTTGGATATGGAAAACAAAAGGACCTGCAGACGTGGTGCTAGAGGACAAATCTAAGTGGTGGTGAGTAAATTCGTTCTCTAGGCTCGGGCCTCATTAATCGAGATAGAATATGACGGAAGCCGCGAGGCATAGAGCTGAAAAGAAGGTATGTGCGCAGCGGTCATAACGCATGGCTATTCTCCGCCAGTCCTTGATCCTGCCAAACATGATCTCGATCTTGTGCCGCTGTTTATACAGATTTTGATCGTACGAGCAGGGTCGCTTCCGGCTCCTTCTGGGCGGGATGCAGGGCGTAATGCCTCTGGTACGCAGGGCATCACGGAACCAGTCGGCGTCATAACCACGGTCCGCCAGCAGCTCCCTGGTCTCAGGCAAAGCATCTATGGCATCCATAAGCAGGGCGGCTCCCTTGTAGTCGCTTACCTGGCCTGCCGTGAGCTTCATGGCCAGGGGCCTGCCGTGGCCGTCGCAAAGGGCATGGAGTTTGGAGTTCAGCCCGCCCTTTGTGCGTCCGATGCAGCGGGAAAGAGCCCTTTTTTGAGCAAACTGGCGGCGGTACGATGCGCCTTGAGGTGGGTGGCATCGATCATCACCTGGCCATCCTGTCCCGCTGTTTTTGCCAATTCGGTAAAAATGTTGTTGAAGATGCCCATCTGGCTCCAACGCAAAAAACGATTGTAGAGCGTTTTATAAGGGCCATACTCGCGCGGCGCATCTTTCCACTGCAGGCCATGTTTGATGACATAGATGATGCCGCTGATGACTTTCCGGTCATCGACCCGCGCAATACCGTGTGACCGTGGAAAGAAGGGCTTGATACGTTCGAGTTGTTCGGCAGAAAGGTAGAAAAGTTGGCTCATGGCATCCTCCTTGAGCACAACTAACCAGATTTTCTGCTTTTTGGCAATTAATAAGGCCTGAGCCTAGACAAGATAACGAAAACAGAAGATACCTGCTATTTTCTCAAGACCATTTCCTTGCCAGGTAGGATAACAATTGCAGGCGGTATTGCTGGTGCTGCTGTATCAGCGATAGCAGGAGTATGGCTTGGAGATAAGATAAGAGTCGTCCATGAGAAGACTCTCAGCCGACTAAAATGTCTGGATAAAAACCTAAAATGTCTGGATAAAAACACCAAAATATAGCACTATGAATTGCAGGATATTGCACTGTACCCATTTAATGTCTCTTTCTGGGAATGGGAGAAAATCCCTCGCCTTGAGGCGAAGACTTCAGTAGGTTTGCGATACTATGGATAAGTATGCGTATCGCAAAGGCTCGCATTCAATTTATTCCCTCAAGGTCCATATTGTATGGATTACCAAGTATCGCAAACCGGTTCTCTTTGGAGACGTGGCCGTGCGTTTACGGGATCTGATACGAGAAATATGCCGATCCATGGATATAGATATTTTGAAAGGGCACGTCTCCAAAGATCATGTGCATCTGTTTGTTTCGCTTTCTCCACAGATTTCTGTGAGTAAATTGGTTGGCCGCATAAAAGGGAAAACCTCACGCAAGCTGCTTGCAGAAAACCGACGTTTGTCCGGGCAATTTTGGGGCCGTCATCTGTGGGGTCGCGGATATTTTGCCGCCAGTTCAGGCAATGTCACAGACGATGTCATCATGCAATATATTGCAGAGCAGGACCTGGAGGAGCGAGTCCACGATGACGATTTTACCCTGGCGCCATAAGCCGCCTTGCAGGCGGCAATGGTTCGAAGCTACCGCCTTTAGGCGGTAGAGAATTCACTTTATGATTCTAAAAAAAATTGCTTTCTCACTGTTTTTTATTACCGCGATTATTTTTTATTTTCTTATTTACAAAACTTTTAAATATACGAACAGTCAGGGATATAAAATAATACACCCTTTTCCTGAAGTTTTTAAGTTTTTAGATTCATGCTCTAAAATACAAAAAGAGATCAATGACAATAATCTTAAATTTTTACTTCTTTCTATAAATATAGTCTTTTGTTTTTGTGTTATTATTTTTTTATCGATTGCTTTTTTAATGTGAAATACCCTGGGGCAGAGGACTGTGTTCAGCGACTACGGGCCTTCGGGCAAACCCGGGAAGATTATTGATGCCAGCGGGCTCGAGACGAGCCTGAGCTACAACTTCCGGGGCGATGTGCTCAGCCGCAGCGTCGGCAATCTGGTGACCACGTACAGCTACGATGGGGCCGGACGTCTTCAGGGACTGAGCCTGCCGGGCGGCCGCAGGCTGAGCTACAGCTACAGCGGGGGGCGGCTGGCCTCGATCACCGATGCCCTGGGCAATGCCATCACTTACAGCTACGATGGTCTGGGTCGGCAGAGCGCCCGGGAGCTGCGCGATCCGGAGAACCGCCTGCGCTACAGTCTGCGTTTTGCCTATGATCAGGCGGGGAACCTGGCGAAAAGGATGTATGGGGACAACAGCGAGGAACAGTTTGCCTATGATCCTGTGGCCAATCTGGTTCGCGCGGTGGATCCTCTGGGAGTGGTCAGCGAATACGGTTATGATGGGCTGCGGCGGCGGCTGACGGAGAAGCGGGCGGGCGAACAGATCGCGGGCTATGGCTATGACAGTCAGGACAACATCATTGGTGTGACGGATGCGCGCAGCCATGTGACCACGAGCGTATACGACGACTTTGGCCGTGAGCGGCAGGTGGCCTCACCGGATGCGGGGACGAATGCATCGGTCTATGACGAAGCCGGGAATCTTCTGAGCCGGAGCAATGCCCTGGGCGAGCGGGCGGAGTTCTTCTGGGACGCGCTGAACCGTCCTGTGCGTCTGCAGTGGCCGGGGGCTGCGCGGGCCGTGGCGTTCAGCTGGGATTAGGATACGGCTGGGCGTCTGACGGGGATACAGGAGGAGGAGTTTGAGCGGCGCTTCGGCTACGACGGTCTGGGCCGGGTGACGCAGGAGCGGGTGAGCAGGGCGGGTATGAGCCTGAGTGTGGGCTATGGCTATGACGAGGCCACCGGCGAGCTGAGCAGCATCACCTATCCATCGGGCACGGTGTTACAGTACAGCTATGATGCGGCGGGGCGGATCAGCGGGCTTCGTTTTGGAGAGCACGATCTGGCCCGTGATATCCGGTATCTGCCCTTTGGTCCGGTCACGGGCATGCGGCTGGGCGGGGTGAATCTGAGCCGCAGCTATGACCAGCGCTATCAGGCAAGCCGCATCCAGGCAGGGGATCTGGACTATGTCTATACGCGGAACGCGGCCGGCCAGGTGACAGAGAGCAAAGGACTGGCCGTGCCTGCTGTGGAATCGGGCAGCGAGAGCTACAGCATCGATGCGGCCAGCAATCAGCTGACCGTGCGTGCCGGAAAGAACTACAGCTACGATGCGGCGGGCCGTCTGCTGTCGGACGGCATCCGGAGCTTCGGCTGGGATGCGCTGGGTCGTCTGAAAACAGTCCGGCGGAACGGTCAGGAGCTAGCCGGCTACGGCTATGACAGCCAGAACCGTCGTGTTCGGAAGACCGTGGGTGCGAAGACCACGTACTATCTGTATGATCTGGAGAGCCGGCTGCTGGCGGAGATTGCCGGGAGCGGCAGGGTACTGAGGGAATACGTCTGGCTGGGGCAGGAGCCCTTGGCGCTTCGGGAATACGAAGTCCGGTCTGGCCTGTACTTTTACATCAACGATCATCTGGGCACACCGCAGCGGCTGATTACAGGAGAGGGCACAGTGGTCTGGCAGGCGGCCGCCCTGCCCTTTGGCAGGACCCAGGTTCAACTCGGCACGGTGCAGAACAATCTGCGCTTCCCGGGCCAGTACTTTGACGCCGAGACCGGGCTGCACTACAACTGGAACCGCTACTACGACCCGGAGACCGGAAGATATCTCTCCCCAGACCCCATCGGTCTGGAAGGCGGACTCAACCTCTATGCCTATGTCGATAATGATCCGGTGAACTGGGTGGATCCTTGGGGGTTGACTCCAGCGGGTACCCTTATTGGAGGAGCTGTTGGCGGTGCTCTTGGAGGATGGGGCGGTTCTGTTCTCGGTGGGATCGCTGGAGGGGCTGGCGGCACCTTTGCTTTGCCTGGTGGGGGAACGATTGCAGGCGGTATTACTGGGGCGCAAGTAGGTGGATCTATTGGCGCTACTGGAGGGGCAATAGCAGGAGCATGGGTGGGAGATAAGATAAGTGATTTATTATCAGATCCAATGGAAATGGCCAAAGGTGGCAAACAAAATATTGACAATGAATATGTAAGAAAAGTTCAAATGACTAGACCTGTAGACCCATGTTTTTATTTACGAGAATTATATAATCAAACGTGCGATGCACAAGAAAGGAAAAAATTAAACAAGCTATGAAGCGCTATAATTGTGACCATAAAAACAGGTTTGAATAAAATGAGTTGGTATACAGTGAGTATAATAATTTCTTGCCGTTTAAAAGGTTATGACCAAGGAGTATTTCCTGTTTATGAGAATTTCACTTTATTCGAAGCTGATTCGAGCAAACAGGCATATGAAAAAGCAAAAAAATATGCTGAAGAATATGTAGCCATTGACGACAATCTCCGGTTAAATGGGAAGCCTGCATATTGGAAATTTGAAGGAATACGTAAAATTATTGAAATAAGAGATCATTTATCTGATGAACTCGATGTTGATTTACCGCACAATGGAGTTGAGGTTAGCTACTCCTACATGGAGGTTAATAGTGAGCAAGAACTGATGAAACTTGCTAATGGTGATGCTGTTGTTATAAAGTATATTGATGCCGCAGATGATTGGGGTGAAAAATAATGATAATTCCGTAAATGCTAAATTGATAAATTCTCATTGCAAATGCACCCCACGGTTAGGGTGAGAAAAAGTCAACAGCTCGTTGAAGAATTCTCCAGGTAAGACATAATGGTGTGCAGGTGATCAAGTTTTGTCGAGGGGGGCATTCATGAGTCTTGGCCGGAGGCAGGGGGCAATAGAGCAGCATGTGGCTTTTGTGCGATCAACTACTCCAAACGGCAGGGTGCTGAGTCTGGACTATGTCTATACGCGGAACGCGGCCGGCCAGGTGACAGAGAGCAAAGGACTGGCCGTGCCTGCTGTGGAATCGGGCAGCGAGAGCTCCACCATCGATGCCACCAACAATCAGCTGGCGGTACGCGGCGGAACGAGCTATAGCTATGATGCAGCCGGCCGCCTGCTGTCGGACGGCATCCGGAGCTTCGGCTGGGATGCTCTTGGTCGTCTGAAAACAGTCCGGCGGAACGGGCAGGAGCTAGCCGGCTACGGCTATGACAGCCAGAACCGCCGTGTTCGCAAGACCGTGGGTGCGAAGACCACGTACTATCTGTATGATCTGGAGAGCCGTCTGATAGCGGAGATTGCCGGGAACGGCAGGGTACTGAGGGAATACGTCTGGCTGGGGCAGGAGCCTGTGGCGCTTCGGGAATACGAACTCCGGCCTGGCCTGTACTACTACATCAACGATCACCTGGGCACGCCGCAGCGGCTGATTACAGGAGAGGGCACAGTGGTCTGGCAGGCGGCCTATCTGCCCTTTGGCAGGACCCAGGTTCAACTCGGCACGGTGCAGAACAACCTGCGCTTCCCGGGCCAGTACTTTGACGCCGAAACCGGGCTGCACTACAACTGGAACAGATACTACGATCCGGACATCGGAAGATATCTCTCACCACCCCATTGGCCTTGAGGGTGGACTCAACCTCTATGCCTATGTCGAGAATGATCCGGCGAATTGGAGTGACCCGGAGGGGCTTTATGCAGGTGCCACAACCTGGGGAGCAGGCCTTATCGGAACGATATTGATTGTCATTCCAGAACCCTCTACCACTGCAGCTGGTACAGTAATGTTGCTGGCAGCTGTTGCTACCATACCGAGCAATACTCCAGTAGATAGGGCTCTAACATCTCCCCAGATAAATCGTAAAAATTTGATGATGAATGAAAGCGATGAAAGTGGAGAGGAATGCGAAGTTCCAACAAGCCCTCATGATGGTTTAGTAGAAAATCCCCATAGGCCAGGTAGTTGGGGTGAAATTGGCCCAGATGGAAAGTTTGAGGAGAAATGGAGGCGAGATAAAGGCCGCCCAGAAATAAAGAGAGGCTATGGCTCACAAGACCATATTCATGTAAATGGTAGATGGTATCCTATAAAGAAGAAGTAATTAGTTATGAAAGAGATTAGGCTCAGGCCTCATTAATCGAGATAGAATATGACGGAAGCCGCGAGGCACAGAGCTGAAAAGAAGGTATGTGCGCAGCGGTCATAACGCATGGCTATTCTCCGCCAGTCCTTGATCCTGCCAAACATGATCTCGATCTTGTGCCGCTGTTTATACAGATTTTGATCGTACGAGCAGGGTCTCTTTCGGCTCCTTCTGGGCGGGATGCAGGGCGTAATGCCTCTGGTACGCAGGGCATCACGGAACCAGTCGGCGTCATAACCACGGTCCGCCAGCAGCGCCCTGGTCTCAGGCAAAGCATCTATGGCATCCATAAGCAGGGCGGCTCCTTTGTAGTCGCTTACCTGGCCTGCCGTGAGCTTCATGGCCAGGGGCCTGCCGTGAGCGTCGCAAAGGGCATGGAGTTTGGAGTTCAGCCCGCCCTTTGTGCGTCCAATGCAGCGGGAAAGAGCCCTTTTTTGAGCAAACTGGCGGCGGTACGATGCGCCTTGAGGTGGGTCGCATCGATCATCACCTGGCCATCCTGTCCCGCTGTTTTTGCCAATTCGGTAAAAATGTTGTTGAAGATGCCCATCTGGCTCCAACGCAAAAAACGATTGTAGAGCGTTTTATAAGGGCCATACTCGCGCGGCGCGTCCTTCCACTGCAAGCCATGTTTGATGACATAAATGATGCCGCTGATGACTTTCCGGTCATCGACCCGCGGAATACCATGTGAACGTGGAAAGAAGGGCTTGATACGTTCGAGTTGCTCGGCAGAAAGGTAGAAAAGTTGGCTCATGGCGTCCTCCTTGAGCACAACTAACCAGATTTTCTGCTTTTTGGCAATTAATGAGGTCTGAGCCTAATAAAGAAACTATTTATGATTTACCAATTCATGATTCTGATTTTTTAGGAATACACATATCACAAAACGACTGTGGTGTAACAGATTTATATTTAGATATTATATTTTGTAAGGATGAGTTTGAAGAAATATCCAATTATTCAAATTTTATTTCTACAGAAGGCTATACAACTCTTGCGTTTATTGGGTGTGATTGGATTAACGTTGAAACGTTTTGCAATAGGATACAAAGGGACTCTATAGATTTCATCGATTTCAAGTATAATACTCCTGAGTTAAAGAAATATAGCTCCCAAGATAAGGCGGTACATTTAGTAATTTTTTTACAAGTGAAACAAAAATAGAATGTATTTCTAAAAAAGTAATGTTAAAAACATACAACAAATCTTAATATTGCTTGGATTTACAATCTAAACACAACAGGGGATATTGAGAGAAGAAAAAGCCCATATAGAGGCAGTTATTCGCCAGAAGAAGGTTCACGAGCACAATCAGCGAAGGAGACCGACACCCATAGGCAACAACCACCTTACAGCAACAGAGCGAGAAAGTATACTGTGTCTTCGTGTTCAAGGATACGGAATTCGCAAGATCGCCGGAGCCCTGAACCGAAGCCCTGCGCTTCCCGGGCCAGTACTATGACGCCGAAACCGGGCTGCACTACAACTGGCACCGCTATTACGACCCGGATACCGGCCGCTACCTCTCACCAGACCCCATTGGCCTCGATGGCGGACTCAACCTCTATGTCTATGTGGGCAATGACCCGATTAACTGGAGGGATCCAGAGGGGTTGAAGAAATTTGAAATGATCATATGGGTTGGAGGAGCACTTGGGCATGCAATTATTGGTGTTGGTGTCTATGATGTAACGATTAATGATTTTGAATCTGGAGAATTGACTATTTATATAATGATGGTAGTTGGTATTGGTATCGGTTTACCTTCGTTCCGAGGTAGTTCAAGGCCTGTAATCTTCAACGAAGATGACTGCAAGAAGTATGATAGTTTTGATGGATTAGGATACATCGGAGGTGTGTCTGTCGAAATAGGTACAGGTGCTAAGATTGGTGGCGGTATCAAGATCCCAAATGATCCATTTGTTCCTAATTCAGTACTTTGGTGGGATTGTGAAGGATTTGATATAGGCGTATTTCATAACATCACACACTGGTCACATTGACATAGATGGAGGAAGAGTGATTGAGGATAACGCCTTACGTTTGTTCAGTATTACGATTTTAGCGATTGGTATATATGCATACGCTCGCTCATCTTCTGTTGCCGAAAGATTAAGAGATTTTTACAGCCAATACCCAATTATCCGATATGCTGGATTGAAGCAGCTAACGGTTAAACCAATTTGGGTTAGACTCTTGGGTTTCATTTTTGTAATTGTCGGGCTTCTTTGCTTTTTCAGTTTAGACTAGGCTCAGGCCTCATTAATTGCCAAAAAAGCAGAACCAGTACTTTGACGCCGAGACTGGCCTGCACTACAACTGGAACAGATTTTATGATCCTGAGACGGTATTATGGCAGACAAGAGCAAATGTACATTTTCTACCCCAGCCTGAGGGAGCATTTCTATGCCGCAACTCATGATTTTCTGGGTTTTGCTAACTGTTTTCCGGCTCCTCAGCAGAATCTGTGGGTAGCTTTTGGGACAGGTAAGTCACCAATTCCGTGATACAATGCTATTTCTAAGCCATCATACGTCCGAAAACCATAGGATTGTTTTGTGATCACTTTGGCCTTGTTGTTCAAACCCTCCACACACCCGAGAGCGATCTCGCCTTGTGCTTGAAACCAGTTGAGCAAAAGAGGGCGATGAACCCTCAACATTTTGGCGACCTTCTTCATAGAGTTGAGCCTGGAGCGCATGGTTCTTGTGCACCAGGCATCAAGAAATTTGCCGGCCCAGGCCGGGGAACTGTACGCCCAGAATCGCTGAAAATCTTCCTTAAGCAGGTAAGCGCGGACGGTTCTGAGGTTGCAGGCAAGCAGTTCTCCGAGTTTGTCCACCTGGGTGTCGGTCAGGTTTTCAGGCCGTTTCAACAGACACCAGCGGCTTTTGGCCAGGAGCGGTTCTTTTCCTTGGCTTTTCAACTCGTTGGCCTCATGCGCCCTGATCTCGTCAATGGCCTTGCTCAGGTGGGACATGATATGGAAACGGTCAAGAACGTTGAGCGCATCAGGAGCTTTCTCCGCAATGACCCGCAGGTAGGGCTTCCACATATCGCTGCAAATAAACCGCAAGTGTTGACAGCTCTGTGGCCCGAACCAGTCGAAAAATCCCCGGAAGGTCTTGGTGGTACGGTCGCGGCCGATCCAGAGCAGCCGCCTTTTCCCCTGGTCAAGCTGATAGACCAGGGTGACAAACTTATCCTTGCGTCGGCGCCAGCAGATCTCGTCGGCGCCGATGGCCAGGACATTCGTCAAATCGCGATGCGCCAGCCCCCACTCCACGGCCATCCTGACCGAGCGGAAAACATTCTCCCACGAGGTGTGGAAGGCCCTTGCAAGCTCCAGCCAGGAAAGACGCTTCGCCCATCCGGCGAGGAACCACGCATAGGTGGTGGTCAGGTGGCTTTTCCCCTTTGCCCAGGGAACCCGCTCGATCTTGACGCCGCAATCGGGGCAGTTGACTCGTCTCATGGCATAGAGGAAGAAGACCGCGATTCCCCACAGGGGGACAAACTCAAACCGGCGCTGGGCCTGGGTATCGTAGCCAGGACAAACTTTGCCACAGCCGGAGCAGACTGGCCGGCTCCCTTTGCGTGGCCGGATCTCCAATTCCAGCATCAGCCGCCCTGCCAGCTCATGCAAGCTGGCAGGGCCATACACAAAACCTTTGTGGACCTGGATCCGATTCAGTATAGTTTTGATTTGCATCCCGTTTCTCCTCCCTTGGCTTTGGGAATATTCGTCGATCTCCACAATGCCAAAAAGGGAAACGGGATGCTCTCTTTTCAGGTTCCGTCAGGGAATATTTTCAGCCACCCAACAGCCTCATCGGCCCTGACGGGAACCCACAGATTCTGCTGAGGAGCCGAAAATAGCCCCCGCAGCGGCTGATTACAGGAGAGGGCACAGTGGTCTGGCAAGCGGCTGCCCTACCCTTTGGCAGGACCCAGGTCCAACTCGGCACGGTGCAGAACAACCTGCGCTTCCCCGGCCAGTACTTTTACGCCGAAACCGGGCTGCTTCCACCTATTGCCGCTCCCGCCGGGACCTGACCCACTGGCCCATTATCATCCAGAGGTAAAGGGCCAGCACCGCCACACTGAGCGTACACTCGCCACCCGCTGCGCCTAGCGCCATCCCAAACGCGACGACCGACACCGCCAACAGCAGGCCAGCCAGCAGGAGGAAAAGCAACGGATACTTGACCAGATTGTCCAAAAGATCGCGCTCTTTCGGCTGTGGCAGCTCCTTCAGGCTTGTCCGGGGCGTGGGCGCGCTTTCCCGTGGCAAATCCGCCGCCAGTGGATAGGGATTGCCGCAGAGCGCCTCCAAAAGCGCGCCCGTGAGAAGGCCCAGCGGCCAGAGCAGCGCCACGCCGCAAAAGCCGGTACCCTGGACGGCGAGCATCGGGACATTGTCCAGCAGGCCCAGCTCATGCAGGCCCAGTGCCGGTGAGCCCGTGACGAAAGCCACGACGAAGATGGACAGGATGACCAGGCCCCGGACCAGTATCCGCGCCAGCCAGACCTCGCTGGTGGCCGAGGCAAAGGGATGGTGGCCCAGATTGCCCATCCGCTTGACGACGACATCAACGTCAGCGGGGTACCAGGCTTGGGGATAGAGAATGGACACCACGTCCGAGACCTGTTCCGGCGCGTGGCGGTGCCAACCCAGATGCAGGCCCAGCCAGAGCGGGCCGGCCATGGCGAGGAAACTGGGCGCGAGACGCGGCCAGCCCAAAAGCCCAAAAAGCCAGGCCACGAGCGCCAGCAGGGCCAGCATGGTGCAGAAGATGCCGAGGCCGGAGGACAGGACGTCCGCCAGCGGCCTGCGCCGGGCATAGCGTTCCGCCTGCACATTGATGGCGGCGGCCCGGCGCTCTTTTTCCTCAAACTGGCCTCGGTTGTTCCAGACATAGTCGTTTTTGCTTTCACACAGAAAGCAGACCGCAATGAAGAACACAATGTCTTCCCATGGGAAGCCTTGGGCATACAAAAGTTCCCGGCCGCCGGGCATTTGACTGCTCATTGAGGCGGCCAGTCCCAGTCCCAGACCCAGTATGCCCAGTACCAGATGGATGTTGGCGCGGCTTATCTGGGTGAGCCGGCACAGGAGAAAATCCAGCGCAACCACCGGGCACAGTGCCATCAGAGCGAACACGGCCGGCTCTGGGATGGGGAGACCAGACGATATGAGCATATGCAGCGCGATTTGGCAGGCAAAGGACAGGATGATAACAGTCAGAGGGGCGACCATGCGCCAGTTCCAGAAGGCCAGCCCAAAGAGCAGCAGCGGAACCGAGAATATCGCCAAAAGGAAAAACGGGTTGCTTGGGTTCATGGTTTTTTGAATTCGATTTGGTGCAAGTGGCGCGGCGGGTGTTTTGGCCACACCCGATCCCGGTTTTTTCAGTTCACCGTGCAAACGAAGCGTCAGACAGCAGCCATCAGCCGGCCCGAGACCGAAACATGCGGCCACTCCAGCCATTCGCCCGCTGCCCGGCCAGGGCATGTCAACTTTCAAATTCTAGATTCTCAATCCAAAAGCAACAGGGAACTTGAAAAAGGCCTCCCGAGGGGTACGAAAGCCGAGACACTTTCCGGGACGCTTGTTCAGGCGTTCTACAATCCGCAGAACATCATCGTTTCGCACACCCCGGAAATCGAGTCCCCTGGGCAGATATTCGCGAATGAGTCCGTTCGTATTCTCGTTTGTACCCCGCTCCCAGGGGCTGTGGGGATAGGCAAAGTACACGGGAAGCCCAGGGCAGCGGATACTTCCCTGTGCCTGGCAAACTCCTTGTCATTATCCACCATCAGGCTGCGGCACTCCAGCCCATCAGGCAGACGGATCAGGGCAACCTGCCGGACTGCACGGCCCGGCAGATGGTGGTGACGGATACTGCAGGGGATTCCCTGCCCCTGATCTGTTCCGGCGACCAGCCCTCCACAAGCCGGGCCTGGACCAGGGATTGCAGTGCTTTGTCCTCCAGCCTGAAAGACTGCCGGCAGCGCTTGCGGCGCAGACGATAGAGCTTCTCTGCCTCGTGGGCACTGCAGGTTCCCCTGATGAGGTTACGCCGAAGCTCTCTGCTGATCGTCTATGGGCTTCGGTTCAGGGCTCGGGCAATCTTGCGTATTCCGCAGCCCTGAGCACGAAGGCACAGTATACTTTCCCGTTCTGTTGCTGTAAGATGAGGGCAAACCATAGTGTCAGTCTCCTTCGCCGATTAAATTCAAACTCCATTGAAAAACGGGCGTGCAGCATACGCAAAGCGCGCCGACACGCTGCCAGCAACACCATGAAACTTCTTCACACCTCCGATTGGCATATCGGCCGCAGCCTGTATGGCAAAAAGCGCTACGAGGAGTTCGAGGCCTTTCTGGGCTGGCTGGCGGAGACGATTCGGCAGCATGCAATCGATGTCCTCCTGGTGGCAGGGGATGTCTTTGACAGCAGTACGCCCAGCAACCGGGCCCAGGAGCTCTATTACCGCTTCCTGTGCCGGGTGGCCGCCTCGTCCTGCCGGCATGTTGTCGTCATCGCAGGCAATCACGATTCGCCTTCCTTTCTCGATGCGACCAGAGACCTGCTCCGGGCACTCGATATTCATGTGGTCGGCAGCGCCAGCGCCGACCCGGAAGACGAAGTGCTGGTGCTCCGCAATGCGCAGAACAATCCGGAGCTGATTGTCTGCGCCGTGCCTTACCTCCGCGACCGGGATATCCGGGAGGCGGGGGCCGGCGAAAGTGTGGAGACCAAGGAGCAGAAGCTGGTAGAGGGCATCCGCGCGCATTACGCGGCGGTTGCCGCCCTGGCCGAGCACAAGCGCAGGAGCCTTGGGGCTGATATCCCCATGGTCGCCATGGGCCATCTGTTCACGGCGGGCGGGCAAAGCGTCGATGGCGATGGCGTGCGCGAACTCTACGTCGGCGCCCTGGCCCAGGTGCCGTCCGGAATTTTTTCGGAGCATTTCGCCTATGTGGCGCTTGGGCATCTGCACGTCCCGCAAAGGGTAAACGGCTCCGAAATCATACGCTACAGCGGCTCGCCCTTGCCCATGGGGTTTGGGGAAGCCAGGCAGCGGAAAAGCCTTTGCCTGGTTGAATGTCGCAGCGCAGCGGCGTCCGTGCAGCTGATCGACGTGCCGCTTTTTCAAAAACTCGAGCGCATCCAGGGGGACTGGGAGCATATCCAAAGCCGCCTCCTCGCACTCTCGGCAGGGGCTTCCCGGGCCTGGCTCGAAATCGTTTACGACGGGGCCGAACTCGTCGGCGACCTGCGCGAGCGTCTGGAGACAGCGATTGCCGGCAGCCAGATGGCCATCCTCCGGATCAAGAACAAGCGCATCATCGACCGCGTGCTGGAGCAGAGCCATGAAGAGGAAGGCCTGGATGATCTGGACGCAAACGAGGTGTTTGCGCGATGCCTTGCCGCTCATGATGTGCCTGCAGAGCAGCAGCCGGAACTGCTTCGGGCCTACCAGGAAACGGTCTCGTCCCTCCTTGCGGACGACGTGCAGGCGGAGTAGAGGGCTGCGATGAGAATAGTGCAGATCCGCTTCAGGAATCTGAATTCACTGGCCGGCGAATGGCAAATCGACCTGACGCATCCGGCCTTTGTCTCTGACGGCATCTTCGCCATCACCGGCCCGACCGGCGCGGGGAAGAGCACCATCCTCGACGCCATCTGCCTTGCCCTCTATGGCCGCACGCCCCGCCTGAACAGGGTCGGCAGGCATGGCAACGAAATCATGTCCCGCCAGACCGGCGAGTGCTTTGCCGAGGTGACCTTCCAAACCCAGTCCGGCCGTTACCGCTGTCACTGGAGCCAGCGCCGGGCCCGCAAGAGGCCGGATGGCGAACTCCAGGCCCCGAAACATGAGATTGCCAATGCGGATTCCGGCGAGATTTTCGAGGCCAGCATCAGGGGGGTTGCCGCGCAGATCGAGGCAGCCACTGGCATGGATTTCGACCGTTTCACCCGCTCCATGCTGCTGGCCCAGGGCGGCTTTGCCGCCTTTCTGCAGGCAACGCCGGATGATCGGGCCCCGATTCTGGAGCAGATAACGGGCACAGCGATTTACAGCCGGATATCCATCCGCGTCCACGAGCGCCAGCGCGAGGAGCACGAAAAGCTGCATCTGCTCCAGGCGGAAACGGCTGGCATCGTGGTGCTTGCGCCGGAGCAGGAACAGGAGAGCCTGCAGGAGCTCGATGCCAGGCAGCAGGAGGAGCGCGCTCTCGCCGCCCAACTCGCCGACACCGGCAAGGCCATTGCCTGGCTCACCGTTATCGATGGACTGAAGAAGGAAATCGGCAATCTGGCCGATGAAGCGGGCAGGCTGCAGGGCGATATCGAGGCCTTCAAGGCGGATCGTGAAAAGCTGGACCGGGCTTTGAGCGCCGCCTCGCTGGACGGCGCCTACGCGACGCTCGCCAGCACCCGCAAACAGCAGGCGGATGACCGCGCCGCATTGCAAGGCGAACTCGATAGGCTGCCTGGACTGGCATCCGCCGCCGGGGAGCAGGCTGCAAGACTGCAAACGGCCGAGGGGCGAAGCGCCCAGGCCAAGGCGGCATTGCAGGCGGGCATGCCTGTCCTGCAGCGGCTGCGTTCCCTCGATCAGCGGCTGTTTGATCAGAAAAAGGCGCTGTTGGCAGGGGAGGCGGATTGTCAGCAGGAGCAGGCCAGGATCGAGGCTGACCGGAAAACCCGGCACCAGGAGCTGGAAAAGCGCTCCAGGGCTCAGGAAAGGCTGAATCTCGTGGACGCTCACCTCAGGGATCATGCCCGGGATGAATGGCTGATCGGCGGACTGGCTGGTGTTGAGGAACAACTCGGCGACCTGCTTGTCAGGCAAAAGGAAATCCTGCAAAAGGAGGCGGCTCAGGAAAGGGCCGCGGCGGCCCTGGCCCTGGCGGCAAAGGCGCTTGAGGAGTGTCGGAAGCAATCCGACATTCGGCAGCAGGAACTGGAGGCGGCGGCAAAAGGGCTGCAGCAGGGCAAAGAGGCCTTGAGCCGGCTCCTGGGGGGGCGCTTGCTGCGGGAGTACCGCGCCGAGCAGGAAGCCCTGCTGCGGGAACTGGCCTTCCTGAGAAAAATTGCGGAGCTTGAAGAGCATCGGGCCAGGCTGGAGGACGGCAAACCCTGTCCCCTCTGCGGCGCAACCGGGCACCCCTTTGCGGCGGGGAACGTCCCTGTTCCCGATGCAACCGAAGAAAAGATCGCATCCCTGAGCAGGCTCATCGGTACAGCCGAGGATCAGGAAACCGCCATCAAGCAACTCGAAGCGGCTGCAAGCCTGGCCCGCAACACCTTGACGGAGGCGGACAAGCGGGAGACCGCAGCGGCTCATGACAGGCTGGCTGCCGGCAAAGCCCTGGCCGAGCTGCAGGACGGCCTTTTGAAACTGCGTGCCGATTTTGCCGCGCGCAGGCAGGCCGTTACTACGAAACTCCAGCCGCTTGGTCTTGCGGCCATCCCTGAAGGGGACATTGCATCCCTGATCGAAAGCCTCAGAGCGCGGCTGAAGGCCTGGCAGGATCAGGTCAGGAACAAGGCGGAGATCGAGAAACAGATTGCCGACATCGACAGCGAGCTGAAGCGGCTGGATGCGCTCATCGAAACGCAAGGCGCCGCCCTGGCCGGGAAAGCCCAGCGACTGGAGGCCCTGAAAGAGGAACTCGCCACCGGAAGGGCGGAGCGCAAGGCGCTGTACGGCGACAGGAATCCGGACGATGAGGAACGCCGTTTAAACAAGGCGCTTGACGATGCCGAAGGTGCGGAAAAGCAGGCCAGAGAACGGCACAATGAACTTCAACAAAACTGGACTGCCGCAAAGGCCCACGTCGAATCTCTGAAAAAACGCATCGAGCAGCGGGAACCGGAGCTGGAAGGGCTGGAAACAGCATTCTCCGCAGCGCTTGCGACCAGGGGCTTTGCAGATGAAGCGCAGTTTTTGGCGGCCATATCGCCCTCTGCAGAGCGGGATGCATTGATGGCCAGGGCCAGGACCCTGGATGAGCGCCAAACAGCCCTGAAAGCGAGGCAGCAGGACAGGGAAGCCCGCCTGGCGCAGGAAATGGCCCGCCAGATCACGGACAAATCGCTGGAAGAACTCGAACCCCGCTTCAGGGAAGGCGAGGAGGTTCTGAAGGCCCTGCGGGACCGCATTGCCGCTCTCAGGCACCAGCTCAGCGAGCATGCGGCTGCAAAGGAGCGGATCAGGGAAAAGCAGGCGGCCATCGAGGCCCAGAAAAAGGAGTGCCTCAGGTGGAAAAACCTGCACGAGCTGATCGGCTCCGCGGACGGCAAGAAGTACCGCAATTTTGCCCAGGGACTGACCTTTGCCATGATGGTTGGACATGCCAACCGGCAGTTGCGGAAAATGAGCGAGCGCTACCTGCTGGTTCGTGACAGCGTGCAGCCCCTGGAACTCAACGTGATCGACAACTACCAGGCAGGAGAAATCCGCTCTACAAAGAACCTCTCCGGCGGCGAGTGTTTTATTGTCAGTCTGGCCCTGGCACTGGGCCTGTCCCAGATGGCCAGCCGGAATGTCCGGGTGGATTCCCTGTTTCTGGACGAGGGCTTCGGCACGCTGGACGAGGAGACCCTCGACACCGCCCTGGAAACCCTTGCGGGCCTGCGGCAGGACGGCAAGCTGATCGGCGTCATTTCACACGTCTCTGCCCTGAATGAGCGGATCGGCACGCAGATTCAGGTCAGACCCCAAAGCGGCGGCAGAAGCCGGATTTCCGGGCCCGGATGCAGCCACCCGGACGCTGGGGCAGGGCCCCTTGCAGCCGATTGACCTGCCCGAGGTGGCCCGCCTTATCGCCCCTCCCTTTTTTTCAGGGGCAGGGCCTTCAGGTGCACGTCCGGGATGATGTCCCGGCAGATCTGCTTCTGGTCCAGAGCGGCGATGCCCTGGCTTCTTGCGGCTTTCAGATGTTTGTCCACGCTTGCGATGTTTTCGCGCATGTGCCGGCTCAGGGAATCGTCGGCGCTGTACTCCTGCCGGAAGCGGCCGATGATGTCTGCCACCTCGGCTGGCTCCGCCTCGCTGACCCGCGCCAGGGTGCTCTTGTAGTAATTGGCTGCGGTGAGCAGCAACTGGTAGTATTCGTCCAGCCGCTGATCGATCTTTTGTTTGGCGGCATTCGTGTCTGTGCCCTGGTGTTTTTCCAGATATTCCAGCCAGTTGGCATGCAGAGTGAAGTAGCGGAAGGCAAAGCCGCGGATGGTTTCCGCCTGATAGAGCAGGGCGCGGGCCGTATTTTCCAGCACTTCGGCACGCTGCCGCTCCTGTGCGCTCTGGCGGTCGCTCAGCAGGTTGCGCAGCCGGGCCAGTGCAGGCTGCATTTCCGGAGGGGCCGTCCCGGCAATGCGGTCCAGTTCGGCAAGCGGTGTGGCTGCAGGCGCGGTCTGGGCCATATGCTGCCCTGTTCCGGCCTGGGCTGCGGCCGTCGCGGCAGCAGTCTGCGCCGCTTCCCTGCCGGCATTTTCCCTTTTGAGCGTTGCCAGTCTTTGGCCGCTGCCCACGTTCAGGCCGGAGAGCGCCACCCGAAAGCCCATGTCATCGGGCCGGGTTTCGCCTTTGGCCGTATAGAGCGGCACCTCGTCGCGCCAGCCCGGCAGCACGCCCTGCTGCGTGCTCCGGAAGCTGCCGCCCTTGCAGAGCATGCCGCCGGCCGCGCCGTGCAGGCGCTGAAAGACCTCGCCGTTTTCCCGCATATCGGCCACGGAGAAGTGAAAGAGGCCGTCCACCATTTCCTTCACATTGCCCACGGTGTCGTAGATCTGCAAAGGGCCCGCTTTGCGGCTGCCGATGGCTGAGGGCGCCGTCAGTGCCGACTGGCCCGAGAACACGCCGAAATCCTCCAGCCTGTCCTGCCCCAGGGGGAAGATGTCGTTGTTGTCCCGGTCTTCGCCGGGCACCCTGCTGCCGCCCCGGGCCGCGAACTCCCATTCCTCCTCGGTCGGCAGGCGCAGGAAGCCGATGTTGTTTTCGTTGCCGGCAAAGCGGGGCAGCTTGTCCGGGTGATTCGCAACCAGCCAGGCGTTGTATTTCTGCAGAAAGCGCTGCACGTCGAACCAGGAGATTTCCCGTCTGGGCAGATCGCCCTCTGCAGGCGGCCCGGCCGGGCAGCTTTCCTGCATCACCGCGTCCCACTGATACTGGCTGACCTCGTATTTGCCCAGAAAATAGAAGGTGAAGCCCTGCTGCTGGTTCGGATCCAGCCTGGACTGCCAGGCCGCGGGCAGGTCGGCCGTGGTGAAGGGCGCTGCGATGTGGCTTTCGAAGCGGCGCTCGTAGAGTTGGCGTTCCGGATCGGTGTTGCCCAGCCCCATGACGATGCGGCGGTCGTGCATCAGCCCGCCGGGCACGGCCACGGCGCGCAGCGCCATGGAAAGCCCGCAGGGCATGGGCAGGATGATGTCCTGCGGATCGGCCTTGGGATTGCTGGCCTGCTCGGGCGAGACCGGCGCGTCCTTCCGGGCGATGGCTGCTGCGGCCGAAGCTGCGCTCATGGCCAGCGCCAGCAGCGCGAGCGTCAGGGCGCTCAGAAAAATGCGGATGCCTTGCATGCGGCGTTCCTCCATGCTTGTGTGGCCGGTGCCTGCTCCCACCCGGCTTTGTTGCCCCTTCCTGGCGACATTTTTCGCACGCATCAGGCTCGGGCCAATCCGGCCCTGGCTTTGCTGATCATGGCGTAGGCCAGCAGGGCCACACAGTAGATGCCCAACGCAATCAGAAGCGTCATCCTGAAACCCAGGAAGAAGGCGCTGACCAGGCTCAGAAATCCGCCCAGCACGGTGAAAAAGCCGTTCATGCCCCAGGCCCAGGCAATGCCTGCGGGATAGCAGCGGTCCAGAGCGGCAATGCCCAGGGGGAAGGGCATGCCCATGAAAAAGCCCAGGGGAAAGATCAGCACTGTGGCGGCTATCCAGCGCCATGGCAGGGCATACTGCAGCAGGTGGGCGAAGAGCGGCTGGCAGAAGGCCAGGAAAGCGCCGCCGTAGGCCACCAGGGCCAAGAAGATCCAGGGCCAGCGGCCGGGATGCCCTGCCAGCAAGCGCCTGGAGAAAAACGAGCCAAAGGCCGCGGACACCAGCAGGGCAAACAGCACGGCCGCATAGGTATAGGTGGGATAGCCGATCAGCTTGGTGCACAGTTGGATAAGCGTCAGCTCAATCACGATGAAGCCGGCTCCCAGGCAGGAAAAATAGACCAGAAACCACGGCATTGCCGGCCAGATGCCGCTGCCCTTTTTGGTCCAGCGCAGCGGGAGAAAAATAAAGAGCGCGGCGAAAAGCACCGACATGCTGCCAACCACGACAAAGCAGAGCACATCCCGCGAAAGGGCAGGCAGTCGCCGCGAAAGCACGGGCAGTCGCTGCTGATTCAGGATATTGGCCGTGCCGCCATCCAGAAAGCTGGATGTCCTGGGCGAAAGTTCCCGCGTGGTTTTCCGAATCATGTTGAAAAAGGGGCGATTATCGTCCACCGGGTCGAGCCGGTAATCGGCCCGGGCCGCCAGTTCCCGGGGGAAGGGCTGTGCAAGCAGGGCTGCCGGAAGGAGGTTCCCAGCCGGATCCACCGGATTGAAAGCGATTTTGTAGGCTGTTCCCTGCCCAATTTTGATGTTCTGCACCAAGGGCTGCTTCGCGGAATCCAGCCAGAGAGAAAAGGCCTGGTCCGGCTGCGTGTTCTCCGAACTCACCTGGACGCTGATCAGCCTCCCCCGGACATTTTCCCAGGGCGGATTCAGGGGGAAAATGACCTTTTGGTTGTCGTGAATCTGCTGGCCGTCCAAGTGGAATTCCGCACTTTGCCCGCTCCCGTCGACCGAAAAGCGCACCCTCACCGGATACGGCAGCGCCTTCTGGCCATAGGTGCCTATGAGTAGGGACAGGGCATCTACCTGGTTTTGCCCGCAAATAACGGCACTCTGGAATGGACTCTGGCGCAGGATGAGCGGAGAGGGGAAGCTCGCGCGCTGTTCACGCTCCCTCCCGATGATTTCCCGGTTCAGGTAGGACCTGGCCTCCTCCACCTCCTCCGCAGTCCATGGCGTCATTTTGATCAGAACAGTCGGCAGGGTGTCCGGCGCATACCGTTCAAACACCAGGACGTGTTTGTGAAAATCGCTCCTGCCCAAACGGTGCCAGGCCTGTGCCGCAGTGGTCAGCATGCGCGGATAGTAATGCCGGTTCATGGAAAGAATGCCGTCGGGCTTCAGATGGGTGAAATACTCCTCATAGGCCTCCACGGTCTGCAGGTAGACGGATTCCAGCGCTCCGTTGCCTTGGGTGATGCTGGAGCTGGAATGGTTGCTGAACATCTGGATGATGTCGTATTGCTTGTTGGTGCCGCGAAGAAAGGTTCGCGCCTCTCCCTTCATATATCTGATCTGAGGATGATTGAAAATATCGCCGGAAAAAGTTCTGTATCGATCTTTCGCGGCATCCACCATGGCCCCGACCATCTCAATGGCATCAATATTGCGAGCTCCAAAGATCAAGGCAGTCTTAGATTCTCCGCCAACAGCCGCACCCAATATCAGGGTTTCTGCCGGGATTGTACGTTTCAGGTAATGGACCAGTGAAGAAAGGCCAAAATAGTATGCCTGGGGCTGCTGGTTGATGAGATCTGTAAACCTGGATAAATTCCCATCATACTGCATCATATTTGATGCCTGCTGTCCACCATCGAGAGAAAAATATTTTGAGCCGATATTATCATACACCTCTAACTTTGAAATCTGATCCCATTTCACGTATTCACGTTTACCCATTTCTTTCAAGACGTTGGTGTCACGTTTGTTGGCATGATCCGAAAATTCAATATACTGGCCATGGAGAAATGGATAACAGATCAATATTAAGGAAATGGGAACAAACACAATCAGGGTTTTATTCGCAAAAGAGGATACACAGAAGGCCGCAAGGCAGAGCAGGCCAGCCAGCAGAAAAAGAATGCCGCCCGGCCCGAATATCGGAATAATAAACATCAGGAGCAGACAGCCCAGACCCGCGCCGCACAGATCGGCAAAGTACAGGCTGCTGATTTCAGTGGCATAGACGGAAAACAGGATCGAGAAGATAACGCCCGACAGGAAAAAAGGAAAAACAACGGTTAAATACATGCCTGACCAAGCACATATCTGCACCAGCAGGTTCCCGGAAAATTGCAGATTAAAGGGCAAGGCATCGAGAATATAGAGCATAAGTACTATGGACAGTGCATAGCATAAGGTCAGAATGGGCAATATTGTTTTTGCATGAAAACGATCTATCTTGAAAATGTACACAAAAATACCGCCAAGCCCCAAGGCGAACATGGCAATAGTGACAATCATGTAGCCCATAGATGGGTCGAGAATCACATCAAATGCACGGATCATTGCAAGCTCCAGCAGCAGTGTCGAAAAAGCAATGATACCAATGCCGATTTTTTGTCTCTTCATATATTCAACTCCCGAATTCAATCTTCAAAAATATGATTTATTTGGCAGGATCCTGTGGCACTGCGTTCAGAGCACATCAATGCTCCTGCAAGGTTACGGATTTTCTCCAGTGATTTGCTCTCGCACAAGCACAAAGGGGGCAACAGCCTGCACGGCCCAGGCGCCCCGGCATCCTGGACACGCAGGCGGCAAAGCAGGTACAGCCGGGCGGATTTTTTTCAGAACGCCTGTCGCCCCAGGCTTTCGGGGCGTTTTTTACACGGCAAAATACCGGGCCTGGGGATGGTGCACCACAATGGCCGAGGTGCTCTGCTCCGGGATCATCTGCATGTTTTCGCTCAGGCTGACCCCTATGTTTTCCGGTTTCAGCAGGGCAAAGACCGGCTGCTGCAGCTCCAGATTCGGGCAGGATGTATAGCCAAAGCCAAAACGGCCGCCCTGATGCCCGGCAGGCAGGCCCAGCTCTGTCTTGACCACGTCGTGCCAGTACTCGGCGAGCGCGTCGGTCAGCTCCACGCTGAGACCGTGCAGCATGAGATAGTCATGGTAGGCGTTGTCTCGGTAGAGCCGGGTGATCTCCGTGGCAAAGCGCGGCCCTATGGTCGCCACGAAGAAGGCGGCCACATCGCCTCCTGCGCTGGAGCCCTTGAAATAGTCTGCAATGCAGCGATGGGGCGCGCCCTTTTGCCGGGGAAAATCCAGTAGGTAGCGCTGTTCCCGGTCCTCGACCGTCAGCGTTTCGCCCTCGGCATGGCAGTGGAAATAGCCGTAGGCGATTCTGGCCCTGATCCAGCCCGAGTCCAGGGTCTCCTGCCGCAGCCGTTCGTAGAGCGGCTCCACGGTGTGATCCAGCAGATCCCTGTATTCCGCCTCAGTCATTTTGGCCCGCCGGTAGCCCCAGCGGCCCCGGAAGAGTGCTGCCCTGTTGAGGCGGGCAAACAGGGCCTCCGGGTCAATGTCGTTTACATAGCGGGCGCCCCAGAACGGCGCTTTGGGCACCGGATTGCCGTGCTCCAGCTCCTCGGCTTCGCCGCGTTCATCCTTTGGCGAGCGCACGCCGCTCCAACTGGTGGCCACCAGCTTGCCCGCCTCGAAGTCCTGCACCGCCTTCAGTCCGGCAAAGGCGTCGCCGCAGTAAACCACCGGCGCCGGGTAGGCCGGCACGCAGTTTTCCGCCACAAATCTGGTGGTCAGGGCGGCGCCGCCCAGCAGCACCGGAACACGCAGGCCGGCAGCGCCGAATTGCGCGAGCGACTCCTGCATGACAATGGCAGATTTGACCAGCAGCCCGCTCAGACCGATGATGTCGGCCTTTGTCTCCCTGGCCTTCTGGATAATGGTTTCGGCCGGAATTTTGATGCCGATATTGTGTACGGTGTAGCCGTTGTTGCTCAGGATAATGTCCGCCAGATTCTTGCCGATGTCGTGGACATCGCCCTGCACCGTGGCCAGCAGAATCACCGGCCCGCCGCTGGCCGCGTTTTTGTCCATGAAGGGCTCCAGCAGCGTGACCGCGTTTTTCATCACCTCGGCGGACTGGAGCACAAAGGGCAGAAGAATTTCACCCTTGCCGAAAAGTTCGCCCACGCGGCGCATGGCGGGCACCAGCAACTGATTGATGATGGCAAGCGGTGGCATCCGGCCCCGCAGAATGGCCAGCAGGTCGTCCAGCCCCTCCTTGTCGCCCTGCATCACCTTCCGGAAGAGCTGCTCCTCCGGGCCCGAGTCCTGTTCCTCCGGCGCTGCTTCCGCCTGCTGCTCCCTGCCGGCAAAGTGCTTGATAAAGAGCATGAGCGGGCTCTCTTCGCCCCGCTGCCGGTTGTAGAGCAGGTCCAGCGACAGCTCCCGTTCATCTGCGGCAATACTGGCCAGGGGCACGATCTTGGCGGCATCCACAATGGCAGCGTCCAGTCCTGCCGCCACGGCCTCGTGCAGAAAGACCGAGTTCAGCACCTGGCGCGCCGCAGGCTTCAGACCAAAGGAGATATTGCTGAGGCCCAGCACGGCGAGACAGCCGGGCAGCTCGCTCTTCACCCGCCGGATGGCTTCCAGGGTCTGGATGGCGGCGTCGTTCAGCTTGGGATCGCCGGAACCAACCGTGAAGGTCAGACAGTCGAAGAGCAGATCCTGTGGCGAAAGCCCGCAGTCGCTGACCGCCATCCCGTAAATCCGGCGGGCCACGCGGAGCTTGTCCGCTGTCTGCATGGCCATGCCGGACTCGTCAATGGTGAGCGCCACCACAGCCGCGCCGTAGCGTTTTGCCAGGCGGCATACCTGCCGGAGCGTGTGCCCGCCGTCTTCCAGATTGACCGAGTTGATGATGGGCCGGCCCGGATAGAGCTGGAGACAGGCCTCGATGCAGGCCGGCGTGGTGGAATCCAGCATGAGCGGCGCCTTGAGCGCGCGGGCGCAGAGCCGCACCATGGTCGTCATGTCGGCGCTTTCGTCCCGGCCGGCATAGGCGGTGCAGAGGTCGATCACCTGCGCGCCCCTGCTTTCCTGGTCGGCTGCGATGCGCAGGCAGGCCTGGAAATCGTCGGCCAGCAAAAGTTCGCGGAATTTTTTTGAGCCGTTGGAGTTGGCCCGCTCGCCAATGATGAGCGGCGGAATTTCCTGCTGCAGATCCACCGCCTGATAGAGACTTGCGACCTGCGCCTTCATGCCGCTGCCTCCCGTTTTTTCGGGGCGACTCCCTGCAGAGCGGCCACGAGCGCCCGGGTGTGTGCCGGCGTGGTGCCGCAGCAGCCGCCCACGATGCTGACCCCATACTCCGTGACAAAGCGCCGCATGGCCTGCGCGTATTCGTCCGGCCTGAGCGGATAGCAGGTCCTGCCGTTGACCACTTCCGGCAGGCCCTGGTTGGGCACGCAGGAGATGCGGCCCGGCCAGTGCCGGCTTAGGTAGCGGATATGGGATTCCATGTCTGCCGGGCCGGTGGCGCAGTTGAGGCCAAGGGAGAGGACCGGAAAGGGGGCGAAGGTGGCGCAGGCGGCGGCTATGTCCGTGCCCACCAGCATGGTGCCGCTTTTTTCCATGGTAATGGACACCATGACCGGGATGTGCGCGGCCATGCGCTCCTGCGTGGCCAGACAGGTGACGAGCGCGGTTTTGGTCTGGAGCATGTCCTGGCAGGTTTCGATGATGAAAAGGTCGACCTGGGCTTCGATGAGTGCTGTCATCTGTTCGGTGTAGGCCGCTGCCAGCTCCGCCACTTCGATGTGGCCCAGACTGGGCAGCTTGGTCCCCGGCCCGATGGAGGCCGCCACATAGACATCCGCCTTGCCGCCTGCGGCAGTGCGGGCGTTTCTGACCGCGGCCCGGTTGATTTCGCCCACCTTGTCGGCCAGCCCGTATTCGGCCAGAACCACGCGGTTGGCGCCAAAGGTATCGGTTTCCAGCACCATGGCCCCGGCCTCGACAAAGCCCCGGTGCAGGCTGATGATGACCTCGGGTGCGTTCAGATTCAGAATTTCGTTGCAGCCTTCGCGGCCGTCCCAGGCAGAGGCCGGAATCGCCATCTGTTGCAGGTTGGTGCCGCAGGCGCCGTCTATGATCAGGATGTTATGGTCTTCGGGTCGCATTGCCGTGTAGTGCAGCTTTTTTTCTGGGGGGAGAGGCCAGCAATGCCCATTCATGAAGTTCTTGTCAACTCTTTCTTCTTTCCGTAAGGTGGCCATGGGGTATTTTTTCCGGGGGGCGATCATGACAGAGAGAGCGGACAGGGGGGCGATCATCCTGGCGGCGGGCCTGGGGACGCGCATGAAATCGGAGCGGGCCAAGGTGCTGCACGAGGTTTTTTACCGGCCCATGATAGCCCATGTGGCGGGGACCGTGCTGCAGGCCGGCGTGACGCGCGTGGTCTGCGTGATTGGCCATCAGAAGGAGGCGGTGCAGGCCGCGCTGGCCGGGCTGCCGGTCGGCACCGCGGTGCAGGCCGAGCAGAAGGGCACGGGCCATGCGGTGCTCTGCGCGCAGGCCGCCTGCGCGGGGCTGACGGAGATTCTGATTCTTTGCGGCGATACCCCGCTGCTGCGGCCGGAGACGCTCTCCGCCATGCTGGCCCAACACCGGCAGCATCGGCCCGCGCTGACGCTCATGACCACGAAAGTGGCAAGGCCCTATGGCTATGGCCGTATCCTGCGCGCCGAGGACGATGGGGTTGCGGCCATTGTGGAGGAAAAGGACGCCACCAAGGTGGAGCGCCTCATTACGGAAATCAATGCGGGCGTGTATCTGGCGGAGGCCGCTTTTCTTTTTTCCGCCCTGGCCCGGGTGGACACGAACAACAGTCAGGCGGAGATGTATCTGACCGACATCGTGGCTATTGCTCGGCGCAGCGGGCAGCAGGTGCAGCCCTTTTTCCACGACCAGCCGCAGGATGTTCTGGGCGTGAATTCCCGGGTCGAGCTGGCCCAGGCCGAGGCGATCCTGCAGGAGCGGCGGAATATGGAGCTGATGCGTGCGGGCGTGACCATGCTGCATCCGGCAACGACCCGGGTGGAGCCGGGTTGTGAGCTGGGTCGGGACTGTATTCTGCACGGACAGGTCAGCATAGAGAGGGGCAGCAGCCTGGGCCAGGGCTGCGTGGTGGAGCAGGGCGTGGTGCTCAGGCGCTGCGTGCTGGGAGAAAGGGTGCGCGTGGGCGCTCACAGCGTGCTCGAGGGCTGCCGCCTGGAGCGCGGGCTCGAGGTGCCGCCACTGACGCGGAGGCCGTGAGGGCAGGATTTTGGGCTTCCTGCTCTGAATACATATCGGCATGCCAGGAGGCTTGGGGTCTCACTGTTGCCCGCCTTCGGGCTGGTTCCGGCAAGGGGCGCCACGATTTACAAGAGGGTCTGGCTCCAGAGTTTATCAACCCGTTGAAACATTCGCAGCAATACGCATTGCGAGTCAAAAACTTCGTAAGGCAGAGGGGTGACGCACTGATTCTGCGTTCCCTGAAATGTGAGATTCCTGTAACATGGAGCCTGAAATATAGTTTTTCAACGGGCTGCTGACATGCTTTGTGAGGGATGCCATGTCGCTCTGTGTTTCTACCGGTTTGTACCTTCCTTTTTCTCCGTCCTTTTTCCGGAATGGCCGGGGCACAGCGCCTGCCCTGCATCTGCCGGTGCTCAGGCCGCCTGCGCGGGGAGTCCTGAGTCTGGTCTTCCCCTTGCTGCTGCTGGCGCTGTGTTGCGCTCTGGCTCTGCCGGTCATGGTGCAGGCCGGGGAGAAGCAGGCCAAAATCACCCGGCGCGTGGCACACAAACTGATACACGATAGGGGCTGGAACGTATGCCGGGACATGGTGAAGAACCTGGATTTACTGCAGCAGAGCGATGCCTCGTTCAGTTGCGAGCTGAAATTTCACCCGAGTATGACCCAGTTCAGCGAGCCGGAATGGGAAGAGCTGAAGATCAAAGACAACTGGGAGCTGGTCTACAACATTGAGCGAGAGATACTTTCTGACAACCTAGTCCGTTCAAAGCTGCCTTTTGAAGAATGGATTGTTCGCTATAAGCAGGACTGGCAAAGCGGCTGCTATGAAGCCTTTGGATTTGGCGTCGCAGAGTCCGAGAAAGGGAAATGTTTTGCCTTTGTTCCTCGTCTGCGCAGAGCGCAGGTTCGTTTTTCCCAGAATGACCCGGTGGAGACAGTCCTCGCTTATTCTTTGACCGCTGACAATACAGAAAGATACCTGGAGTTTGCAAGATGCTACTATCTTTTCGGCCATTTCCAATTTCTGCCACGGGAAAAGATGGAAAACATTCTTCAGTGCGCGAAGGAAGTACGTGAAAAACAAAGCGGTATCTTTTCGACGCGTCTTTCTCGAGGTGATCATGTAGTTGTGTACCGTCCGGAAGAAAGAGATTGGCTTGACAAAATAGTACCACTTTTTCGAGGTACGGCAGTAAAATTATTTTTGCACAATCAACAGGCATTTTTGGTATTCAAAAGTGGAGCAGGAGGAACGATATACCGTGTAAAAAGGGATGATGAGTTTCCTGAGGATCTTTTTTATATGTCACAGGAAATCTGTGCGGTTTTCAGACCGTTTGAAGAAGCAAACGCAGAAAACAAAAAAGGAGGTTCGAGATGAACTAATATACTGTTTATAATTAAAGAATGTTAATAGGATAAAATGATTAATTGAGTAACTAATGAGGCAACTCGTATGAAAATTACAAGATCTTTTTGTATTGCTATGGTTTGTTTTTTCTTTGTTTCGGGTTGTGCCACCATTATAAATGGGTCTAAGAACCCTATTGCAATTAATAGTAATCCAGATGGAGCAGAAATATCCATTATAAATAAAAAAGGGGAGGTAATACACAAGGGGACAACCCCAGCAACCGTTACCTTAAAATCAGGTGCCGGGTATTTTAAAGGAGAAGATTACAAGGTTATTTTTAAGAAGGAAGGGTATGCCCCCAAGGAAGCTCAGATTCAGCGGAAAATCAGTGGTTGGTACATCGGAGGCAATTTCCTTTTTGGAGGTCTGATCGGTTGGCTCATTGTCGATCCCATTACAGGCGCCATGTGGACTCTATCAGATTTGAATATGGATTTGGAGCCTCAGTCATCTCATATGATAAAAGAAGGCGTTCATATCATCAAACTGGATGACGTCCCTGAGGCCTTACGATCAAACTTGGTCAAATTGAACTGAATTGCGCGCTTTTTGTTGCCGCGGCCCGGGCGTGATCCTGCTGTCCCGCCATATCGGCATGTGCTTTTTCCTGCTGCTGCCGTTCTGTTTTGCAGCCTGCACGGTCGGCGGCGGCAGGGCCGGGGCCCCTGCTCAGACGGCAAAGGCCGCTGAGGCCGGCGACAGGGCTGCCCCTGGTTCGGGCGCTGCGGCAGAGGCACGGGCAGAGCGGGAAGCGGCCGGGAAAGACCGGGCTGGCGGCCACAAAAAGGCAGCGCCCAAACAGGCAGCCCGGCCGGCGGTCATGGTCAGGATAGAGGGCAGGCTGAGCGATGCCGAACGCAGCAATGTCAGAAATTTTCTCTCGCTCAGCAGACTGGCCCCGGAGACCGAGCCCAGCGAGGGCATGTTCGCCTACTATCTGGACAGGGCCGACAGGGAGGCGGCCCAGGCGCTCGAACCCTTTGGCTATTACAATGCCGATATCCGGGTTTCAGACAAACGGCGGCAGGGCGGCTGGGATGTGGTCCTGCAGGTCGTGCCCGGCCCGGCCACGCGCATCGGCTCCATTGATTTGGAATATGCCGGCGAGGGTGCGCAGGAGGCGGCGCTGCTCGAGGCCAGGGAGCGATTCGCCCGGGCAAAGGGCCAGATCTTCAACCACAGTGTCTACGAGCAGCACAAGAACGCCCTGCTGGAACTCGCCACCGAACTCGGCTATCCGCACGCCCATTATGCCAGCAGCCGGGTCGAGGTCAGGCGCTCGGCAAACCGGGCCGACATCGCTCTGCGCCTGGATACCGGCATTCGCTATACGGTCTCCGATCTGGACTTTGTCTCCGATATTCTGGACAAAGACCTGCTGGCCCGGATCGCTTCGGTGCAGGCGGGCGATCCCTTTTCGCCCCACGCCCTGACGGGTCTCCGGCAAAGCCTCTATGATACCGGCTACTTCGACACCGTGGACATCCTCTACGATCTGGACCGGGCGGAGAACGGCAAGGTGCCGGTTACGGTGGCGACCACGGCCGCGCCCCGCCACCGTTATGGTCTCGGCCTCGGCTATGGCACCGACACCGGCATCCGGGCCACGCTGGAGTACAGCAACCGCTATTGCAACCGCCGGGGCCATCAACTGGACGTCCGCCTCCGGCCTTCGGAACAGCTCAGCAGTTATGCAGCCCAGTACAGCATCCCGGTGGGCGAGCCCAGGAAGGACAAGCTCGGTCTGGGCACCAATTACCAGACCGAGTCCTTTGCCAACATCGACACCACGACCTGGCTGTCCAAGATCAGCCGGGAACACAATGAGGGCCCGTGGCAGCTCGCCGCGTATCTGCAATACCTGAACGAAGACTACGATACCGGGCTGCACAGCGGCCGGGCCGGCCTGCTCATTCCCGGCCTGAGCGCCACCTGGATTCTGGCCGATGACCGCGTCAACACCACAAACGGCCTCAAACTCTGGGCCTCGGCGGAGGGCAGCGACAGCAACGTCATGTCTTCCACCACCTTTCTGCAGCTCAAGGCCGGCGGCAAGGCGATCACGACCTTTCTGCCCAAGTGGCGACTCATCGGCAAAGGCCAGGTCGGTGTCAGCATGATGGACGATCTGGACGATCTGCCGCCGTCGCTGCGCTTCTTTGCGGGCGGTGATCAGAGCGTGCGCGGCTACGGCTACAAGAAGATTTCGCCCCGGGATGCGGCGGGCGGGCTGATCGGCGGCAAGCACCTGTTCTTTTACAGTGTGGAGCTGGAACGGAGTCTGAGCGGCGGCCTGGCTCTGGCCGCCTTTTACGATTCGGCCGCGGTCGTGGACAGCTTCGACGAGTACGCCATGGATTCGGGCGTGGGTGTCGGCCTGCACTGGAACGCGCCGTTTGGCCAGCTCAGGCTGGATCTGGCCGTGCCAACGGATTCGATCGAGCCGCACAGCCTGCGCCTGCACTTTACCCTGGGAACCGATCTGTGACCAGAAAGCGGAAAATGCTGCTCTTTGCCGGCATCCCGGCCGGCCTGCTGCTGGGGCTGACGCTTGTGCTGCTCTTTTTCGCGGCGACCGGGCCCGGGCTGGCGACTTTGGTCTGGCTGGCGCAGAAGCTGGGCGGCGGAACGCTTGCGCTTGAAAGCGGACAGGGCCGGCTCGCTTCGGACTTTACCCTGAAAAGGCTGCGCATTATGGCCGAGGGCACAGAGCTCGAGCTGGGCGAGCTGCGGCTGTCCTGGCAGCCGGGTGCGCTGTTGCGCTGGGAATTGCCGATCCGCTCCCTTGAGGTGCGGGGCCTGACGCTGCATCTGGCGGAGGATCCGGCCGGAGCCGGGGAAGAGGGGGCTGACCCGGTGCAGTTGCCGGAGTTCAGACTGCCCTTTGCCCTGCTGGCCGACCGGGTGCTGGTGGAGGACCTGCACATCTATTCAGGCCAAAACGAAGTTTTTGCTCTGAAGACGGCCGGCTTGCAGGACCTGCAGGGCCGGGAAAGGCGCCTGAGCTTTGCGGCCTTCTCCGCAAAGGATGCATGGCTGGACCTGCAGGCCAGGGGCCAGGTCGAGATGAGCGGCAACTGGCCGCTTGGGCTGGACTGCGACTACGCCTTCACCTTCACTGGCTTTGCCCCCATTCGGGGCCGGGGAGAATTCAGGGGCGATCTGGCCAGACTGGCGGTGCAAACCGAGCTGCGGCAGCCGCAGCGGCTCAGCCTGAAGGGCGAGCTGCGGGAGCTGCTGCACGACCTGCACTGGGAGGCCTTGGCAAGCAGCCCCGGTCTGGCACTGGACAAAATCGGCGAGGACTGGCCGGAACAGCGTTTCAGCGCGGTAGAGATTCATGGCCAGGGCAGTCTCGAGCGCTATGAACTCAAGGTGGGCGGCCAGGTGGTCTCGGCCATGTTCCGGCGGCCCCTGGCCCTGCACAGCACCCTGGAGATCGGCCTGGACGGGCTCAGTGTCCGGAGGCTCGAGCTTGCCGACGCCAAAGGCCGCCTGCAGTTGAGCGGCACCCTGGATTGGAGCCCGCATCTGGCCTGGAACGCGGCCTTTACGGCTGCGGATCTGAATCCGGATATTGTGCTGGAACAGCTGGATGGCGGGCTGAGCGGCGGCCTGGCGGCCAAAGGCGTCTACAGGGACGGCAAGGTGACGGCCGAGCTCCGGCTGGACAATCTGCATGGTCGGCTGCATGGCTATCCGCTGAAGGCGGAAGGGCAGGCCGCGTATCGGGAGGGCCGCCTTGCCCTGCAGAATCTGAGGGCTGCGCTTGGCGGCAGCGAGCTGGTGGCCCACGGCTCCTGCGCCGGCACCTGCGCCCTGGAGGCCCGGCTGCATGCCCCCGATCTGCGGGCTGTCCTGCCCGAACTGGCGGGCAGTCTCGAGGCCCTGCTGAAGCTGCACGGGCCTGCCGACAGTCCGCTCCTGGAGCTGGAACTGGCGGGCGGCGCTCTGGACTTTGGCGGCAGGCGGCTGGAGAGGCTGGAAGCCACGGCCAGGGGCGAGCTGAGCGCTGCGGGCACGGTGCAGGCCCAGGTACGGGCAGGAGGGTTCATGGCCGGCGACCTGCATATCGACCACACCGATATCCGTTTGCAGGGCGGGCTCGCCGGCCACAGCCTGAGCGTCCAGGCCGATGGTCTGGCCACCAAGGATGGCCGGGCCGGGCTGGAGTTGACAGGCAGAGTGCAGGACAGCGTCTGGCGTGGTACATTGCGGCAGGCCTTTCTGCAGTCGCCCCAACTGGGCCTGTGGCGGCAGGACGAGGCGGCCGGTCTGCAGGTTTCGGCCGAGGCGGCCAACCTGGCCTTGTTCTGTCTGCACGGCAGGGGCCCGGTGGACGGGGCCTCGTTCTGCCTGGAAGGCGGCTGGCAGGCCGGGGATGGGCGCTGGCAGGGCAGGGCGCGGCTCGCCGGGCTGCCGTTGGCCCGGTTTCAGCCTCTCCTGCCGCCGGATATGGAACTCACCGGCCGTCTTGACGCCGAGACCAGCGCGGACGGGCAGGGCAGCGCGCTGCAGCATGCCCGGCTGAAGGCCTCTGCGACAGACCAGCGGCTGCATTTTCTCCAGGGAAAGGCTGCGGCCGGGGATCTGGTCTGGAAGGCGCATCTGCTCGAGGCTGCATATGCGGACGGCGGGCTGCAACTGGACTGGCGGCATGAACTGGACGAGGGCAGCACAATGACGCTCAGGCTGGCCTCGCCCAAACTGCCGCTTGATGCAGTGGCCATCCGGCAGGCCCCTCTGGAGGGTCAGGTGCTGCTGAATATCAAAAAACTCGACTTTCTGGACGCCCTGACCGCGCAGCAGAGCCGGTGGAGCGGGGCCCTGAACGGCGAGCTGCAGTTGGCCGGCACCGTGGATATGCCGCAATTTCAGGGGCATTTGGAGCTGGAGCGCGGCGAGGTGCTGGTGCCGGCTCTGGGTCTGCATCTGGCGCCGCTCAAGGCGCTCATCCGCGGCAGCGAGGGCCGGCTGAGCGCCGAGGTGGAGGCTCAGGCCCGGGAAGGGCGGATGCGACTTGAAGGCGGGGTCGATCTGGGCGGGAACAGCCTGGCCATTCTGCCCCTGAGGCTGCAGGGCGAGAATTTTGGCATCCTCGACCAGCCCGGTCTGCGGGTGACCATCAGCCCGGATATCCAGGCGAATTTCACGGAGGGGCGCATCGAGGTGCAGGGCCGGGTGCTGGTGCCCCATGCCCTGGTGGAAAGCGTGACCTTTGACAGCGCAGTGACCCCTTCACAGGACGTGGTGGTGGTGGACGATCCCACCCCGGCGCCGGCAAGCCACGGCGCGCTGCCCCTGTACGCCGATATCGGGCTGATCCTGGGCGACGATGTGCGGCTCAACACCTTTGGCCTGCGTGCCCGCATCGCCGGGGGGCTGCAGGTGCAGCAGCGTCCGGGCCGGCAGCCGGTGGGCAACGGGCAGTTGAACATCGAGCAGGGCTCCTTTGCCATTTACGGCGAACGGGTGCGAATCAACCGCGGCCGTCTGCTGTTCAGCGGCGGCCCGCTCACCAATCCCGGCCTGGACATCAGGAGCGAAAACAAGGAGCGTAACGTCACCGCCGGCGTGCGGGTGAGCGGCTTTTTGCAGAAACCCCGGATCGAGCTTTACTCCAGACCCTTCATGGAGCAGGGCGACATTGTCTCGCACCTGATCAGCGACACCGGCTCCTTTGCCGGCGAGGGCCGCGGGGATATCGGCCTGATCGGCGACACGGCGGAAAAGCTCGGCATGGGCGGACTGGTGCCCTATCTGAAGGACATCAAGCGCTTTTCCATGATTGACGACATCAAGCTGGATACTGACAAGGACAGTCAGGCTTTGGTCTTTGGCAGTTGGATTACCCCGGATTTTTATGTGAGTTACGGCAAAAGCCTTTCCGGCGACGGCTCGCTGTTCAAAACCCGTTACACATTGGGCAGCGGTTTTGTGGTGGAAACGGAGAGCGGCGAGACCCAGAGTTCCGGAGACATCAAATACGAATTCGAACACTAGGAGATGTGCATGGCTGAAAAGGTGGAGGATTTGACCATCGCCTACGAAGAGGATGGTCAGGTGCTGGTTCAGGAGATTGACAAGGAAGTGCTGTCGAGCGGTGCCTGGGCCACGGTCATTTTTCGCTATCGGGAACTGGACCGGGCCAGGGGCGAATACGGCCCGGACAAGTACAGCGTGCGGCGTTACCAGAAACGCGAAGGCCAGTACCTGCCCAAATCCAAATTCAATATCTCGAGCGCTGCCCAGGCGAAAAAGCTGCTGGCGGTGCTCAGCCGCTGGACCGGCGAAGAGGGCCTATGACCTGGATGCTTGCAGATGCCCATGTGCATCTTTTTGCCACGGCGGAGCTGCCCGCTGTGGCGGCGGCCGCCCGGAGGCATTTTCGGGCGCAGGCGGCAAGGGGACAGCTTGCCGGCCGGCTGAATTTTTGTCTTTTCCTGGCCGAAATGGCGGGGCAGGACTGCTTTACGCGCCTGCGGGAACTGGCGCTTGCGGGCGAAGACCTCTGCGGTCTGGCGCTGCGGACAGGGGCCGAAGCCCATACGCTGTGTCTCGGGGCCGAAGAAGCGCCGCTTTTCCTGTTCGCGGGCCGGCAAATTGTGTCGGCCGAGGGCCTGGAGATTCTGGCCCTGGGTTTGACGGAGCAGTACCCCGAGCGCCAGCCTGCGGAAACGGTGCTGGCAGAGCTGTTGCGGCAGCCGGTCGTGGTCGTCCTGCCCTGGGGCGTGGGCAAGTGGCTGGGCCGGCGGGGCAGATTGCTCGGCACACTTGTGGCCCGTTTTGGCAGCCAGGGGCTTTTTCTGGGTGACAACGGCAACCGGCCGTGTTTTTGGCCCTTGCCGGGCCTGTTTGCGGCCCTGGGGCAGGCCCGCAATCTGCCCGGCACCGATCCGCTGGCCCTGCCCGGCCAGACGGAGCGGGTCGGCTCCTTCGGTTTTCAGGCGCAGGCCGAGCTCGATGCACACCGCCCCTTCCAGTCCTTTCGGGAACAGGTCCTTGGCGGCAGCCTGCTGCCCATACCCTATGGCCAGCCCCAGCGCATCCTGCCTTTTTTTCAGTCTCAGTTGGCCCTGCGCCGGAAAGGTTGACACCGCCTCAGCCCGGTGGCGGGCCGACGGTCTTCAGATAAAAGTTCCTGAGTTTGTTTCGGTAGGCGGCGCGGGAATAGCGCGCCTCGGCCCGTTCCCTGCCCGCCTGCCCAAGCTGCGTCCGGCGCCCTGCATCCTGGATCAGCGCCTGCATGGCCGCGGCAAAGGCCTCTGGTTCGGGCGCGCAGAGCAGGGCAATGCTGCTGTCCAGCACCTGCGTGTGCGTGGGCAGTCTGGTGGCGATGACCGGCTTGCCGGAGGCCAGATAGGAGTAGATTTTCATGGGCGTATTGCTGCCCTGTATGCGGGGTGAGAGCAGAATGTCTGCCTGGGCCAGACAGAGGCCCAGCTCGCCGACCGGCCGGGGCCCTAGAAAATGTACGCGCTCCCCGATGCCGAGGGCCCGGCTCTTTTGGCTGTAGGCGGCGATGTCTTCCTTCCGGCCGCCAATGATGACGAGCCCGCTGTTGTCCTGCGGCAGCCCGGCAAAGGCGCTCAGCAACAGGTCGATTCCCTGGTAGCTCTCCAGATTGCCCACGTACATGAGCAGGCAGCCCTGTATGCCGCAACGGTCGCGGATCTCCGTGGGCACGGTTGCCGGCACGTCGGCCAGATTGATGTCTTCCAGCACCGCCGCTGGTACCGCCGGCGCTTCCTGCCGTGCCCTTTCCTGCAGACTGGCGCAGACCGCCAGTACCCCGCTGCTTTGACGCATTGCCTGCTTTTCAAACCAGCGGAGCAGGCCCATGCCCCGTTGCAGCACGGGAAATTTGTTGCCCAACTGCTGGGAGAGCAGGGAATCCATGTCGTACAGGAAGGGGACGCGGAACAGCGAGGCAAGCAGTTGGGCGATAAACACGCTTTCCTCCACCGCGTGCACCACGCAGTAACGCCGTTTTTTCAACAGCGGCACCGCGCTGCACAGCATCAGCAGGTCGCAGACGAGCTTTTTCAGGGAAAAGCCGGGCTTCAGCCCGACCAGTCCCGGCAGCGCCGGTGTGCGCAGCAGCTCGACGCCCGGATAGGCAAAGGGCTCGCCCTCATGGAAGGTGAGGAGATCCACCGTGTAACCGGCATCAGCCAGCTCTTCCACCAGAAGACGCACGGCAATGGGCGTGCCGCGTTCCTGAAAAAACGGCTGTGGCGCGAGGACCAGAACGTCACGCGGGATTTGTGCGGGTGTGGACATATACAGGTTCAGATGTCGGAATTTCTGGTTGCGCAGACAATGACCGGCGAGCCGAACAGGCCGGTCAGGCCGCTCAGGCGACAGGGCTTTTCAATGAGCCGGGAGAGCGCCGCGCTTTGCAATTTTCTGTGCAGTACCATGGGCCAGAAAAACTGGGGCAGAAAGCGGATCTGACCAAAACCATGGGCGGCGAAGGCTGTTGCAATCTGCCGGCGGTTGAAAAGGATATAGCTTCGGGTGTTGCCCTCCACCCGCTTCTTGAGCCGGAACAGCAGAGAGTAGAGCATGTTGAAGCTCCGGATATCGGGATAGTCCAGGATCACCATGCGCTCAGCCACCCGGCACAGTTCGCCCACGAGCCGGTTCTGGTGTTCCGGGCTTTCCACATGGGGCAGCAGGCGGAAGGACAGGGCGACCGGAAAGGAGCGGTCGGCAAAGGGCAGGGCCAGGGAGTCGCAGGTCCGATAGGTGAAGGAGTCGGCCGGGAGCCTGGCGGCCGCCCGCTCTCCGCAGATGTCGGCGCTGCCGGTCATGGTGACCCGGTAGCCTTGTGCCGTCAGGGGCGCAGCCAGTTGGCAATGGCCGCCGCCCACGTCCAGCACCCTTTTATCCGGGATGGGGTCGAGACAGGAGAGAACCATCCCGGTTTGGGTTTCCAGAAAGAATCGCCCGGCAGCACCGGCAAAGCGGCTGGCATAGTCTGCGGACGAGGTTTCGATATCGGCCGTCTCTGGGAAGCTCGCAGTCATCTTCAGTTTTCCTGGGGCAACATGGCAAAGCGCCGCATAACCTGCTCGATTTCCAGTTGCTGCCGGGCCCCGTCCCAGCCGAGTTCGGCGGCCATGGCTTCGGCGAGCGTGGTCAGCAGCCCGGCCGGCGGACAGCGCAGGCTGCCCAGGCCGGTGCGGCGGAACAGGACATCCGTCAGATGCAGCGCCATTTCTTCCTGAATGAAGTAACGCAGTTCGGCCCTGAGCAGCGGCGGCTCCCGACTCAGCCACCAGGTATCGCTGTCGGCCGCGGCGAGATGGCCGGCCACGCGCGGGGCGCGGCTGCCGTATCGGCTGTGCAGAAGCGGAGCCAGTTCGGCCGGCACTCGGCCCTGGCCCTGGGCGGGCGCCGGTTGGCGGGCGGGGCGGCGGCCGGTGTCGCGCAGAATGATGGCCGTGACTTTGTCCGCCTCAACAGGCGCAGTCGTGTATTTGATGGAACGAAGGGAAAGCAGGCCCTGCGGCCCGCCCGTCTTGCCGTGGTCGACAATGAGCGAGTGCTTGGCCAGTTGAACCGCGCCGGAGGCGTCGATCCCGCTCATGGGCAGAAGTCCGGCATGGGCAAAGGAAACATCTTTGGGCTCGAGGCCCCAACTGGGATGAATGGCCTGCACCTCTCTGACGATTTCCTCCGTATCGGCACGGGTGGGCAGCAGATCTTCCCTGCTGCCCCGCCACTCCTTGTAGCTCGTGCCGATGAGGGTGCCGCCGCGCCAGGGGACAAAGAAGTAAAAGCGCTTGTTGCGCTTGAGTACGGCGTCCTGATCGCTGTACTCCTCATTGCTTTCGATGCCCACGGCGCAGTCGGGGTTCAGCTCCCTGCGCACCACTATGTTGACTGCCTTGGTCCAGCGCGTTGGCACCGGTGGAATGCCGGAGGCTTCGAGCAGCTCGTCAAACCAGGGGCCTGCGGCATTGACGACCCAGGATGCGTTGATCGCAAAGGGTTGCCCGCTGGGCACATCGGTCACGAGAACGCCCTCGACCCTGCCGTTTTGGGTGAGAATGCGCTCGGCGCGCAGGTAGTTGCAGGGCAGGGCGCCCAGGTCCCGGGCCGCCCACAGGTATTCCAGAACCAGGCGCTCGGTGTTGCCGGCCAGGGTGTCATACCAGACAAGTCCCCCGCTGAGCCCCGGGACAGTGGTGCCCGGAAACTGCTGCAGAAAGCTTTCCCGGGAGATGGTGCGTCCGGGCGGCAGAGCCAGGTCCCCGGCTATCCCAAGGTTGCGGTCGGAGCCGATGGCGTTGTTCAACAACGTGGCGCATCGGGCAGCCAGCGGCGAACGCAGGCCGCTGCCAAAGGTGGGAATGGCGCAGGCAAGCGCTTTGCTCAGGTGGGGCGCAAAACGCATGAACTCCCTGCGGGCACGGATGGTTTCACGCATCCGCACCAGGTTGCCGTGTTGCAGGTAGCGCAGGCCGCCGTGCAGAATTTTGAGGCTGTTGGCCGAGGTGGCCGAGCAGAAGTCGCCCTTGTCGATGACAGCGGTCTTCAGACCGGCTGCCGCAAGGCTATGGGCGCACGCCGCGCCGTACACGCCGGCGCCGATGACACAAACATCAAAATGACCGGCCTGAAACGGGGAAAGATCACGCATGGTGGTATGGACCTGAAATTCGGGGCACAAACAGCGCCCGTTTTCTTGATGGAGATAAACGGAATGTGCGCTGATTCTATTCTTCAGGCCTCAAATGTAAAGCTTTCATTTGCGGCGGCAGGATGCGGGAGGGTGGTCAATGCCGCCGGCCAGTTGGCCACCTAGTCGGCTCTTGTTTGATTTTTGCAATAAGATTGTGGGGATGGAGCGGGGCTGTAATTTTTTGACCAGAAATCTTTTGACAAGTGTTTGAGGGATGGGGTATAAGGGCGGCTCTGCTGCTGCGGGGCTTGGACCGGGTGTGAGGCGAGGGTCTCGGGTCTTGGGAAAAAGTTTCTGGGGCAGTGGAAAAGGGTTTGACAAGTCTTTCGTGATAGGGTAGAAAGGCGGGCTCTGGCTGGGAGATGATCCTGGCGCTTGATCTTTGAAAACTGAACAGGAAGAGCGGGCCAAGAAATTGGTTTTGAGTGATCGGACGAGAGTCTGGTCGAAGTGATTTGCTAGGCATTGAACTGGAGAGTTTGATCCTGGCTCAGAACGAACGCTGGCGGCGTGCTTAACACATGCAAGTCGAACGCGAACGGGACTTCGGTTCCTAGTAGAGTGGCGCACGGGTGAGTAACGCGTAGATAACCTGTCTTCATATCCGGAATAACACGCCGAAAGGGGTACTAATACCGGATATTCTTGCATTTCACAGGTAAGGCAAGGAAAGGTGGCCTCTGATTCAAGCTACTGTATGAAGAGGGGTCTGCGTACCATTAGCTAGTAGGTGGGGTAATGGCCTACCTAGGCGACGATGGTTAGCGGGTCTGAGAGGATGATCCGCCACACTGGCACTGGAATACGGGCCAGACTCCTACGGGAGGCAGCAGTGAGGAATATTGCGCAATGGGGGCAACCCTGACGCAGCGACGCCGCGTGAGTGAGGAAGGTCTTCGGATCGTAAAGCTCTGTCAAGAGGGAAGAAGTGCAAGGCAGCGAATAACTGTTTTGTTTGACGGTACCTCTAAAGGAAGCACCGGCTAACTCCGTGCCAGCAGCCGCGGTAATACGGAGGGTGCGAGCGTTGTTCGGAATCACTGGGCGTAAAGGGCGCGCAGGCGGGCTGTCAAGTCAGATGTGAAATCCCACGGCTTAACTGTGGACGTGCATTTGAAACTGGCAGTCTTGAGTACCAGAGGGGAATGTGGAATTCCCGGTGTAGAGGTGAAATTCGTAGATATCGGGAGGAATACCGGTGGCGAAGGCGACATTCTGGCTGGATACTGACGCTGAGGCGCGAAAGCGTGGGGAGCAAACAGGATTAGATACCCTGGTAGTCCACGCCGTAAACGATGTGAACTAGATGCAGGGGGTGTTGATCCCCTCTGTGTCGCAGCTAACGCATTAAGTTCACCGCCTGGGGAGTACGGTCGCAAGATTAAAACTCAAAGGAATTGACGGGGGCCCGCACAAGCGGTGGAGTATGTGGTTTAATTCGATGCAACGCGAAGAACCTTACCTGGTCTTGACATCCCGGAGACGCCCATGAAAGTGGGTGGTGCCTTCTTTGAAGGAATCCGGAGACAGGTGCTGCATGGCTGTCGTCAGCTCGTGTCGTGAGATGTTGGGTTAAGTCCCGCAACGAGCGCAACCCTTGCCTTCAGTTGCCAGCGGTTCGGCCGGGCACTCTGAAGGGACTGCCGGTGTCAAACCGGAGGAAGGCGGGGATGACGTCAAGTCCTCATGGCCCTTATGACCAGGGCTACACACGTACTACAATGGCCGGTACAAAGGGGAGCGACATTGCGAAATGGAGCCAATCCCGGAAAGCCGGTCTCAGTCCGGATTGGAGTCTGCAACTCGACTCCATGAAGTTGGAATCGCTAGTAATCGTGGATCAGCATGCCACGGTGAATACGTTCCCGGGCCTTGTACACACCGCCCGTCACACCACGGGAGTCGGTTGTACCAGAAGCAGTTGAGCTAACCGCAAGGGGGCAGGCTGCCAAGGTACGGCTGGTAACTGGGGTGAAGTCGTAACAAGGTAGCCCTAGGGGAACCTGGGGCTGGATCACCTCCTTTTTAAGGAAGCAGCGGAGCGCAAGTTTCCGCGTGGGATCAACCCTGCTTTTCCTGTTTGGTTTTGAGAGATCAAGGACGCGGGCCTATAGCTCAGCTGGTTAGAGCGCACGCCTGATAAGCGTGAGGTCGGTGGTTCAAGTCCACCTAGGCCCACCAGGCGGAGCGGATTGGGGGTGTAGCTCAGCTGGGAGAGCGCCTGCCTTGCACGCAGGAGGTCATCGGTTCGAACCCGTTCACCTCCACCAGGTTGAAGGAGTAAGGCTGCGTGGCGATTGGAAGAGAACGCCATGCAACTTTAAGCTTTCACGGCAGTAAGAGAAAGTTTTGTTCTTTGACAATTGAATAGCAGGGTATCTAAATCGTAGAACCGGTGCGGCATGGTGGAGTCGAATGACTTTGCAGCATGCGGCATTGGTGTACTACACAAGCGTTTAGAGTTTAGCTTAGTTTACAAAAGACTTATGGTTAAGCTACTAAGGGCTGATGGCGGATGCCTTGGCACCAGGAGGCGAAGAAGGACGTGGCAAGCTGCGAAAAGCTTCGGGGAGCCGCTAACAGGCTGTGATCCGGAGGTGTCCGAATGGGGGAACCCGGCGGAGTTCAAACTCTGTCATTCACAACTGAATACATAGGTTGTAGAAGGCGAACGAGGGGAAGTGAAACATCTCAGTACCCTCAGGAAAAGAAAACAAATGTGATTCCGCAAGTAGCGGCGAGCGAACGCGGAAGAGCCCAAACCCATGGGCATGCTCATGGGGGTTGTGGGGCCCCGATATGGGATGGCAAAAGTATAGAAGAACGGTATGGAAAGGCCGGCCAGAGACGGTGATAGCCCGGTATTCGAAATACCTTTGCCCCCTAGGGAGTCCCCGAGTACCACGAGGCACGTGA